>JAJYYI010000094.1 GCA_021801125.1 Deltaproteobacteria bacterium | reverse complement strand
GTCGTCACCCTCGGCGGCGTACAACGCGAGCCCATCGTCCCGGGTAAGCTCGCGGTGGGAAAGGCTCTTATCGAGGGCGGCCCTGACCGGCGCCGAGGTCAGGCCCATCAACGCGTCGAGAGGCGTCGCTTCGATTTCGTCTACATACTCTTTGAGATGCGCCAGCTTCACCTTGCACCTCCTTCGCTATCGCGAGTTCAGGCCGCTCCGCGCTCTGGTTCCGTTTGCCCATCGGCGCCGATTCGCCGCTGAAGATCTTCCACCAGCGGGATCAGCGCCGGGCTTAACCAGCGCTCACCGATGTACTCTGGGTAAACCGCAAGCCGCGGCTTGAGCCGAAACCCCGCCTGAGCGCACCGCTCGGCCAGACGCGCGACGTGCGGCCAGGGCGCTTCGGGATTGACATAGTCCTTGGTGAGCGGTGAGATGCCGCCGAAATCGTTGATGCCCGCGCGCAAGAAAAGCTCCACGTCGGCGGGTGAAAGATTAGGCGGCGCTTGGATATTCATTTCCGCACCCAGTGCCAGGCGCGCCGTTGCGATCGTTCGCGCCATGTCGAGCGCACCCGGCTCCGGCGCACCCGCCATCGTCGTGTCCGGCTTGGCGCGAAAATTCTGGATGATAACCTCTTGGATGTGACCGTAACGGGCATGCATCTCTCGGATAGCGAGCAGGCTTTGCGCGCGCTCGACGATATTCTCGCCGATTCCGATGAGGATACCGGTCGTAAACGGAATCTCCAGCCGACCCGCATCCTCAATCATCTTAAGCCGCACACGAGGTTCCTTGTCTGGGGCGTGCTGATGAACCTGACCGCGTCCGCGCAGGCGCGGCGAAACGTTCTCGAGCATCAGGCCCATGCTCACGTTGAGCGGGCGCAACAGTGAGAGCTCCTCGGCGGTCATAACGCCTGCGTTGGTATGCGGCAAAAGCCCCTCGGCCAGAGCAAGTTCGCAAGCGCGAGCCACGTACTCCGTCGTGGTGTTCGCGCCCAGCGAGTTCAGCGTTTGCCGGAATTGCTTGAACGCCCGCTCAGGTTTATCTCCCAGGCACATCAGCGCTTCGAGACAGCCCAATTCCCGGCCGCGGCGCGACCAATCGACGATCTCCGTCGGGTTCATCGTCCAGGCGTCGGGGTCGCCCGGGTCCTTGCGGAAGGTACAATAAGTGCAACGGTCCCGGCATAGGTTCGTAATCGGCAAGAACACTTTCGGCGAGTACGTAACGTCGCGACCTTTCGCGCGATCGCGCAACGTTCCGGCTGCAGCGAGCAACTCATCCGTCTCATGGTCGGCGCATTCGAGGAGCGCGACCAGATCGGGCTCTTCAAGCTTGGCGCCGTCAATCGCGGCGCGCAAGATTCGCCCTATCCTTCCCGCATGCGACGGCGTGGATTGAGCCAAGCTTCCTCTGGTTACGCACCCCATAGCTTTCGTTTATAGGCCAACCGTGTCGGCCGTGCAAACCGTGGCCGAAACACCGCAAGATACGTGACCCGGCGAGCGGTCCGCTTCGCCGCGCAAGGTCTCCCGATGAGAAAATTCCCCAGATGAGCGATGCGACTGACTTCGGCCAGCCTACGCGCCGGCGCCGGCCGGGCGCATCTTTATTAACGCGCGTCGCTCCGCCTCGAAAACCGTCTTGCCGTCCTGATTCACCCCCCAGTGGCGAAAGCGCACCTCCCCGGCCTCGATCAAAGTCTCGCGGTCAACCGCCGGCGCGCTTTTGCCCAGCACCTCGCTGAAAGCGTAAAGCGTATCCCCGTGGAAAACCGGAGAGGAAAGGCGCACTTTGTCGAGCCCCACCTCACGCAGCGCGTTCTCGCCGGTATCCTGCATCGCCAGACCTATCACCAACGCCGCCGTCACGCCACCGAAGACGATCCGTCTCTTATACGGCATCGAAGCCGCAAAGTGCTCGTTGAAATGAGCCTGCGCCGTGTTCATCACCAAGTTCGTGATGATCACGTTGTCGAACTCGGTCACCGTTTTGCCGCGCGCGTGCTCGTAGACATCGCCCACGGCAAAATCCTCGTAGTAGTTGCGCGCCCCGGTTAGCGCGGCGGTTCGGATGGTCATTGGCGATCCTCCAAGAGCCGGTCGGAGATGACCCGCAGCTGGATTTGCGAGGTGCCCTCGAAAATCTTGGTCAACCGCGCATCACGCCAGTATCGCTCAACCGCGAATTCCTTGGTGTAGCCGTAACCGCCGTGAATCTGCAGCGCCGCGCTGGTCACGCGTTCGGCCATCTCGGAGGCGAACCACTTAACCATCGAGGCTTCCTTGTCACAGCGGCGTTTCCCGTCGAGCTCGGTCGCAACGAAGTACATCAATTGCCGCGCCGCTTCGATCTCGCTCGCCATCTCGGCAAGCTGAAAGCGAATCGCCTGGAACTCGGCGATCGGTTGCTTGAATTGCACGCGGGTGCGCGCGTAGCTGATCGCATCCTCCAACGCCCCGCGCGCCAAGCCAATGGCGCGCGCCGCCGTGTGGAGGCGAGCCAGCTCAAGTCCGCTCATCATGGCGTAAAAGCCGCGACCTTCTTCGCCAATCAACGCCGAGGCCGGCACGCGGCAGTGGTCGAAGTTAAGTTCCCAAGTCTTCCAGCCAAAGTAGCCGATTTTGCGAATCGGCGAGCCGTTCACACCGTCCGGCAGTTGGCCGCGCGGCTTGAAGATGATGAACTGACTGATTCCAAGGTAGCGCCGTTTTTCATCTTTCGCGGGCTGCGTGCGCGCGAAAAGCTGGATGAAATCGGCGCCATCGGCGAAGGTGACCCAGGTCTTGCTGCCGTTGATCACCCACTCGTCTCCCTCGCGCACCGCGCGGCAGGAAAGCGACGCCAGGTCGGAGCCCGCGCCGGGTTCGGAAAGCGAGAAGGCCCCGAGCAACTCGCCGCGCGCCATCGGCGGATAATATTTGCGTTTCTGCTCCGGACTGAGCTGGCCCCAGATGCCGTTGCCGCGCGCGATGATGCTCGCCACGCTCATCCAGGCGCGCGCCAACTCCTCGGTGATGAGCGAATACTCGAAGGTGCCGAGCCCCAAGCCGCCGTATTCTTGCGGGATAAGCACGCCGAAGTAACCCATATCGGCCATCTTGCGGCGCAGATCCATCGGAATGTCGCCCTGCACCGGATCGAGCTCATTGGCGACCGGCAACACCTCGTTCATCGCGAACTCGCGCGCGGTTCGCTGGATTAGCTTGCGTTCTTCGGTCAAGTAGCTCATTTTGCGGCCCTCCGCCTGGGGATTAGGTTGGTGCGTCGAAAGTCGATCACGAGCCGTCCCTGCTGATCGAAACCCTCCGTATGCCAGCTGACTATTCCGCTGTCAGGCCGGCTCGTCGACTCCCGCACCTCAAGAACCGTGCTGCGCGCGTAGAGCGTGTCGGTCGGATATACGGAACGATGGAACGTAAGGTTTTCTACACCCAAGAACAGCCCTCCGGCCTCGCTGAGGTCCTCCACGGAGAGGCCAAAAACGGTCAAGAAAACGAGCATCGGATTGACCACCGTGCCAGGATGGCCATGCGCGCGCGCGACTTCCGCGTTGAAGTACATCGGGTTGTAGCTCATCGTGGCGGCGCTGAAAAGACTGTTGTCACCTTCGTTGATGGTCCGGCCCCAGTGATGCTCAAACACTTGGCCGACGTGAAAATCATCGTAAAAGTTTCCCTTACCGAGCTTCTTGGCACGCTTGCGAAGTTCGTCGTTCATTGACCGCTCCCTCCCCGGAGCCCAGACGCTTTACTTAAATAAAATATAACTTGACGCGCTGCAATTATAAGCGCTGGTCAAGGCCGAGCAGGCTATCGTGGACACGCCGAGCGTCACTCATTCGCATGCCCTTGCAACACGAGCGTAACAAAAAGGCTCAAAGGCTGGCATGATGCAACGGCTCTTCCCGTATAGCTCGATTCTCCTCTAAGCGGTAAGATTTCACTAGCGAGGCCCGTGGTATGGAAGCAGCCAGAAAGCCCGAGGCGCTGGCCGGTTTCGACGTCCTCAGCCAGGGCGACCCTGACCTTGAGTACTACTACTGGATGAAGCTGGTGCGCGCCTTCGAGGAGCGCGTTTCGCGCCTGCATCGGCAAAACAAAATCCTCGGCGGCGTCTATTCAGGTGCCGGCCAAGAGGCTATCGTGGCCGGAATTTGCGCGCCGCTTAAGCCCGATGACGTAGTCTTTCCGCTCCATCGCGACCTCGGCGTGTTTTTGCTGCGGGGCGCGGACCCGGGGCGGCTGATGGCGCAACTGATGGGGAAGGAACGCGGCTTTTCTCGCGGCAAGGACTCTTTTCTCCATGCCGGCGATGTCGAGCACGGCGTGTACGGATCCACCTCGATGCTAGGGTCGTCTTTGCCGGTCGCAGTGGGGGCGGCGCTAAAGTTTCAGCTAAAGCGAGAGCCGCGTATCGCGGTCGCATTCTTCGGCGAAGGGACTTCCTCGCGCGGAGACGTGCACGAAGCGATGAACTTTGCCGGCGTGCGCAAGTTGCCCGTGCTCTTCGTATGCGAAAACAACCGCTACGCCTACTCGACTCCCATCGAAAAGCAGATGGCGATAGAAAACGTTGCCGACCGCGCGCAGGCTTACGGCTTTCGCGGGCATGTGTGCCCGGGCAATGACCTTCTCGCCGTCCTCCAGCTAAGCCGCGCGGTGGTGAGCAGGATCCGCGCAGGCGAGGGACCCGCGTTGATCGAGTGCAAGACTTACCGCTACCACGGGCACAGCGAGCATGATCCCGCACTCTACCGCAGCAAAGAAGAGTTGGTCGCGTGGGAAAGCCGCGATCCGATCCAGACCTACGAGTTTTACCTACAAAAAAAGGGCTACGATCTGGCAGCCGCACGCGAGCAAATCGATCAGAAGGTTCACGCGATCGTGCAGCAGGCGGTCGATTTCGCCGAACAGAGCCCCTATCCCGCCCCCGAAGAAGCATTGACGGACCTTTACGCGACGCCCATCGTTCGTAACCCGCTGGGCGGTACGCCAGTTACAGTTGTCAGGCGCGAGGAGCAAGAGGGTGGAGGTAACGTACGTAAAGGCGATTAACCAGGCCCTCTTCGAGGAGATGCGCCGCGACGACAACGTCTTCGTCATGGGCGAAGACGTCGCCGAACTTGGCGGCGCCTTCAAGGTTACCGACGGATTGCTGGAAGCGTTTGGTCCCGATCGCGTGATTGACACCCCGATCGCCGAATCGCTCATCGTCGGCGCAGGCGTGGGCGCGGCTCTGCTGGGAATGCGCCCGGTACTGGAGATGCAGTTCGCCGACTTCATCTCCTGCGCCTTCGACCAGATCGTGAATATGGCCGCCACCCTGCGCTATCGCCACGGCGGCCAGGCAGCCTGCCCGCTGGTGGTGCGAGCGCCCAGCGGCGCCGGGGTCCATGGCGCGCTGTTTCATTCACAGAATCCCGAAGCATGGTTCACACGGGTGCCCGGGCTCAAAGTGGTCGCGCCCGCCACGGCCTACGACGCCAAGGGACTTCTCAAAAGCGCGATTCGGGACGACGACCCGGTGGTCTATTTCGAGCACAAGCGGCTTTACCGCAGCGTCAAAGAAGACGTCCCCGACGGCGACTTCCTTACGCCAATCGGTGTGGCCGAGGTCAAACACGAAGGCCGCGATCTTTCCGTCATAACCTACGGAGGAGCGCTGCATTACTCGCTTGACGCGGCGCGAATCGCGGAAAAAGAGGACGGGTTATCGGTGGAGGTGGTCGATCTTCGCACCCTCTTGCCGCTGGACCGTGAGACGATTGTCGCTAGCGCCCGAAAGACCGGCAAAATCTTGGTCGTGCATGAGGACCGGCTCACCGGCGGAATTGGCGGCGAGGTCTCAGCGGTAATCGCGGAACAGGCCTTTGAATACCTCGACGGCCCGATTATGCGACTGGCGATGGCTGATACGCACAACCCGTTCAGCCCGCCGCTTGAAGAATTCGTGCTTCCCGACGCCACCAAGATTCTACAGGCGATTCGGCAGTTAGCCGCATATTAAAAGAGCGACGATGGCGGTAGACGTCCTGATGCCCCAGATGGGGGAGAGCGTAGTCGAAGGAACGGTCGCTAAATGGCTGGTCAACCAGGGAGATCGAGTCGAGGAAGGCCAGCCGCTGCTCGAAATCTCCACCGATAAGGTAGACACCGAGATACCTTCGCCGGCATCTGGCGCGGTTGCGCACATTCTCGTGCGTGAAGGCGAAACCGTGCCCGTGGGCGCGCGCTTGGCCGTGCTGGAAGAGGCCGCGACCGCGGCGGGACCGCCGGCGCATGCGCCGGCGGGCGGCGCGAGCGCAGCACCGTCAGAGGCGGCATTCCAGACTTCGGCGGCGGCCGAGCCCAAGCGCGTTGAACCGACACCGCCGGCGAGCGAAGCGACGCCGGAACAGGGTGCGCGCGAGGAAGTTTTTGGAATTCCGGCTACGGATCGCTCCCCACCACCGAGCGCGCCCGCTCATGAGCCTCCCCGATTGTCGCCGGTGGTCGCGAAGATGGCGGCCGAGCACGATATCGACGTGACGCAGATTAGCGGCAGCGGAATCGGCGGTCGGGTGACTAAACGCGATTTGCTCGCCTACCTTGAGTCACGCAAAGGCGCGCCGCCGTCCCGCGGTAAGGCGGGCATGGCCGCGCCCGCGCAGCAGCCGTCCGCATCCGCGCCTTCGGCGCCGCCGCGCGCCGTGCCGCCAGGGCCGAGCACTGTCGCATCCCTCCGAGCGCCCGCAATAACCGCTCCTTATACGCCACCGGCGTACGAGCCGCGCGAAGGCGACATCGTCGAACCCTTCTCGCGACGGCGCAGAATTATCGCCGAGCACATGGTCTACTCGAAGACCCATGCCCCGCACGTCGGGATCGTGGCGCAGGTGGATCTAACTCAACTGGCGCGCTTCCGCGACGCGCACAAGGACGCTTTTCGCGCGCGAGAAGGCTTTTCGCTGACGTTTCTGCCGATTGTGGCAATGGCGGCGATACGAGCGCTTAAGGAATACCCGCGCATGAACGCGTCCGTGGTGGGCGACTCGCTCGTCGTTCGCAAAGAGATAAATCTGGGGGTTGCGGTAGACAGCGAAGAAGGCCTGGTCGTCCCCGTTATAAAATCGGCGGACCAAAAGTCGTTGCTGGGAATCGCCAGAGAGATCGAGGCGATGCGTCGTAAGACGGTCGAAAAGCGGCTCACGGCGGACGATCTCGCCGGAGGGAGCTTCACGGTCTCCAATCCGGGCCGCGAGGGAAATCTGTTCGGCTTCGCGATAATCAATCAGCCGCAGGTTGCTATTTTGCGGATGGGTGAGGTGCGCAAGGAGCCGGTAGTGATCGAACGCGACGGCGAGGACGCGATCGCGATCCGCACCGTGATGTACCTGACTTGCTCGTATGACCATCGGGTGGTCGACGGCGTGCTCGGCAATCGCTTCCTCTATAAGGTCGCGCGCTTGCTGGAGACCGCCGAGTTCGAGCTATAGCCTCGCTTGGCCAAACCTGGAAACGGCCCGTTCCGCGCGCCGAATTGAACGAAATTTGCTGCGCATGGATGAAGCCACAAATGTATGCGGGTGGTGCGGGTCGAAAGTGGTGCCGGACGCCCCTTATTGCGCGGGCTGCGGGAAGTTCGTTCGACCGGCCCCGCAAGGCCGAAAGTCTCGGGAATACGAGGAAGTGTCAGACTACTCGCGTCTGCTCGCCCTCTTGCTCTGCGTCTTTCTGGGCTATCTCGGCGCTCATCGCTTTTACGTCGGCAAGGTGTGGACGGGCGCGCTGTGGCTTTTGACCGGCGGCATCCTCGGTCTCGGTTATGTTTCGGATATTGTCTCGATTATTATGGGGCGTTTTCGCGATTGCGAAGGGCTGCGGCTGGTGTACTGGAGCGATCTCTCTTCCGGCTAGGTCTGGAAATAGAATCTGAGTCGATAAACGCGCATGAAAGCAATGGCGGTCTTTGGGCCGGGCCAGATCGAGTCAGCGCCCCTGCGCGCGGTCGAACTTGACCCGCCAATCCCCGGTCCGCACGAAATTCTGGTGCGGGTGAGCGCGTGCGGAGTGTGCCGCACCGATTTGCATGTCGCCGAAGGCGATCTGCCGCCGCGCCGACCGAGAATTATCCCGGGGCATGAGGTCGTCGGCGTCGTCGAGAGCTTAGGCGCGGGTTGTGGGCGTTTCAAAGTCGGAGCACGAGTCGGAATCGCGTGGCTCAGAGAAACTTGCGCAGAGTGTGCTTGGTGCCGTGGGGGGCGCGAGAACCTTTGCCCCAAGGCGCGTTTTACCGGCTACGACGAGGACGGCGGCTACGCCGAGTTGACGGTCGTACGCGAAGATTTTGCCTACGCAGTTCCCCAAAGCCTCGGCGACCAGGAGTTGGCGCCGCTTCTATGCGCCGGAATTATAGGTTACCGAGCGCTCAAGCGCGCCGCCGTGCGACCCGGCTGCACCCTTGGGCTCTACGGTTTTGGCGGCTCGGCGCATATCGCGATCCAGGTCGCCAAGTACTGGGGCTGTAAGGTATTCGTGATGAGCCGCGCCGGAGGCCACCGCGACCTGGCCCAGGCGCTCGGCGCCGACTGGATAGGCAGCGCGAATGAGCAGCCGCCCGCCGCGCTCGACTCGGCGATCTTATTCGCACCGGTCGGCGAACTGGTGCCGCCGGCGCTGGCGGCGTTGGCTCCGGCAGGGGTACTGGCGATTGCCGGGATCCATCTGACGGACATCCCGGCGCTGAACTACGCGCGCCATCTATTCATGGAGAAGGAGCTGCGCTCGGTGACGGCTAACACTCGCGCCGACGCCGAGGAGTTCCTAAGCCTGGCGGCGAAAATCCCGGTGAAAACCGCTACCGTGCCGTTCCCGCTCAGCGAAGCAAATCAGGCGCTCGCCATGCTTAAGCATGACCAAATAAAAGGCGCCGCAATCTTGCGAGTTAACGCCTGACGGGCTCCCTTACGACAGCGACGACGGCGCGAGATCGGTAGCCCGCGTGCATTCCAGGACCGGCGTGCACGCTCACCTGCGCACCAGCGCCGCACCACCATAGTGATCGACGGCTGACGCTGCCAAAGGTGCGCACGACGCATCTGCGACGTGCGCAATGCGCGTGAACTTCTGCTAATCTAACGCAAATCCGCTCGTAAACAGCGCCGGCCAGAGTAGGCGAGCGATGGAATAGCAGACGGAATGCGAATTTTGCGATAATCACTTAGTGGTTGATGAGCCCTATACCGCTTCAGCGCCAATTAGCCCAACGGAGGTCGGCCAACCCGGCGCGCCATATATGAAACCGGCGCCAAAGGAGCAAGCCGACCTGCGCAACGCTTCCGAGACCGACCTGTTCGAGCGAATGGAGGCGAACGTCCGCCCGGGTGTCGTGGCCGGCGAGTATTGGCGCGCGGTGTGGGACTATTCGAAGGAAAGGCATTTTGCAGGCGCTGGCGGCGGCGAAATCGTACGCGAACTGACCGCGCACGCCGACAAGCTGATCGTAGCCCTGTTCAGGCATGCCGACGCTGAACACGGGCGCAGAATGCCGCGCTTGCACGGCGGCCTCACGGTGATTGCCCGCGGCGGCTACGGTCGCGGGGAACTCAACCCGTGTTCCGACATCGACCTGCTGTTCCTCAATAGCTGGAAACCGGGGCCGTACTGCGAAATCGTCGCGGAAATCATCCTTCACGCACTATGGGACGTCGGTCTGACGGTCGGGCACGCAGTGCGCAATATCCGCGAGTCCCAGGCCATGGCCAACGTCGACTTCAAAGAGAAAACGGCGTTGTTGGACACGCGCTTTATTGCTGGCGATCAAGGGCTGTACGACGAGTTCCGCTCGATGATGACCAGCCAAGTGATCAATCGCAGCCAACAAAAATTCTTTCGCGCCAAGCTGGAGGAAAGCCGCGCCCGACATGCTCGGTATGGCGATTCGGTCTATCTGCTCGAGCCGCACATCAAAGAGGGCGAAGGTGGACTTAGAGACTTGCACACCGCGATGTGGGTGGCGAAGGTCAAGTACAAAGTCGCGGCGCTGGATGAGCTGGCGCAACGCGCGATCGTGTCGAGCCAGGAACTCGATCAGGTGCTCGCCGCGCGCGAGTTCCTATGGCGCGTGCGCAACTCGCTGCACTACCTGAGCGGTCGTCATTTCGACCAACTGACCTTCGAGTACCAGGATCGCGTCGCGCCCCTGCTGGGCTTTCAGGCCGACGACGGTCTAAGTCCGAGTCAGGCCCTGATGCGCCAGTACTACGAGCACGCCAATACTGTCCATATGTTCGCGGAAAGCTTTATCGCCCGCGTCATCGACGAGACCCGACCGCCCGCGGTCTATGGCCGAAGCATAAGCAGGCAGATTCGCCCTGGGGTTTTCATCCAACGCGACCTGCTGACCGTTTCATCGGCGGACTTTTTTCGGCGGGACCCGCTCAATCTGGTCACTATCTTTGCTGATTGCCAGCGCCATCGGGTTGACCTCGCAGGCTCTACCTATCAGCTCGTCCGTGATTGCCTGGGCTTGATCGACGAGTCGAAGCGCAACGATCCCTGGATAGGCCACGCCTTTTTCGGGATTCTCGAGGGCAAAGGGCACGTCGCCGAGACGCTGGAGCTGATGCATCGCTCGGGCGTGCTTGGAGCGCTGATTCCGGAGTTCGGACGACTATACGCCAGACCGCTGCAGGACCTCTACCATATCTACACGGTAGATCGTCACTCGCTCGCCGCGGTGCGCGAGCTGCAGGAATTGCAGGCGGGACGCCATCGCGAGCGGACCCCGCTGCTGACCGAGGTTGCGCGCGACCTGCAATGCGTCGCGGCCGTGTATCTCGCCTTGTTGCTGCACGATATCGGCAAAGGGCAGGGCAGCCACCATCATGAGCGCAGTGCCGCGCTGGCCGAGGCGATCGCGCGACGTATGGGACTTGACCAGGAAAAGATAGAGTTGGTCGTCTTTCTCGTGCGCAATCATCTGCTCATGTCTCAGATCGTGCATAAGCGCGACTTGCAGGACGAACGCACCGTCAGCGAATTCACCCGCGCCCTTGGCTCGATCGAACGGCTAAAGGCCCTTTACGTACTCACTTACGCCGACATGAAAGCGGTGGCACCGAACGTGTATAACAACTGGCGCGACGTATTGCTAAGCGAGCTTTACATGCGAACGCTGCATGAGCTTGAACACGGCGACCGTGAGGCGGTCGATCCGCAACGGAGCATGGCCGCCGCCAAACAGGCCGCGCGCGAGCAGCTCGCGGGCAGCGACCCGGCGGCGGTCGAGCGGTTTCTTGACCGGATGCCGGAGCGCTATTTTTTGAGCGTAGGCGAGCACGACATCCCGCTTCACTTCGACCTGCTAAACGCCTTGGGCGACGAGCCGCTCAAGTGCCGCCATCGGCATTTTTCCCAGCTTCAGTTCACCGAGTTCAGCGTTGTCACGCGCGACCAGCCCGGTCTGTTCTCGAAGATCGCGGGCGTGCTCACCGCGAACAACCTCAACATTCTGTCGGCGCGAATCAATACCACGCGCGATGGAGTTGCGCTCGACGTCTTTCGCGTCTCCCACTCGCCGGGCGAGGCACCCTTGGCGCTCGACGAAGAGCGCTGGAATCGAGTCGAAGACAATCTGCTCGGTGTGCTGGAAGGGCGCCAGGACGTGGAAAAGCTGGTCGTCAATTCTCAACGGCAGCCGGTCTGGCAGCAGAAAAGGCATGCGCCGCGATTTCCCACCGAAGTAACGGTTGACAACCGCGCCTCCGAAAGGTTCACCGTTATCGATGTCTTCACGCAGGATCGGCTCGGGCTGCTGTTCACCATAACTCACCAGCTTTACAAGCTGGGCATCAGAATTCATCTCGCGCGAATTTCAACATATGCTGACCGCGCGCTCGACGTTTTCTATGTCAGCGGCCAGGACGGCAATAAACTTGCGGACGCCGACCAAATAGAAGAAATTCGCCGCGCGCTGCTGGCCCATCTCAACGAAGGCTCGCTAGAGGCAAGGCAAGATGAACCGGCGCCTTCATAGACGCGAGCGACCTCGCCGCTAGGTACGCACGAGCGATGACGCCCGGCCCATCCTGGGACGAAGCGATCGACCGCCATCTGGCGCTGCTGGCGACCGAGCGCGGCTTGGCTCGCAACTCGCTGGAAGGTTATGCGCGCGACCTCGCCGACTTCGCCCGCTTCTGCATCGAGCGTGGCATCGCACCGCCTCAGCTCACGACAGCGGAGATTGGTCTTTATATGCAGAGCCTCAGCGCGCGCGGCCTTTCGCCGTCCAGCCAGCGGCGCTATCTGGCCAGCCTGCGCGGCCTGGTTCGCGGACTCGTCGATGACGGACATATTGCTGACGATCCTATCGCGGGGATAAGACTGCGCGCGCGGTCACGTCCTTTACCGCGCACTCTCTCGCCCGCCGACATCGAAGCGCTCATAGACGCAATCGATACGGCGTCTCCTCGCGGCCTGCGCGACAAGGCAATGCTCGAAACGGCGTACGGATGCGGCCTGCGCGTGTCGGAGTTGGTCGCCCTCGAGTTGGCGCACTTGAACCTGCAAGAAGGCACTCTGATAACGCTGGGCAAAGGCGGAAGGGAGCGGATGACTCCGATTGGGCGCGCCGCCCGACAGGCATTGGAAGAATATCTCGCCGACGGACGTCCGGCCCTGCTCAAGGACGCAACCAGCCGCTGGCTGTTTGTCGGCCGAAGCGGACACCCGCTCACGCGGCAGACGTTCTTCAGGGCGCTCAAAGGCTGGGCTCTGCTCAACCCCCGCCTGAGCTGGGTTAGCCCGCACACGCTGCGTCACTCATTCGCGACGCATCTGCTGGAGAACGGAGCCGACCTGAGGGCGGTGCAGGAACTGCTCGGCCATCGCGACATTTCCACCACTCAGATCTACACCCACCTGTCCAATCGCCACCTGCGGCGGATTTACTGCGCCTCTCATCCACGCGCCAGACTTCAAACGAGCCCCTGACTTGCGAAGCGGCCGCCTATGCCAAATTTTGCTCAAGTAGCAGTGAAAATTTCGATCTGGGGTCTGCCAACCCTGATCGCCATCGTACTTCACGAGTTATCTCACGGCGTTGTCGCCTACGGCCTCGGCGACAACACGGCTCAGCGCGCTGGTCGGTTGACGCTCAACCCTATGAGCCATATCGATCCTTTCGGCACCGTGCTGCTGCCGGTTATGCTGATGGTGATGGGGTTTCCAGTGTTCGGCTACGCCAAGCCGGTGCCGGTAAACTTCGGACGGCTGCATAATCCGCGCTGGGGCATGGTGGCTGTGGCGGCGGCGGGACCTCTCACAAACTTCGCCCTCGCGGCAATTAGCGCGCAATTGCTGCGCGCCGTGCGCGCAACTCCTGGTGAGGCATGGCAGCTTTGGCCGCTGATGGTGCTTCAGGTCTCGGTTTTGGTGAATGTGATGCTCGGGGTTTTCAACCTGCTTCCCCTGCCTCCGCTAGACGGCGGAAGAGTGCTAACCGGGCTCTTGCCGCCGGCGTTGGGAATGCGCTTTGCGCGGGTTGAACGCTACGGCATTCTCATTTTACTCCTTCTCCTCTGGAGCAACTGGATCAGCGGACTAGTTAGCACCTCCGTCAGATTTCTGGTACAGGTGTTGCTATAGGTGGCGTGGTGGACGTTAACGTGGCCAACGGAGCTTTGACGCACGCCGAACTCAAGGCCGGCGCGCAGTTTCACCTGCCGGTCTTCGACGGCCCGCTTGATTTGCTGCTCCATTTGATCAAGCGCAACGAGCTTGATCCGCAGGAAGTCACAGCGAGCGTAATCACCGAACAGTACATGGAATACCTCGGGGTTTTTGAGGCGCTCGACCTTGAGGTCGCGGGCGAATATTTGGTAATGGCGGCGACTCTGCTGCTCCTCAAATCGTTCGCCCTGCTGCCCGGAGCGGCCGACAATGACGACTACAGCGATACCGCCGAGGACCTGAAGCAAGACCTCATCGACCGTCTGATCGAGTATGAACGATATCGGAAGGCGGCCGAGCAGCTGGCCGAAAGGCCCTTGCTCGGGCGCGATCTGTTCGCCGGTCCTGGGCTAAGCCGCACACAAGAAGAGACGCCCTTGCTGCAGACCGCTCCGGTCTGGGACCTGGTCGACGCGCTCAATCAAGTGCTAAAGCGGTTGGAGGCGCGCAACCCTAAGCCTTTCGCCGTTACGACGATTCCGGTCGCCAGCCGCGTGCCGGTTATTCTGGATGCGCTTCAGCGATGGGGACGGCTTGAGTTTAACGCGCTGTTCGACAACCTTGCTGACCGGCCGGTCGTCATAGCCACCTTCCTCGCGCTGCTTGAACTGCTTCGCAACGAAACGCTTGCCGCCACGCAAGAAGAACCGTTCGGGCCGATATGGCTCGAGACCCGCGCGGCGGCAACTGTTGAACCCGCCGAATAGAGCGTGGAATCCGCGCGACTGAAAGCTATCCTCGAAAGCCTATTGCTCGCCGCCGGAGAACCGGTTTCCGCGAGCAAGCTGGCCGCCGCCTGCGAGGACGTACCGCTCGAAGAGGTTAAAAGCGCCCTCGATGACTTGGCTCGCGAATACGCGGAGGCGCGCCGCGGGATCGTAATCGAGCAAATCGCCGGCGGCTACCAGTTGCGCACTGCGCTGGAGAACGCCGCATACGTGCGCAGACTGCTAGTGACGCGCCAGACTCGGCTCAGCCGGCCGCTTTTGGAGACGCTGGCGATCGTCGCATATCGCCAGCCGGTAACGCGCGCCGAGATAGAACTGGTGCGAGGCGTGGATTCCGGCGGAGTGCTCGACACGCTGTTGGCCAGACGCTTGATTCGAATCGCCGGCCGCAAGGCGGTTGCGGGCCGGCCTCTGCTTTACGCAACGACCGCGGAGTTCCTGCAAACCTTTGGCCTCCGCAACCTCAAGGACCTACCCCAAATCGACGGACTCGACAGTTTGGCCGGCCAACTGCCGCTTGAGATGATCACGGACGGGTCCTCCGGAAACTCCAGCGAAGCTGACGAGCCCGCAAGCGAAACGATCGGGCAGGAGCAGGCCGGCGCGGAGCTGCTCACCTTGACGGAACAGGGCAGCGCTGACACGGAATCTCCCGCCGAACCGGAGCCCGTCTCGCCGTCAACCGAAACTTCCGATTACATAGAGCCGGAGTTGTCAGGCAAGGCCGACGTGCAATGCGTCGAGACCTCCACGGATGAGGACGAAGCCCCACATCATCCCGCCGAGGACGACCCGCAATGATAATCCGAACGTCAAGGGGAAAGAGAAGCTTAGCCGTCAGCCTCCTCGCCGTAAGACACCTCGGCGAGATAATTTTCAAAACGAGTGTATTGCGGCAAGAAGGTCAGTTTCACCGTGTCGACCGGTCCGTTTCGTTGCTTGGCAACGATTATTTCCGCCACGCCGACGTCTTTTGAATTCTTGTTGTAGACCTCGTCGCGATAGATAAAGGCGATCACGTCAGCGTCCTGCTCGATCGCGCCCGACTCGCGCAAGTCGGCAAGCAGCGGGCGGCGATCGGCGCGCGTCTCCACCTGGCGGTTCAACTGAGAGAGCGCGATCACCGGCACCTTGAGTTCCTTGGCCAACGCTTTGAGCGAGCGTGAGATTTCCGAGATCTCACGCTCGCGTGATTCGGCTTGGCGCGACGGGCGCATCAATTGCAGATAATCGACGATTACCAACCCCAGATTAACGCCGCGTTCACGCGCCAGCCGGCGGCATTTCGCCTTGAGCACGATCGGCGAGGTGTCGGAGCTGTCGTCGACGTAGATCGGCGCTTCGGAGAGCCGGCTCGCCGCTTGAGCGAGGCGCGGAAAGTCATCCGCCCGGATGTACCCGCTGCGCACCTTGGCGCTGTCAACCCTCGCCTCCGCGCAGAGCATCCGGAGCACGAGTTGCTCTTTGGCCATTTCCAGCGAGAAGAACGCCACGCCCATCGGCTGGTCGGCCTCCATCGCCGCGTACGCGGCGATATTGAGAGCAAGCGCGGTTTTCCCCATGCTCGGACGCGCGGCGATAATGATTAAATCCGAAGGCTGCAAGCCCGCGGTAAGCCTGTCCACATCGACGAAGCCGGTGGGCACGCCCGTAACCAACTCGCGCCGTTCGTAAAGCTGCTCGACCATCTTGAGCGACTCTTTGGTGAGGTCGTGCATCTTGTGAAAAGCTGGCGTGATTCGCCGCTCGGCGATTTCGAAGATGCGATGCTCCGCTTCGTCGAGGAATTCGTCAACGTCGCTCTGGCGCTCGTAGGCCTCTGAGGCGATGCCGGTGCAAGCGCCCACCAAGCGGCGCAGCACTGATTTCTCGCGCACGATGCGAGCGTAATATGCGATGTTGGCGGCGGTCGGCACGCGCGCCACCAACTGCGCGATATAAGCCGCGCCGCCGACCTCCTCCAGCACGCTCTGCGCGCGCAAGGCCTCCGTGAGCGTGATCGCGTCAACCGGCTGGCTGCGGTCGGCAAGCTCGACCATAGTCTTGAAGATGATCCGATTCGCTTCTCGGTAGAAGTCCTCTGGAGCGATGATCATCAGAGCGTCGTAGATGCTTTCGTTGGCGAGGAGCACCGCACCGAGAACGGATTCCTCCGCCTCTAGGTTCTGCGGCGGTACTCGCGTCAGTATCTCGCTCGTCGAAATCACAAGTTACGCCTGCCCTCTATACAGCTTGCGCACCAAGCCTAATCATGCGGCGCCCGTACGGTCCGCGAATGCTCCTACCTTCCGCCGCCGGATGCGCAGACGCAACAAGAGGCCGGCCCTTGCCGCGACCGTTTCGCTCAACCGCTGACCCCTTCACAGAAACCCGCCAACGCCTGAAGACGATGACGCCCGAGGCCGTCTTAACTGCATCTCCTCGGACGTTATCTCATGCGCACGCTCAACGCTCGCGTTTCTTGCGCGGGCGAGCCGCCGGCGCACGCTCAGTCTTGCGGCCACCGGCCGGTGCCGCACTTGCGATCAAAGGCGCCAAGCCGATTCCGAACAGGAATCCGCCGACGTGCGCCCACCAGGCCACCGCTCCCGTGGTGGCTTGTCTTGGGGCGGACGAACCTGCGTAAAGCTGCAATGCGAACCAAAAGAGGAGATACGCCACCGCCGGCACGCGCACCGCAGTCAGCACCAAAGGGGCCGGCAAAACCGTCAATATCCGCGCGCGCGGGTACAACACGAAGTACGCTCCCAACACGCCAGCGATCGCGCCGCTGGCTCCAACGACCGGAACGGTCGATTGCGGTGACATCCATACCGTCGCCAGGCCCGCCGCAATCCCCGCGCACAGATAAAACATGAAAAACGACGTATGCCCGAAACGTCGCTCAACCGCGGGTCCGAATATCAGGAGGTATAGCATATTGCCGGCCAGATGAAGCACGCCCACGTGGATGAAAATCGACGTCACCAAGGTTATCGGCTGATCCAAGCCGGCGGCCACCGGATGGTAGAAAAATTCGACCATCTTCGCCGGCACTAGCCCGAATGACGAGATCAGGAAGTTTGCCTGGTCGTTCAGCCAAATTTGCGCGCCAAACACGGCTATATTCGCGGCAACCACAAGCGTGTTGATCGAGCTAAAGCGCCCGCCTTTGACGTCATCGCCCAAGGGAATCATCGGATAAACGTTTCGGGGCCGAACCTGAATGCGCTCGGCCGCATCACCCATGTGCGGGCGTGATCCTAGGTTAGCTCGGACGAACCATGGATAGTCTTGGCTAAACAGCTCTGGGATACGGCCGTCGCACCGCGCAAAGTCGCGAGAGCCAAGCCAACCGCGGCGGCTTCACCACGCACTTCACAAGCCACATCAACCATTTTCGAGTGTCATAGCGGAGAGCGCTCGGCTATTACAGGCGAATGATTTTATGCTTAATCGCCCATCGCACCAATCCCGCGGTTGAGCGCGTGTTAAGCTTGGCCATCAGATTCGCGCGATGAATCTGAGCGGTTTTTGGGCTAATCCCCAATTGCGTGGCGATTTCTTTCGCGGTGGCGCCCTCGCCTATCAGCTTGAGGACCGCCCGCTCCTGTCGGCTCAATACAACCGCCTCGGAGTCGTCGCTCGTTCTAGCGTGAAGGCGGCGCAGAATGATCGGAGCGATCGACGGACTTATATAGCGTTTGCCGTCACGTACGGCGCGCAGCGCGGCAAGCAGTTCATCGGCCGCGTCGCCCTTGAGCACATAACCCGCCGCCCGGGCCTCGGCAAACGTCTCCAGCACGTACTCCTCGTCATCATACTGGCTTAGAAACAGAATCTTTATCTGTGGGGCCTGTTTGGATAATCGACGCGCCGCGTCGATTCCGCCCACACCCGGCATTCCGATGTCCATCACCACCACGTCAGGCCGCTCCTTGAGCGCAAGCGAGAGCGCCTCGCCGCTGGTCGCGGCCTGCGCTATCACCTCGCATTCCGGTTCCAGGACCAAGCGCAGCCCCTCACGCACCATTCTATGGTCGTCGGCGATTAACACTCGTAGACGCTTACCCCCGGTGCTCATCGACGGACATACGGAATTTCGGCCAGCAATCTGCTCTTGCGCCGGCCCACGATAAAGCGACAGTTGCCGCCGAGCAGCGCAAGGCGCTCGTTCAATCCGGTCAGCCCGACGCCCTTGCCGGCCATGGCGCCGCGCGTCTCGACGCCGTCGTTTGTCACATCGAGCACGAGGGCGCCGTCGCGGCGCTCCATTCTGACCGTGACTTCGGTAGCAACGGCATGTCTTGCCACGTTCGCCAACGCCTCGCGGACTACTTGAAAGCAGGTGTGGCGCACAGTCTTATTCAAAGCCCGCTCCGAAACGTCGGACAATAATTTGGCTTTGATTCCGGCGGCCCTGAGACGCTCCAGTTCGCGCTCTATAGCACCTTTCAGGGAGATGCGGCCCACCGGCAACGGGCGCAGAGCCGAAACACGCCCCCGCAATTCGCGCTCCACTTGGGCCACCAGGCTTTTTGCTTTGGTCTTCGGCAAGCCCAACGCTAGCTTTATTGCCGCCAAAAGCTGGGCTTGATCGTCGTGGAGTTCGCGCGCGATACGCGCTCGCTCAAGGTCAGCGGCGTTGAGCATCCGCAAACCTAATCTACGAACCAATGCGCGATAGCGCTCAACCTCCTCTTCGAGCAGCCAGGCATTTAATGTGGGCTCCGCAGCCGCGATAAAGGCTCGAACTCGGCTCACCAGTCGCAATTGCTGCCGGTCGGCGTGGGCAAGCATGATCGCGCCGCGCGCGAAAGGCACGACGACGTAGGCGGCAAAGCCTTGCTTGAGTAACAGAACGTCTTCAGCCCAGGCGCGCCGGCCCAGATCTGCGACGGTCCTTAGATTGTCGTGTCGTCGGTTAACTTCGGCCTTCGTGGAAGTCGGAGGTGGCGCTTCGACACGATCGACCGAGGCAGCTTCGCCGCCGGACCGCAACGACACTACCGTCGCGCGCCTGACGATAGTCGCGCGGCGGTCGTAGCTGGCGTAGAGGGCGCTCGCGAGACCCAACGCGGGCAGCGAGCGCAGGCCAAAACTAGCCTTTAATGTGAGCCCGTTGCCCTCGTCAACGGCCAACGCCCAGGCCGGCGCTCTTGCGAAGTGCCCAGCCATCTCGCCGAGCCGATGAAATCTGGCGCGCCGCGGGAGCCCGCCCAAACCCGCAAGAGCCTTGCCGAGCCGTTCGCGCTCCCGCGCCTCGTCGCGGCTGACTTGACGCTCGCGCGTCAAATCATCGCCTGCGGCGAGCGCATGCTCGCGCCACAGCGCGTTCGCTTTGGCCAGCTCACGGCTCGTTATACTGAGCAAAGCGGCCCGGGCGCCAAGTTTTGTCGCCGCCTCGGCTTCCCCATCCTGTCGCGCCCCATCGGTCATCACAGCCGCCACGACTGCGTTAGGTCGGCGGTAAGCCGAAGCGGCGACCAGGCAGCTCGCGAGAGAAACTTCGTCACTCAAGCCTGCAACTGAAGCAAGGTCCGCGGCGGGCAGACGTATCGTAGATTCACCGACGGGATCCGACGCCTCGCGGTTGGGCGAAAAGAGCCCTTCGAGCCGCTCGCGCAGATACCGGACGGTCCGAGCGCTAAGCGCGACACGCACCAAGCCGTCGCCAAGCCGGCACCGGTAGGCTATAAAGCCCGCTCTCCACGAGCAGGCCTTTAAGACGCAGCGGACAAGCCCTTCCAGCTCTGCGTCAAGGTCGTCTTTTGGGAAAGCCTTCGGGGCAGGCATGAGCGTGGAGAAAGAATAGCGTTGAACGATTCGCGGCGACGGTTTGATCTCCGCGCCCAGGAAAGCGCCTCACTGGGTAGCCGGTTGACCCAACACCTGGCCGAGCTTCTGCATCTGGGCGCCAAACTCGGCCCAGTTACCCGCGCGCAGCGCTTCAAGCGCGCGCTGATACGCGTCGCCGGCGGCGCTCAGAGCATTGGCGGACGGCGGCCCCGGCGCCGCGGCGGCGTGAGGGGCGACCGGCTGCACCGCGTGAGCGGCCTCAACCCCTGCTCCGGCCGGCGCTCCGAAGAGTTGCGCAAGCGCGTCGTCGAGGTCCTCGCCCATCGTCACCCGGTCTTCGTAGGCAGCTATCACCCTCTGTAACTCCGGCAATTGCCCGTTTTCCGCGCGCAGATAGAGCGGCTCAACGTAGAGCAGCGTGTCGGCGATGGGGATTACCATCATATTGCCAAGCACGACCCGCGACCCCATCTGGTTCCAAAGCGAAATCTGGCGCGAGATCACCGGATTTTGGTTGATACGAGCTTCGATCTGGTACGGGCCGTAGACCAGCTTTTCCTTCGAGAAAGCGTATTCAATAATACGCCCGTAATTCTCGCCGTCGCAGCGGGCGGCGAGCCAGGAGATCATATTGTCTCGCCCGCGCGGCACCATCGGGATCATGAGAATAAACTCTTCGTGCGGCTCACCGGGCAGGCGCATGATCGTGTAATACGCCTGCATCAGGACGGTCTGGCCGGCGTAGTTTTCCCGCGCAAATCCCCACAGGTCCTCGCGGTTATAAAAGACCTCGGGATTGCGCATATGGTACGTGCGGTAAACGTCCGCCTGGAGCATGAACAGGTCTTCCGGGTATCGCACATGTGTTCGCAGCACCGGCGGCATCGCTGAGAGCGGCCGGAACATTCCCGGAAAGATCCGGTTCCAGCACTGGATAATCGGATCGGACGGATCGGCGATATAAAAAGTGGTATCGCCCGTATAGGCGTCGACCGCGGCCTTAACCGCGTTGCGGATATAGTTGATATTTTCGGTATTTGGTTCCGAATACGGGTAGTGATCGCTTATGGTGTAGCAGTCGACGATCCATGAAAGCCGACCTTCGTGCAGCACCAGGTAAGGATCGCGATCCTGGATTAGGAACGGAGCGAGCCGCCCTATCCGCTCGGTGATATTGCGCCGCAGCAGAATTTGGCTGTTCGGGCGCATCGCGCTGGTCAGCAGCAGATTCACATCGCGGTAGTAATAGCTGAAGAGCGCGCGAGTCGTCAGGCTGCTGACATTCACTCCGCCGTGGCCCTGGTAGTAGGAGAATACGTTGCTGGCGCCTTTGGGATAGTCGAACTCAGGCGCGGCCGTATTGACTACCACGTAGTTATCGTCTTCCTGGCCGTAATAGATCCTCGGCTGCTCCACCTTTAACCCAACCGGAGAGACCGGCGGCACGTCCTTCAGGTAGAACACCGGCAACCCCTCTCCGCTTTTCAGCGTTACGGGGCTCATCACGAGGCCAAAGCCATGGGTGTAGTTGAGATGCTGATTGACCCAGGTCCGGGCGTTCTCCGGCAGGAGCGTCGGGTTGAACTCCCGCACGGACAGCATCACCTGTTTGTATTGGTCTTGAATCGGGTAACGGTCAACGTCCACGTCGCGAAAATCGTAATAAAGGCGGATTTCCTGCAACTGGCGATAAGTGGCAAGCAGGGGGCGGGGATCCCAAAGGCGGATATTCCTCACCGTGGCCTCGTTTTCCTTGAGCACTTCGGGTGAAAGCTTGCCCAACCCGGCGAATGGCCTGACGCTGATCGCATCGAGTCGATAGGCGCGGCGGGTGAACTCGATATTCCGCTCGATATAGGGCCGTTCAAGCGCGAGTTCATTGGGTTTGACGCGAAACTGCTCAATAGCGGGCTGGAGGAAATTCAAGCCGATCGCGGGGATGAACAAGATCAATGCGCCCATCAATGGCAGGCGCACTCCCCGCTCTTGCAAATTGGCCAGACACAGCGCCGCGGCGAGCAGCGAAAGAATCACCAGCAACCAAAGCCCGGGCCGCCATAGCAAGCCGTCCACGTAGCGAAACCCGTATACTACGCCATTGCCATGGAGGAGCAGCTCAAAGCGTCCCAGCCAATAGCTAAAAGCTCGTTGAACGAAAAAGGCGGCCAGCAGCACCGAAAGATGCGCCGTCGCCGAGGCCGAGACGCGGGGCGGCGACTCGGTAAAATCCAAGCCCTGGCGCAGCCAATAAATTCCGGCCGACAGCGCGGCACTCAAAATGATGACCCATAGAAACAGGTCGCGCAGATCCTGCAGCCATGGAAGGCTGAAGACGTAAAATCCGATATCGCGATGGTAAACGGGCTCGGCGACGTTGAATGGGACGGCGTAGAACGCCTTAAGATAAACCGGCCAATTCGCCGACTCACCGCTGGCCGCGGCAAAACCGAGTAGCGCCGCGGCTACGGTCACCAGCGACTTCCAGGGCACGCGACTACCGAGGTTGCGTAAAAGGTCGGGTAAGCTCAGCTGGACGATCTCGTCGGGCCGGCGCACCACGCGCGGCCAGTGGCGCTCGGTGCTTAGCCCGAGCGCGACTAGACCGTTGATCAGGAAAATTGCAAAGGAAATCAGCCAGATTACACCCAGCAACGACCATCGCGCTGCGACCATCGTCGCGAAGGTCCCATGGTAGGAGAGCGCGTTAAACCACAACCAATCAACCAGAAACTCGCTGAAGAGGCTCAGCGTTACCAGCGCCGCAACTGCTAGCAGCAGCCCCACCGCTAGCGCAAACTTGCTGGGACGAAACATCAGGCTCTAGGCGCCCCTAGCAATGCGTGCAACGTGCTCCCGCACCACTTCGGGCGGACAGAGCCAAACAAACAGCCTCAGCGTCAGATAACCTACGAGGAGCACGTCGAGCTCGCCCAGGAACGGGATCAAGTCGAGCTCGAGCGCAGGCGGCGACAGCAGCAGCAACAGTGCCGTGAAAGGCAGCATCTTGGTTATCACCGGGACTCGGTGATCTCTCATTAAGGCGACAAAGACTCGCAAAAACTGAGGTAGGAAGACCACGAATCTAGCAATCCGCAGGGGGTCCAGGAAAAGCCGCGGCCTGAGCAACCTCCGCCACATGCCTTCTACTACAATACGACGTGACGCCAAAAGCAAGCCATAACGGACCAACGCCTCGGAAGCCTTGCCGCGCTCATAGGATGTGGCATTCGGCTGGAACCGGCCGCTAGGATAGAGAACCATGAAACGACGGATGGCGCTCGGTGATTTTGTCGTTGCCTATCTTCAGAAAATCGGCGTACGCCATTTGTTCGGGATTCCAGGAGATCTCGTGCTCAAATTGTTCTTCCGCTTCGGCCGCGAGCGCGGGTTCAAAATCCTGACGCTCTCTCATGAGCCGGGAGTCGGCTTCGCCGCAGACGGATACGCTCGCGCTACCGGCCGAATCACACCAATATGCGTCACTTACGGCGCCGGCGGCCATAACATGGTCAACCCGGTCGCGGGTTGCTTCGCTGAGCATGTTCCGGTGTTGGTCTTCTCGGGCGGGCCAGGCGAGGAAGAACGTAAACTCGGAACACTAATTCATCACCAGGCTCGCGAAATTGAATCGCAGCATCGCATCTACCAGGAAGTAACCTGCGCGTCGCGCGTGATCACTGACCCGCGAAGCGCCGCACACGACGTTCATGACGTTGTGCAAGCTGTATGGGCGCAGCAACGGCCCGGCTATCTCGAGATTCATCGCGACATGGTAGACCGAGAGGTCGAGGTTCCCAAAGAGCTGATCGAATGGGATGGCAAACTTCACTTTCCGCCCTCGAACACGCGCAAGGTGGAAGAAGCGGCGCGCGAAGTGGCGCGAATGTTCAATCAGAGCCGCGCGCCGATAATCATCGCCGGCATCGAAATCCATCGCTTTAAGGCAAGCGCCGACCTGATAGGGCTCGCTGAGCGCGCCGGCGCGCCCGTCCTCACCACTGTCCTGGGCAAAGGCGCGTTCCCCATGGACCATCCGTTGTATATGGGCGTCCATATAGGCGAGATAAGCCCGCGCCCGATCGTGGAACGAATGGACGCGGCCGATCTGATCATCAACCTCGGGTGCCTCAAGACCGACATGAACTTCGGCAACCGGCCACCCCATATCGTGGAAGAGCGCACCGTGTGGGCCGTTGATCGGCGCGTTGACGTGAGCTTTCACAGCTATCCGGACGTGGGCGTGCGCGACTTCGTACGGGCCCTCCTGCACCAAAACCTACGCCGCCATGAGGAGACCATTCACTACGCGGACAATCTACAAGGCGAGGCGCCGGGAGAGGACGAACCCATCAAACTGATAAGCCTGTTGCGCGTGGTCAACGAATTTCTGAGCGATAAGCGAAAGTACGCGGTCGTTGCCGAGTCCGGCGATATGCTTTTCGCCGGACTCGACATCCGCGTACCCCACTCTGGCACCTATCTGGCCCAAGGCTATTACGCTTCGATGGGCTTCTCGATTCCCGCCGCCCTCGGCGCACAGGTCGGACGCAGCTATCGTCCGCTGGTCCTATGCGGAGATGGGAGCTTTCAGATGACCGGGCCAGAGATCGCGCACTCGGCGGCGTTCGGTGCCAATCCTATCGTGTTAGTCATCGACAACGGCGGGTGGGGAATCTTCCGCCCCGTGGCCGAACGGCCCGACTTGCTCACCCTTCCGCGTTGGCCGTACGCAGAGTTGGCGCAAGCTTGGGGCGGGCGCGGATTCACGGTTCGCACGACGAAGGAACTGCACCAAGCGCTCAGCGCAGCAGAGACGGCGTCAACCTTTTCGATTATCCACGTGGAACTCGGCTACTCCGACTTGTCGCCGATCTCCCAGAAATACATCAAGGCCGCCGCCAAACGCTCTCAGCCGGCCAAAGACGCACACGGGTAGGCGGTCGGATTCGGCGTTTCCTCAAACCGTCCGGGGGCCTCGCCCGCCAAGGGCCCGGACGGCTTAAAGCTCGACGCGGCGCGCGGACCGGGCGCGCTCGCGCCACCAAAAGGTCAGGACGACCACCGACACCAAAAGACCCGCGAGCAGCAGACCGCCGGCCCGATGAATCAGATGCGCCACCTTTTCCCATTCGTCGCCGACCAGGTAACCGATCGTGACCATCACAGCGCACCACACCGTTGCACCGCTCACATTCCACCCCAGAAACCGCCAAAACCGCATGCCTGCCGCCCCCGCCATAGGTCCGGCCATGAAGCGCAAGCCCGGAACGAAGCGCGCGAAAAACACGGTCTTATTACCATGCGCCGCGAAGAACTGCTTGAAGCGGCGATGGCGGCGAACCACGAACCTGAAGCGCTGGCCCAATTGCTCCAGCAGATGCTGCCCGCCGGTGCGCCCGATTAGGTAACCAAAGCTGTCCCCACTTATCGCGCTGAATAGCACCACCGCCAGCACTAGACGCGGATCGAGCAGGCCGCGTCCGGCCAGGAAGCCGGCAGCCAGGACCACTGTCTCTTCCGGAACAGGAACGCCGAGATTGCCGACAAAGACGAACACGGCGATCCCTAGATAGCCCCACGTCGCGATCCACGACGCGACATAACTCGGATTTAGAAAGTGAAGCATCTTAGGTGGCGCCCAAACTCAGCGTTTCTTCAGACGTATCCGACAGTTACCAAATCTCTTGCGCAAGGCGAAGCCCGACCACGCCTGAAGGGCCAATTATTTGCCTCCTGAGCCAGGAAAACCTGAAGCGCTCCGGATACGCGAGAAAATCAACTGGCGTGTGCTCAGGAAAATCGCCTCTCACGGGCGCGGTCCCGGCCATCCTGAAGGGTCGTTGCGATGGTTCGTCCTTGACGCAATAAAAAAATGCTGGATCGGCGGTAAGCAGACCAAACACCAACGGCAGCGATCTCGGCACAGTCGAAGATGCAGTTGTCCTTTGCGGTATACGTCGAGAAACCCCTATTATAGGATGTATTGGCCGATCGAGAAATGGCAGTGGCAAAATGCCACGATCGTGGCTGGTTCGGCCTCGGTTGAGCCTGATTCGACGCGAGCGCAGCCTCCGCGCGGACTCTTTGCGTCGATCTGCGCACGGCTTCTTCAAAGATAAAAGGTCACCGGACATTCAAACCTAGAGCATCCGCATCCACAGAACCCCTGCTCGAAAATTCTCCGACAAATCGCCGCAATCGTGGTTACGGGCTCTGTGGCCCACTCCACCATCGACAGCCTCTCCGTCTGAACACAGAATAATCCGCGCTGAACACTGAATAATCCGCGGCCTTTGGTTGCCAACACGTCCTCCGGTGGTCTATCTAATCTAGATATCCAGATATTTTGTCTTAAATGTTCCCGCCCTAGCTGACCATGATCTCTTGCAAGGCTCATGCTTGGGGCTGTTGCCGTCCCGCTACAGGGAGATAAACCGTGGACTTCACTTATAGCGTCGAGGATGAGGAATTTCGGCGCGAATTCAGAAGCTGGTTGGAAGCGAACCTGCCGGCGCAAGAGCGCGCGTCACGGATCGATCCGATGCGCGACGAGACCGAGGAGGGCTACCGCGCACGCCTTGAGTGGCATCGCAAGATGCACGCCGCAGGATGGGTCGGGATTAGTTGGCCCAAAGAGTACGGAGGTCGAGGCGCCAGCCTTACCCAATCGCTGATCTACCACGAAGAGTTAGCCGCGGCACGCGCTCCGCGTCTGGTCAACACGATGGGCATCATGCTGGTTGGCCCGACATTAATGCAGTTCGGCACCGAAGAGCAGAAAAAACGCTATATTCCAAAAATTCTTTCCGCCGAGGAGATCTGGTGCCAGGGATACTCCGAGCCGAACGCCGGCTCCGACGTCGCGTCCTTACAGACGCGCGCCGTTGAAGAGGGGGACTATTTTGTCGTAAACGGACAAAAAGTTTGGACCTCGGATGGGCATCGCGCCGACTGGTGCATTCTTCTCGTTCGCACCGATCCCAGCGCTCCCAAGCATCAGGGTCTAAGCTACCTTCTGGTTGACATGCACAGTCTGGGCGTGAGCGTGCGGCCGCTGGTCCAGATGAGCGGGGCAAAAGGTTTCAACGAGATCTTCTTTCAAGACGTCAAGGTGCCTCGGCAAAACCTTGTGGGCGGAAAAAATCAGGGCTGGAGCGTCGCTATCGGGACTTTGATGTTCGAGCGCGCGGGAATTGGCGAGCGAGCAAACATGCTTGGCCTTGTGAGGGAGTTGATCGCGCTAGCCCAGTCGGTCGAGCGCAACGGAGCAAACGCCTGGGAGGATTCGAGCGTGCGCCAGACTGTTGCGCGCTTTGCCTGCGAGGCCGAGGCGCTGAGGTACACCGTTTACCGACAGCTCACGCGCCAGCTCAAGGGTCTGCCGCCGGGTCCTGAGGGGTCGGTGCTCAAGCTTGCCGCAAGCGAGCTTAACTTGCGGATCAGCCAGTTCGCTCTCGAACTGCTCGGGTCCTTTGCCCAACTCGAATACGGGGCGCCGGGCGCTGTCGACGGAGGCATCTGGAGCTACCGCGCCCTAGCTTCGCGTGCGCTCACAATCGCGGGCGGAACCAGCGAGATCCAGCGCAACATTATCGGCGAGCGCGTCCTCGGCCTGCCCAAAGGGTGAGCTTCGTGGCTTCGGCGAAAGACTCCCTGCCTCCAGTTTTGCTCCGCATGCTCTGCGGTGCAAAGAAGCGCGAACAAATCGGCGCGCTCGCGACGAAGCTCACTTGAGACGATGTCGGCCGAGCTGGCGCAACATATACCGCCTCGCGAGCTTGCCGAGCGCGGCGCCTCACGGCTGACCGTCACGGGCTGGGGGCGATATCCGCGAAGCACGGCCCAAGTCTGGCGGCCGGAAAAATTGTCTGCGCTAAGTGCGGCATTGGCCAACGCTTCCAAGCCTGTGCTCGCGCGCGGACTGGGACGCGCGTATGGTGACGCCGCAATCAACGGCGGCGGCAGCCTGATTGATCTTACCCGTCTCAACCGGATGCTGGCTTTCGATTCGCAAAGCGGCGTCCTTCGGTGCGAGGCTGGTGTATCGTTCGCGGAGCTGTTGCAGACCTTCGTGCCACGCGGGTTTTTCCCGCCCGTCACTCCCGGAACCAAGTTCGTTACCCTCGGGGGCGCGCTGGCCGCTGATATCCACGGCAAGAACCACCATCGCGACTCTTCTTTCTCCAAACACGTGGTCGAGTTCGCGCTGATGGGGCCCAGGGGCGAGATCAAGCGATGCAGCCGGCAGGAAAATTCCGACCTATTCTGGGCCACGCTCGGAGGAATGGGTCTCACCGGTGTCATCCTCGAGATCGAGTTCAAGCTCAAGCGGATTGAGAGCGCCTATCTGGAGTGCGAATCCTTCGCCTTGCCGAGCATCGACCACGTACTCGAGACTTTCGCCGAACACGACCAGCGCTACCAATTCTCCGTGGCTTGGGTTGATTGCGCCGCCGGGCCGAGAAATCTCGGTCGCTCGATCGCGATGTTCGCCAATTTCGCCCCGGCTGATCGCGTCAGGCGATTTATCGGAGGCCATCCTTTAATCGTCGAGCAGAGGCGCAGGCTCAACTTACCGTTTGACCTGCCGCAGTTCGTTCTCAATCCGTGGACGATGCGCAGCTTCAGCGCGCTCTATCATCTGCTTCACCGACGCGGCGAGCGCCGCCGCATCGTGGACCTAGAGCAGTTCTTCTATCCGCTCGACCGGCTCGGCAACTGGAACCGCTTGTACGGTCGTCGCGGCTTCACCCAGCATCAATGCGTGATGCCGGTGGCTGAGGGCAGGGACGGACTAATCGAGACAATGGAGGAACTCAGGCGCAGCCGCATACCAGCTTCTTTAGCGGTGCTTAAACGGTTCGGTGAGCAACAAGGGATGCTCTCATTCCCCATGCCCGGTTACACGCTCGCGATGGATTTCGCCGTGCAAACGGGTTTGGCGGAGTTGTTGAATCGCCTCGACCGGATAGTGCTGAAGCGCGGCGGACGGATTTACCTTGCGAAGGACGCCTTCGCGCAGGCAGAGCTGGTGCATCAGATGTATCCGAATCTGGCGCAGTGGCGCGCGATCAAGTTGTCGGCTGATCCGGACCGTATCTTTTCATCTCAGCTTTCGCGCCGACTCAACCTCGACTCGGGACGGGCCGACGCCTGCGGAGCGTTGCCGCGGTGAAGCGGGTCCTGTTCCTCGGCGCCACTTCCAGCATCGCGCGCGCCCTGGCGTTGTGTTTCGCCCGCGACGGGGCCGCGCTTTATCTGGCGGCACGCGACGCCGATGAGGCCGCCCGCGTGGCGGCCGACCTGAACATACGCGGGGCCGGGCTGGTTCGTTCCGGCTCTTTCGAAGCAACGGGCTACGCGCGCCACACCGAACTGATCAGCCACGCAGCCCGCGAACTCGGTGGCCTCGACGGGGTTGCGCTATGCTTCGGCACGCTCGGCGAGCATTTTAACGCGGCACGGGACGCGGCCTACGCGCGTGACCTAGTGACTGAAAACTTCACCGCGGCGGCCTCAATTCTCACCGAGGTCGCCAACTATCTGGGCATCCAACGCTCAGGATTTATCATCGTCCTCGGTTCGGTTGCCGGAGAGCGCGGCCGAGCCGGCAATTATGTATACGGCTCCGCCAAAGGCGGCCTCGCGCTTTTCACACAGGGGCTACGTGCACATATGGCGCGCTCCGGCGTTCATATCATGACGGTCAAGCTCGGTTTGGTTGACACGCCGATGACCTACGGGCGCGGACGCTCACTGCTAGCGGTGTCGCCGACAACGGCCGCGCGGGGAATTTACTCAGCCTGGCGGCGGCGAGCTGAAGTTGTCTACGTGCCCTGGTTTTGGCGGCCGGTGATGGCCGTGGTGCGCGCGATTCCGGAGCGTATTTTCAAGTACGCCCGCTTTTGAGGCGCCCCATCTTGATAGTGCGTGTCAACAAAACAGAGCAGGCTGCAGGCCCATAAAGCGCGCCGCCTCGAGTTTACCCCTTGCCCGCGGAGGCACGGTACGAGCGTTCGCTTGGATCAAAAGCCGCAAGAGGGACGCCAAGGCGCACGGTTTTGTGTCCCTAGATCGTTAGCGAGCACGAGCTTCAATTTCCACCGCCGCCGGGCTGCCGGCTCGCGGCCGGTTTCCCTTCCTGAGGAATGACCACGGTGAAAGTCGCGCCATGGCCGGGCGTGCTCTCCACTAGGATCGTGCCGCCGCAAAGCTCTGTCATCGTCTTGGCAACGAACAAACCCAGCCCACCTGCTCGGCGCTGCTTTGCCCCCAGCTTCGGCGGCGCAAACAGCGTCGCCCCTTGGCGCGTATCAATGCCCGGGCCGCTGTCCTTAAAGGCTATTTTGACCCATGGCGACGAAGCGGTCGTGCTGACCGTCACGCGTCCGCCCATCGGGGTGAACTTGACCGCGTTATCGAGCAGGTTTGCGGTCACGCGCTTAAGATGGCGCGGGTCAACGTCAAGCTGAGGTCTTGACGGATCGAGCGCCATTTCCACCTGGATTTGTCGATTGCGCGCCGCAGCCGCAAGCTCCGCCGCCGTGCCCTCAACCACGGCATTCAGATCCACCGATCGCGGCCGCGATCGGATATCCCCGGCCTCGATCTGAAAGGCGTCACATAGGTTATCGGTAAGGCTCAGAATGCGCAGCGCCGCAGCTCCGATCGCTTCCAGCGCGCTCAATGTCTTGGCATCCGACACCTGGTCGCGAAGTAATTCGACTCGCATGCTGATCGCTCCGGCGGGCGACCTTATTTCGTGGACCAACCTTTCCATGAAGGTGCGATCACGTTGGCCAAAGATTGCTTCATGCTCCTCGCCTCCGCGCAGCGTCACCAGCAAAGCCCATCCGAGCGCGCCTCCAAAGAGAACCCACCCCAGCAGGCCTATGGCGCCAGTCCACCAAACCCCGGACGCGAACGCCGCCACGAGGAATGCGACAACCGCCGACGCGGCAACCAACTCCTGCCATAGGCGAGTCCACGGCAGGAGCATTCCGCTGCTAACCTGCGCGGCGAACAACACTACGGCGAGCCCGCCAAGCCAGCCCACCTCGATCGCCTGCCACACCCATCCGGCGCTCAGCCAAACCAAAGCGCCGAACGCACCGCGACTCAGGGTCCGGCCGTTCCCGCATCGCATTGTCAATGCCACAATGCCGAGTACCGCCGCAGCTTGCAGCCCGGCAATCGTTACCACGCTTGCGCCGGACGCCGCGTGAGCGGCGTTGTCCAGAACGGCCCCCGTCGCGATCAGCGGCAACATGGCCACCGACCATCCTGCAAAGCGCAATGCTAAACGCGTCTCACGGTCATTCGAACTTCCTCGCCCCATCGCCGCGACGGATTCTTTGGACTCGTCCATGGGCTGCCGGAGGCTGCTTTGCTCGTTCACTCCGCTTGTTCCCGCTCCCATTACAACGGCACAAAAAGCACGGGGAAACTAGGGTCCAATGAAAATAATTCCTTGACGCGTAAAACGAAAATAAGGCGAAGCGCGGCGTCAGGCAAGCTCCGTTGCCGCCTCTGTCCGGGGCATCGCAGCGCCGCGCGGCACATGTTCTGCTTTACCGTCGGGAGAAACCCGCAGGGTAACGGCGCCGGCGAAGGACAGTATGTCGGGCCGTCTAAGTTCCAGGACACGCCCGGGATGCCGGAGGTCGCAGGCGGGGAGAACGTTGAAACCGCCGAAGGATTCGTGCGCGGTTCGGGTGGCAGCTTTGTTTCCCTACGAGAAGAGGATGCGCGGCGATCCCTCACGCCAGGAATCGCCACGCTCACAGTCTGTAGGCTCTCAGCTAAACCTCGCCGGTGGAACCCGGGCAGCGTGTTACGGGTTCGCCCTGGACCAGCACCGCCGTCGAGGATAAGCCTCCTCCTAGAAGTTTTGCCCACCCACAGAGCACTAGGGTACCGCCCAGGTGTCTCCGCTGCGAAGCAATTTATCAAGATCGCCGCTACCTATCTTGGTCCGCACATCAGTGAGCTGTCGGTTGATTGCTGCGTCGTAAGTGGGACGCGTTGCGGAGTAAAAAACTCCGATCGGCGCGGGGAGCGGCGGCTCAAAGCCGGCGAGCAAGAAAGCCTGGGTTAGGTTGGTCTCGTCATGAACGAGCAACTCGTGCTCGGTTACGCCGTTGCCGAGCTGCACAACCTCGGCGGTCATTCCACGCAACCGTATTCCGCGGTCCCGGTTCTTCCCGAAGATCAAAGGCTTTCCATGCTCAAGGACGAGTTGATGGTCGGCCTTAAGCGCCTTATCGGTAAGCTCGTTGAAAGCGCCGTCGTTGAAGATATTGCAGTTCTGCAAAATTTCGACGAACGCCGCCCCGCGATGGGCATGCGCTCGTTTGAGCATTTCGCCGAGATGCTTTTGCTCAACGTCGATCGCGCGGGCAACGAAGCTGCCGCCGGCCCCCAGCGCGACCGAAACCGGATTGAACGGGAAATCCACCGAGCCAAAGGGAGTGGACTTGGTAACCTTGCCCATCTCCGAGGTCGGCGAGTATTGGCCCTTGGTCAGACCGTAAATGCGATTGTTGAAGAGGAGTATGCGAAGGTCCACGTTGCGGCGCAGGACGTGCAGGAGGTGATTTCCGCCGATCGATAGCCCGTCGCCGTCGCCCGTGACCACCCAAACGTCAAGCTCCGGGCGGACAGCCTTAAGACCGGTGGCAAACGCCGGGGCGCGTCCGTGTATGGTATGGAAGCCGTAGGTGTTCATGTAATACGGGAAGCGGCTCGAGCATCCGATACCTGAGATAAACACGACGTTTTCGCGCGCAACTCCAAACTCGGGCAACACTTTTTGCACCTGAGCAAGAATCGCGTAATCGCCACATCCCGGGCACCATCGCACTTCCTGATCGGAGACGAAGTCCTTTCGGCTAAGCGCACTCGCCATTGCTAATTACTCCTCCAGCAGGCGCGTCACGCGGCTGGTAATTTCCGAGATTTTGAACGGCCGTCCCTGGACCTTGTTGCACCCCACGGCGTTGATCAGGAATTCGGCGCGGATCAACCTGAGCAATTGTCCCAAATTCATCTCCGCCACCATCACCCGTTCGAACCGCCGCAGAATTTCTCCAAGGTCGGGCGGCAGCGGGTTGAGATAGCGCAGGTGGACGTGCGACACGCTCTTACCCTTGGCGCGCAGCTCGCTCACCGCCTGGCGCACCGTGCCGAACGTGGACCCCCACGCCAGGACGAGGACCTTGCCGCCGTTAGCGTCGCCGAAGACTTCCGTCGGTGGTATCTCGCGCGCGATTCCCGCGACCTTGCGCGCCCTCATCCGCACCATCAGCTCGTTATTCGCCGGCGAGTAGCTCACATTGCCGGTGGGATGCTCCGCGGCGAGGCCGCCGATTCGATGCTCCAGCCCGGGGGTGCCTGGAAGCGCCCACGGGCGCGACAACGTCTGTTCGTCGCGAAGGTAAGGCTGGAAACCCTGGGGATCGGTCCGGAATTCCACTTTGATCGGCGCCAATTGCGAGGCGTCCGGCACCAGCCACGGCTCGGCGCCGTTAGCCAGATGGCCGTCGCACAGCAAAACCACCGGGGTCATGTACTTCACCGCGATACGCACCGCCTCGTACGCGCAACTGAAGCAGTCCGCCGGAGTTGAAGCGGCAATGACCGGCAACGGCGATTCACCGTGTCGCCCGAACATCGCCATCAACAAATCCGCTTGCTCCGGCTTGGTCGGCATCCCGGTGGAAGGACCCGCCCGCTGAATATCGGTGATCACAATCGGCAGCTCGACCTTTACCGCAAGGCCAATAGCCTCGGCCTTCAGGTTCATTCCTGGGCCCGAGGTCGTCGTCACGCCAATCGCGCCGCCGAAGGCCGCACCGATCGCGGAACACACCCCTGCAATTTCGTCTTCGGCTTGGAACGTGTACACCGGAAAGTTTTTGTAGGTCGCCAGTTCGTGCAAGATGTCGCTGGCCGGCGTTATCGGATAAGAGCCCAAAAACAGCGGCAATCCCGATTTAACGCTGGCGGCGAGAAACCCGAGTGCCGTTGCGCCATTGCCTGTTATGTTGCGGTAAAAACCTGGCGCGATTCTCGCCGGCGGCACCTTGTACGCACTGGTGAACATCTCGGTGGTTTCGCCGAAGTTGTATCCGGCCCTGAAAGCGCGGAGATTTGCTTCGAGCACCTCGGGCGTTTTCTTGAACCGGCTCTTAATCCACTCCAGCGTCCTTTCGGTGGGACGCTGATAAAGCCACGAAACCAGCCCCAGGACGAAAAAGTTTCGGCAACGACTGACCGCGCGATTATTCAACCCCAGTTCGCGAAGGGCGAGCGCGGTGAGCTTGCCGACCTCGACCTGAAAGACCTGGAACTTCGCCAGCGTGCCGTCAGTCAGCGGATTCGACTCGAATCCGGCGCGCTTAAGGTTCGCTTCGGTAAAGCTCTCCTTGTCGATAATCAACACGCCGTTAGCCGTCAAATCGCCGATATTCGCTTTGAGCGCCGCGGGGTTCATCGCGACGAGCACATCCGGCTCATCGCCCGGCGTGAACACCTCGTGACTCGAAAAGTTAAGCTGAAAGCCGCTGACACCGGCGATCGTTCCGGCTGGCGCGCGAATCTCGGCGGGAAAGTCAGGCAGCGTGGCAATATCGTTTCCGGCCAGCGCTGATTCGGCGGTGAACTGGGTCCCGGTTACCTGCATCCCATCGCCCGAATCTCCCGCGAAGCGAATCACTATTTGCGGACGTTCGACGATTGGCTTGGCACGAACCGGCGTCTTCCCGATCACCGGCTGGACCAGCGGTGGGACGCTCTCGGAAGGCACAGACATGGGTTATTTCTCCTACCTAGCGCTAGGTTGCGGCCGCGGAGGTCGCACATATCCTGACAGAATTTTACATCAACATGCTAACAAGAAAAACGCTTACACTGCGCTCACAGTCATGATGCGCCCGCATCATCGCACGGCGAAACCCGCCGGTTCGTCGCGAGCGTCCGACCATTGCTCGGCGACCTCGGTCACTCTCGCCAAAGGCGGTCCCTGATGCGCCCAGGCGTGCAGAACTTCCAACGCCTCGCGAGTACCCTCGGCGACAATCTCCACCCGGCCATCGAGCAGGTTTCTCGCCCATCCGCGCAGCCCGAGCCGGCGGGCCTGCTGGGCAGCGCTGAAACGAAAGCCTACACCCTGTACTCGTCCGGAGATGAGCAACGTAAGCCGCGCGTGATTAGCCGATGTCCTTTGCACGCCCATCTTTCGGCTGGTTGCATTGCGCCTTGACGTGGTTTCACGTTCAACGCCGTGCGCTCGCCGCAGTTTATCCTTCGATCATGCTGAGCAGGTCAGCCTCGCTTAAGACGGTAACGCCCAGTTCGCGCGCGCGATCTAGCTTAGAGCCGGGCTCGGAGCCGGCAACCACATAATCGGTCTTTCCGCTCACCGAGCTGCTCACCTTCCCGCCCGCGGCAAGGATTTTACGCTCAGCCTCGGCCCGCGTCATGCGTTCAAGAGCGCCCGTGAGAACAAACGTCTTGCCTCGCACCGCCGCAGAAACCTTAGCGGGCGCTTCGAGCGGCTTGATCACTATATGCTCTAGCAGCCTCTCAAGTCCCGCGCGGTTGCGGGGTTCGGCAAAGTAGGCAAGGATGCTGTGCGCGATCTCGGGTCCGATATCGCGCACCTGGCGTAACCGCCCCTCATCGGCCGACCTCAGTTCATCAAGGCTTCCGAATTCGAGCGCGAGTTGGCGCGCCGTGTGCTCCCCGACATGCGGAATCCCAAGCGCATTGATGAGACGGTCCAAAGTCACGCTGCGCGAGCGCTCGATATTCGCGATCAAGTTTCGCGAGCTCAACTCGCCCATCCGCTCGAGCGCGGCTAACTTCTCCGGCTTGAGCAGGTACAAGTCAGCGAGTTCGCGCACAAGTTTCTTCTCGACCAGTTGCGCGACGAGTTTGTCCCCAAGACCTTCGATATCGAAACAGGCCTTCGAAGCGAAGTGCCGAATCGATTCGCGCACCCGCGCCGGGCAGTTGACATTGATGCACACATAGGCGACCTCGCCCTCCTCGTGCGCGATCGAGCCGCCGCATTCCGGACAATGCTCCACCGTGAACGGCTTGGCGCGCGGACTGCCCTTGTGCGTAACCCGCACGACGTAGGGTATGACGTCGCCCGCGCGCTCAAGCAGGATTGTGTCGCCCTCGCGGATATCTTTGCGTTGAATTTCGTCGAAGTTATGAAGCGACGCGCTCGAAATCGTCACCCCGGCAAGCCGCACCGGCTCGAGGTCCGCCACGGGTGTCAGAGTGCCGGTGCGGCCGACCGAGACCGAAATTTTCCTGATTTTCGTATGTGCCTGTTGGGCCTTGAACTTGTACGCTACCGCCCACCGCGGCGAGCGCGAGACTTCGCCCAACCGCTCTTGCAATTCGAAGGAGTTGACTTTGGCAACCACGCCGTCGGCGTCGTAATCGAGTTCGTGGCGCCGCTCGGCTAGTTCGGCCCAATAATCGAAGACGGCCGAAACAGACGGGCACAGGCGCGATAACGGATTGACCTTCAGCCCCAGTGTCTTGATGCCTTCGAGGAAATCCCACTGAGTCGAAAAGCCGGCGCCTTCGATTACCCCAGGCGAGTGGCAAAAGACGTCGAGCGGCCGCCGGCTCGTCACCCGCGGATCAAGCTGGCGCAAGGATCCCGCCGCGGCGTTGCGCGGATTGGCAAACGGCGCCTCGCCGCGCGCCAGCCGCTCCTCATTGAGCCGCACGAACGCCTTGCGCGGCAGGATGACCTCTCCTCGAACCTCCAATAACGAAGGCACCCGCACTGCGCGCGCCGCCATCAGGCGCAGCGGCACGCTCTTGATCGTCCTGATATTCGCCGTGACGTCCTCGCCGTTTACTCCGTCGCCGCGCGTGGAGCCGACCACCAGCATTCCATTCTCGTAGACCAGTTCGACCGCGAGGCCGTCAAATTTGACTTCCGCGACGTACTCGATATCGCCGGAAACCTTGAGCATCCGACGCACGCGCTGATCGAATTCACGCATCTCGTCAGCGTTCATCGCATTGGCAAGCGACAGCATCGGCAGCCGATGCTTGACCGTGGCGAACTTCTCGCTCGGCGCCGCGCCTACGCGCTGTGTGGGAGAATCCGGGGTTACAAGCTCGGGATGCTCGCGTTCGAGGGTCTCAAGTCGATGCAAAAGCTCGTCGTACTCGGCGTCGGTGATTTCCGGCGCGTCCAGCACGTAATACAGATAGTTGTGGCGATTAATGAGGTCGCGCAAATGCTCGACTTGCGCGCGAGTTTCAGCCGAAGCTCCGCTCATGGCCTGGCGCACCCGGTGGCTCGTCGTGAACGACGTCCCTGGGCCCTACGACTTCATTCACAAACCCGTCTCGGGCAAAAACGCTTTTAGATTCTAGCGCGGGAAGTCCCGATCGTCCCTATCTCGAAAACGGTTTCGTTCCTGTGTACCGCTGCCGGTCAGGTAAACACGCGTCGGGGCGATTACCGCGCTGTTCACGATCGTAACCACGCCGTCGCGCACTCCGGATCCTTCGGGGGCGAAGCTCACGCGAATGGTGCACGAACCTCCTGCGGGAATTGGAGAGATAGCTTCACAGTCGCTGGTTTTGGGGAATTCGTCCGACGAGGTCACGCTTAATATGCGCACCGGGTAAGAAACCGCATTTCGCACCGTGAAGGATTGCGCTTGACCTCGGCGGCCAACAGCCTCGGCGCCAAACGTCAGCTTGGTCAGTGACGGAATCAGCGCCGGGTCAACTACGTGCACCAGCACCGCTCCGGCAGCGTGTCCGCCAAAGGTAACATTGATCACTGTGTGGCCGGCCCCCACCGCGGTGACCATCCCTTGGCTGTCGACCGTCGCAACGCTCGTATCGGCCGAGACGGCTGTGAGGTTCGATGCGCCCATCAAGTTGACCGGCCGGCCCCCAGGAGCCTCGCCCACCACGCGCAGCGGAAGCTGTTCGCCGATAGCTTCGAGAATGACCTCTTCGGGCGGCGTCGCCGACAGCGTGGCGCCCGCGGGCGGCTCGACTCGCACCGCAACGGACGCCGTGGCGATTGGCCGACTTGACAGGCCAAAGCCTAAAGCCGTGAGCTGGTAGGTGCCCGGCGACAGATTCACCGGAATATCAAGCGTGAACTCAAACGGAGGCGCATTCTTAATCGGGGTCGCGCCGATTGCGCCTTGGCCGATTACCGAGATTCCCCGCGTAAAGGCCTCGGGATGCGACACACTGAGCGTAATGCTCAGCGTCTGGCCCGCCGAAATGGAGCTGCCGTTGGCCGGCGACGTGAAGTCTATAGCTGGGCTCTCGGCAGAGACTGGGTCCGACCTATTTGGCTGTCCCTGCCGATAGTCCGCTCCTAAACCGGACAACGCCAAGATGCCCACCACGGCGAACGGGCACAAGAGCCGAGCCCAAGCCCGCAAGCTATGTGTTTTTCGAATTTCCCTACGTTCAGCGCAGTTCAACATAGGCCGAGCTCTTAACCCAGGTATTTAACAGAGTTATCGCCGTGGACGGATTGTCGGTCACCTCATCGAGCGCGCTCGGCGGAAGAAAACCGAGCTGCTCGACGCCTGGGCTATGGATCGCCGTCACCGTGGAGAAGGCTGAACCGCCATTGACCTCGCTTAGCAGAGGCACGATAGCGTCGCTTTGCGCCCCCACCACCTTCGGCCACCCGTCTACGGTCAGATTGTCCGCCAACGAATCTCCCTTGCACCAGTACCGTATGGCCTGCACTAAATAAGGCGGGTTATTAAGGCCGTCCAACTGAGCCTGGCTCATCCACCCCGCGAGATACGCGGTCGGCAGCAAATGGGGGACCTGAAGGGGAACGTTTGAGCCGGGCTGCAGGGAGCGCAGCGCGGGGCTTAAGTCCTTCCCTTCCAGGTTGGCGCGTAGGTCGCCGATCGCGCCACTGATCTCGATGTCCGTAAATGCGGTCGTAACGCTAAGAAAGCTGTACATACCTGCGGTCGCGAAGGTGTCGCGCACGCACGAGTTGTTATCCTGCAGCAAGTTTGTCGCCAACGGCGAGCCCAGATGGGGCGTATCAACCGTGATCAACTTATGCACATTGCCTTGCCCGAAGGTCCGGTCGCTACCAAAGCCGACCCACAGCAGCATGGTGCGCGTCACATCCCCGCCCATACTATGGCCAACCACGTCCGCCTCGACCGCAGCCACCGGAACGCCTGACGGATTAGAGCCTCGCTTGAACGACTCGATAAACGAATCGATCTGCTGCGCCACCTGACCCGCGTTGTAATAGAATCCGAGGCTGTTCGCCTCAGCGATGGCAACCGTCGTGTATGACGGCGTGGTGCTCGACAGCCCGAGCCCGACATAAAAGGAATAGTCCGCGCGCCTCACCGAAAAGCGCGGGTCGCTAATGAGCGGCTTGAAGTCGTCCCAGTCGCTCGGTGCACCCCAAAGTCCGTGAACCAAGACCACCAGCGGCCGAATAATTGTTATCGGGGCGCTTTGGGTTTCGCCCCCACCTGACACTTGCCACGAGATCGACACGCCACGTTGGGAAGCGGCATCGTCAGCACCCCCAGGCCGCGCGAAATCAAGCGGCGCCTGATAAATCACAAAGGCGCGCGGCCCCTGGGGCGTGCTAACGGAGTTGACAGTGACCTTGCTTTGATCGAAGGTCTGCTCCTCGACGGTCGCGAGAGCGCCATCTTCGCTCGGCGACACGCTGGGTTGGTTCTTATCGTTCAGAACTTGGAACGCGAGCTGCTGACCTGCAGAAGCCGCGTTAACACTAATTACGACCTCGCTTACGCCGTCGGCCGCCACGCCAAGCACAGCACGCCCGCCTTCAGCCAGTTTGGCGACGTCCGTGGTAACCTTTGCGCCTTCGAGCAAAGACGGCACCGGGTCCGAGACCGCATAGGCGGCGGACGCGGCTTGCGCGACAACCCGCGAGGCGACCCAGGTGAGGACCACGGTGAAACCGATTGCGGCTACGCCGTACAACCCCCGAAACATATACCATCTGCCGCGTGATAGGCCTCCTCTGTTTTTCATGGCAGCGAGATTCCTTGGAGTATATAACTAAGTCGATAGATAAAATTTCACGCAGCGTTGTTTTGGCTATGCCATGAGACAATACCCACGCCGGTTTTGCCGACTCGTATTACATTCTTGAGGTGGTCAATACAAATTCCACGCGTCTCTCGATTTTGCGCGTAAAGAATGGCATGAACCGAAACCCCGACGCAACCAACGGGCGGTGCCTCAGAAGCCGAAAACTCCGCCTGGCGGGCATTCGGACCCGAACCATGATCTCGACGAGTTGAAAGCCACTCCGACCACGCGGGAGGCCAACGTGTCTGCTGAAATGATGTCCCCCGGGCAAGAGCGGGCCAGCAAAACCTGGCATATATCCCATCACGTTCGGAGTGTGCGTCTCGACATCGGGCGCAATCTTCATGTCCCATTCAAAGGGGGCAGGGAGTGTTTCGTCGAAGTCGTTAATATCGAAGATGAGATTTCGCTCAGGCGTCGCGAAGCCTTCGAACCCCATCAAATGGCGGTCGCCGCAGCCGTCAACGTTGATACCGCCTGCGGGTGTGCCCTTGAGGTCATGTGCTTGTAGCAGAGCGGTCGCTCGAAAATAGGCGAAGGCAGACTGGAGCATCCGCGCATCACGAGTCGAGACCAGAGACTCCAGTCACCCCTTGTTCGAAGCTTCGAGCAGCCTTACGATGTCGCGTTTGTCCTGCTAAAGAACAACCTTCACGGGCGATAGACGAGGGCTTCTTTACCGCAGCGCCTTGCCCGCCGCCTGACGCTCAGTAGTTGCGTGAATTTTCGTTTCCTTCATCGCGAGCCTATCATACTTACCCGAGGTGGCGTTTGTTCCCGACGACTTTCAACCGCTTCGCCGCCTCGGCCTAGGCGCTGTTAACAGGCTAAACGTCGGTCGAATCAATTGGGCGACCGGAAGCAAAGTCTCGGAGGTACACGTGGTATCAACGGCTTTACGATGACTTCATCTACCCACGCGTCAGCTCCATAGTTGACCGGCGAGAAGCCATCTCTGACAACCAACTGGGGCAAGGTCGTCAGCGGGTCGGTAAAACCCTGCTCCGACCTCTCTTCCTGTAATTCCGTTAATCCACTGGCCGTTTGCGCCTGGCCCACCCCCGCGCTTATAAGGCTAATCGATAGCAACACGCCGAGAGCGCGGCGCACGCGTGAGATCGATGATTTCGTTTTGCTCTCATCTAGAGCCGCGCGAGGCAGCCTTAAAGCGGGCTCTGTTTTCTGGACAAAGCTGCACCCCCAGAAGCAGGAAGATCCTCTTGGGCTTGGTATTGAAACCGTATCACCTCCTCAGAAGCGCGATGTAAGCATCGTACGACGAGCGCGGTCCATCCCGTCTGATGGCTCGCTCCCAGGCCACGACCCGTGTCGCCGTGGAAGTACTCGTAGAAGAGGCACAGATCCTTCCAATAAGGATCGTCCGCAAAGCGCGCGTCGTCGCCATGACAAGGGCGCCGTCCATTTGAATCGGGCAGGAACAAGCTGCCGAGCCTGCGGCCCAAGTGACGAGCGACCTCGAACAGGTTCATCATGCGCCCAGACCCGGTCGGGCACTCAACTTTAAGTTCGTCGCCGTAATACAAATAGTAGGTCTCGAGCGCCTCCATCAGAAGATAGTTAATAGGAAACCAGATTGGTCCTCTCCAATTGGAATTCCCGCCAAAGAGGGCCGTGTCAGACTCGCCCGGCGTATAATCCACTCGGTACTCCTGGCCGTCGGCTGCAAACACGAACGGATGCGCCGCGTGGTACTTGGAAATAGAGCGAATCCCGTAAGGCGATAAAAATTCGTTCTCGTCCAACAAATAGCGCAAGACTCTCACCAAGCGCTCTCGCGTCGGAACAGCCAACAAGGCTTTGGAAGCGAGGCCCGTTGCGGGATCGAACACCGCCGACAGATGTTGCCTCAAACGCGGCCGCTTGCGCATAAACCAGCGAAACCGCATGGTCAAATCCGGCAGTTTGCGCGCCATCTCGGTGTTGACCACCGCCGCCGCAAGTACGGGAATAAGCCCAACCATAGAACGTACCTTCAGCGGCATCTTTCGACCTTCAACGACCAGGTGATCGTAGTAGAAGCCGTCCTCTTCGTCCCACAGACCGGTGCCGCCGATTCTGTTAATGGCGGCGATTATCATCGCGAAATGCTCGAAGAACTTGTACGCAATGTCTTCATACGATGAATCGTCGCGCGCCAATTCAAGCGCGATCGAAAATAAATTCGCGCAAAAGAAGGCCATCCACGCGGTTCCGTCTGCCTGCTGAAGGTATCCCCCAGTCGGCAAAGGCCTGGACCGGTCAAAAATGCCGATGTTGTCCAGGCCAAGGAATCCGCCGGCAAAGATATTGTTGCCTTCGGGATCTTTTCGGTTCACCCACCAGGTAAAACCGAGCAGCAGCTTCTGAAAGACGCGCGTCAGGAAGCGACGATCCGGCTTGCCCTGCATAACGGTCATCTTGTAGAGCCGGTAAGCAGCCCACCCGTGCACCGGAGGGTTGACGTCGCCGAACACCCATTCATACGCGGGAACTTGTCCGTTCGGATGCATGAAGCGCTCCGACATTACCAGGTCAAGCTGCCGTTTGGCGAAATCCGGGTCGATTACCATGTAAGGCATCGTGTGGAACGCGAGGTCCCATGCCGCAAACCAGGGATACTCCCATTTGTCGGGCATTGACATGACATCGCGGCAATAAACATGGCGCCAGTCGCTGTTGCGTCCGTGCAGCCGTTCGCTGGGTGGAGGCGCCGCCGACGGATCGCCCTCGAGCCAGTCGTCGCCGATGTAGTGGTAGAATTGGCAGCTCCAGACGAGCCCTGCTACAGCCTGCCGGACCACGCTGCGTTCCTCGGTCGAAAACTTAGGCAGCGAAAAAGCTGCTTTCTCGCCGCCGTCGTCGGCCGAGCGAGATGAAGTCGGTTGAATGGCAAGTTGCTCTCCCCAACGAACAAGCTTGCCGTAGAACTCATCCGCCTCGTCCTTGCGCTGCGCGAAGAGCCGGTCAAAATCCGGCCCGAAAGGCTCGGGAGATACCTCGCTCGCGGCGGTCAGGCGCAGCCGGACGCTTACCTCGCCGGCCGGTGGAACCTGAAGACGATAACACGCCGCGGTCTTTGTCCCGGTTCTTTCCGGGTTCACGGCGTCGCGCTCTGCGTTGATCAGGTAGCGATGGAAGGCGTCTTTGACGTAACGCTCAGGCCCGTCAACTCCCCATAGACGGCGGGTGTTTGTGGCGTTATCCGTGAAGAGCAGTTCGGGTGGTTCGCCACTGGGGGAGAGACCCGCGCTGAGCACGTACTTGCCGAGTGATTCATGCTCCGCGCGAACCTCCGTCATCGTGGTTTGCCACAATCGAGGCTTGCCCCAGTAGTCTTCGCCGCTGCGTCCCCACGACCATGTGTTGCGGAACCACAACGTCGGCAGCAGGTAAAGTTTCGAGGATTGCGGGCCGCGGTTGCAGACGTTGATCTTGATTAAAATGTCCTCTGAGGAAGCTTTTGCGTATTCGACAAAAACGTCAAAGTAGCGATTGTCGTCGAATACGCCGGTGTCGGTCAACTCGAATTCCGGATCGCTGCGACCTCGCCGACGGTTCTCTTCGACCAAACGCGCGTACGGGAATTCCGCCTGCGGATATTTGTAGAGCGCTCTCAAATAGGACGAGGTCGGCGTCGCGTCAAGGTAAAAGTAGCACTCTTTGACATCTTCGCCATGATTGCCCTCGTTGCCGGTCAAGCCGAACAGGCGCTCCTTAAGAATGGGGTCCTGGCCGTTCCACAAGGCCAGCGCAAAGCATAGACGGCACCAGCGGTCGCAAATACCTAGAAGTCCGTCTTCTCCCCAGCGATAGACACGGCTGCGCGCATGGTCATGGGGAAAATATTCCCAGGCGCTGCCGAAAGGCGAATAGTCTTCGCGCACCGTGGCCCATTGGCGGTCGGACAGAAATGGACCCCAGAGCCGCCAGATTTCATGCTCTCCCATGCCCTCGGTCAGACGCCAGTGCTCGGCATCAAGCTTTGCTTGCCTTGTCATCATCGTCGCTCCTTGCGGAAAGACCCTGAATAGCCTTTCGTTACTCCAACATCCTGGAAATCCGCATCGCTTCGCCGACAGACCAAGCCTGGAAGGGACAGCCGCGTGCCGTATGCGGCGGGTCTGCGTCAGCGATCTCCGGAAGATGGCCCGTGCCGAGGGGATCGAGCAGCGCCAGCATCGGATGAAGAAACCGTGATCGTGCTTCTTCCTTGGCGGCGCGTGTTTGCCCTCTCACTCTGAGCCAGGCCTCGACAAACGGGCCCATCAGCCACGGCCAGACGGTGCCCTGATGGTATGCGCCGTCGCGCTCGTGCGCCCCGCCTTGGTAGCGAGCCTTGTATGCGGGGTCATGCGGGTCCAATGTGCGCAGCCCGGCGGGCGTAACCAGGCGCGCTTCCACCACGTCCACGATCGACCGCGCGCGCTGTCCATCCAAGACCGGATACGGCAGGCCGCCCACGGCGAATATCTGGTTGGGTCGCAAGCTGCGATCCATCGCGCCGTGCTTGTGATCGCTGTCGATCACGTCGTAAAGACACCCGCGTCCGGCGTCGAAAAACCGCCGCGCGAAGGTCGCCATGCCTCGGTTTAAGGGCGCTCTCCACCGCGCGTCCAGTTCGGCCCCGATTCTCAGCGCGTTCAGCCATAACGCCTGGACTTCAACGGGCTTCCCGATTCTGGGGGTGACCACCCAATCGCCGACCTTCGCGTCCATCCAGGTGAGTTGTACCCCGGGTTGCCCGGCCATCAAGAGACCGTCGGAATCCATCCGGATTCCGAAGCGCGTGCCGCGCGCATAGCCCTCAAGAATCGCTTGCACGGAGGCTTGTAGCGTTCGCCGATCGGCCGCGCTCACCCCCTGCGCAAGGCGCAGGAAGTCGTGCACCGCGACTAGGTACCACAGCGAAGCGTCGACGGAATTGAACTCTGGCTCCGCGCCGGCATCAGGAAAGCGGTTCGGCAGCATCCCTTCAGACACCGCTTCCGCCCATTGCATCAGAATCCCTCGCGCCTTTTCGGCACGCTCGTCCGTCAAGCAGAGCCCGCGCAGCGAGATGAACGTGTCGCGTCCCCAGTCGGTGAACCATGGATAGCCGGCGATTATCGTGCTACCCGCGCCCCGCCGCACGATATAAGCGTCCGCCGCAGCGGCAAGCGGTGCGCCGATGCCCTTGCGCCGGCGCTTCTCATCATCACGAAGCACAAAGAAAGAATCGGCGCTCTCATGACCCTGTGCGGAAATCGTGAGGAAGGCCTCGCCCTGGCCAAGGTCCCAAGTGAACCAGCCGACGGTGGCAAGGTCTTCTTTATAATCGAGGCCGCGGTCGCGTTCCTGAGCGTACGTGAAGTTGCGATACCAGTCGGGCGCCGCAGCAAACCTACCATTCGAGTTAAAAACAATCGCCGGAATGCCCTGGTATGGACGCACTGTTATCCGTGCATCTTTAGTCTCGGGCGTGAAATTGAATGCCGGGTTCTCGTGGTGCAGCGAATGATAGTCGCGGCCGGAGATGAACGGCCGCGCCGTCAGTATCCCGCCGGGTCCGCTAAGACGTTTCCAGTAGAGCAGCGTCGACGCGCGACCCGGCGCAACGATAACGCCGTGTTCGATTCGACTCCCATCGGCGAGTGCGAATCGCCATCGCGGGTATGGACGAGGTTCAAACGCCTCGATGTGCGTGGCTCCATCGGGATGCACAACGCCCGGCTCATACCGTTCCGAAGTCAATGCGAATCGGCCCGTGCGCGTTTCCAGCCATGCTTCAGCACCGTTGACGAGCACAACGCGTCCTGTCGGAGGCCGCGTCGCCGCCAGCAGCAGGGCGTGATATCGACGTGTGCGGATCGTGCTCGCGGTGCCCGAGGCAAAACCGCCGAGGCCGTCGGGTTCCAGCCATTCGGCGCCGTCATCAGGGACCGATGACATCGCCCCCATCCCTCGCCCTGCGTCTAAGGCTCATGTTGCTCCAGCCTCGTTGTTAGCGTTTTGGAGCTCGGTTTGCTACCAAGACTCGCTTTGCCATGGTCATTAGACCCATCCGCATAATGACAGCAGCGCAAGATTCAAGCACTAAGTTAACGTTCATGCCACCGTCATCTAAGCGGAAATAATCGATATCTCGCGACTAGCGCACAGCCGAGTGGCTCCATCGGAGACAGATGGGCGCTGCCCGTCAAACGTTCGAGGAGTTGCTTCGCGCCGCGCGCTTCCCGAAGAGTTTCTGATCAGTGCGCCGTTCGGCGCAGCTGCTGACGCTTTGGTGACGCCGTTAACGCCGTCCATGGGTCGCGCAAACCCAGCGCGAAGTATCAATTATCGTACGCGCCAAGACGGGTTCCCTCTTCATGCTCTCTTGTGAGGCGAGGACACGAACAACACGGAGGGCGGCTACAAATATCGCGGCGGCCTCGCCGACAACCGAAATGGCGATTGCCTAGCAAGAAGGCCAGCGTAAGAGGCGGCGCGAAGAGCGCGCCCTGCGCTCCGCCGAATCGACGCTGGCTCCGCTTCATCGGAGGACGCTTGCGTGTCGAAGAAAGCGCCGATCGTTTTTGACCATGGGCATGCTACCCCACCGGAGCGGGCGCATCAGCGGCGAGCGGTTTCATAAAGACGAACCTCCAGCCAAAACAACTGAAGGTCGAGATTGAAGGGAGCTTTTGGCGCGGTTCCGTGCAAACGCGGTTCCTGCGTTTACGAGCGAGAAAAACCCCGCGCGTTAGCTACGGGGTTACCTAAGATGCCAAAATGCCCATTAACTTATGAGCGAAATAACGGCTACGATTGAGTAAACGGTCCTTTTAATTGTCAGCTTCCGAAGATACTACCAGGCGCTTGAGAATAAGGCTCGATGATTGCGCCTTTCGCCTTCCTGGGTCGCTCGTGTATGAGCGGCCTTGTCAGGGCCTACACCACGATAGGCCCTGACAATGTGCTCTGGTGATGAACGACCTCGAGGTCGACGGAAAGCGCTACCAGGAAATGAACGTAGACGGCGGGGTCGTGACGCAAAGCTTTCTTCATCCGCCGAACATCGGCCTGCGCGTCAAATTCCGCTCCGACGACCGAGCCCACGAGCACCATGCTTACGTCATCCGCAACAGATGGTTCGAGCCGACCTGGGCGTCGGTAAACCGTATGTTCGTGACGATCTGCGGCCGGGCGATCGCGACGATGATCCACCATATCACGGATATTCATGGCATAAGGTGCCGGTCATTCTTGACGTCTCGTCGGTTCCGGATCAACCTGGCGCGCACGGCCAATAATGAAGGTAATGCGTGGGCATGCCGCGCTGGTTGCGCGCAACACCCAAACGAAGCTGCGTGGTGACGTTGCGGCCCCGACAGCAAACGGTTCTACGCGCGGTTCGGCAGCGCTCGCCGGTGAGCTTTCTTGATATTTTCGCCAAGGAGGCGCGCCCGAGGGAGCGCAAGTCGCCTCGTCGCGAATGATGGGGCAGGTTCAGCGGCGACTGTATCCCATCGCGCGCAGGAATTGGTCGAGCGAATCAAAGCGCATGTACGGGTTGGTGCGCTTTTCCTTGCCGATAGTTGAGCTTGCTTCCGGTGCGTACGCGTGGCCTGGATAGACGATCGTGTCTTCGTCAAGGCTGCGAAGCTTCTGATTGAGGCTGTAGTACATTTGCTCCGGGTCGGACCCCGGCAAGTCCACGCGCCCGCATGAGCCTATAAAGAGCGTGTCGCCGGAGATCAGTTGTCTCTCGACCAAGAAGCACTGCGAACCTGGCGTATGCCCGGGTGTGTGAATGAACTTGATCTTCAAGTTTCCGACGGTGGTCTCATCGCCGCTCTCTACCGCGACCAGGTCGGAATCGGAAAGCCCCGCAACGCGCTTCACCCACGGAACCTCGGCCCGGTTCACGTACACCTTGGCTTTTACGTGCGCCAGTAATTGGGCGGTTCCTTCTATCTTCTCCCCCATCAATTCGCCGCCTAGATGGTCGGGATGATAGTGAGTGATCAATATCTTCTCGACCTCGTAGTCGGCGGCTTCCAGCCTATCCAGCACCTGCCCCAGGTCCCACGCTGGATCGACCAAGGCCGCCTTTCGGGTCGCCGGGTCGCCCAGAACATATACATAATTAGCCATCGGCCCGAGCAACAGTTGCTGCAGGTCGGTATGATGCTGCGCTTGCATCACTTCCTCGTCGTGTGGCGCGCGGACGCCTACTCGCTCCCGCGTTCCATTTTACGGCGCGCTTCGCGCGCAGCTTTGGGGTCGACACGCAGGCCGCGGTCCCATAGAAACTCCGGCTCTCCCAGGCGCTTGGCGACCCACCGCGATTGGACAAACAAGTGATCGCTAAGCCGATTGACGTATGCCAACAGTTCGTCGCTCACGTCCTCCACGCGGCGTAACGCCCAACAGACGCGCTCCGCACGCCGACACACGGTACGCGCCATATGGAGCACGGCGTTTAACCGGCCGCCGCCGGGGAGCGTGAAGGAGTTAAGCGGCTCGAGCTCCTCCTGCATCGCGTCAATCTCTTCTTCCAGCCTGGAGACCTCCTGAGTCCCCATTCGATGGCGCCCCGGATAGTCCAGACCAGCCGGGGTAGCGAGCTCGCTGCCCACGTCGAAAAGCTCGTTCTGAATCCGCCGCAGCATCTCGGCGTACCAGTCGTACTTGTCTGCGAGGCGATCGCGGAACTCCGGCGTCAGCGTGCGCACCATTCCGATGAGAGCGTTCACCTCATCGATCGTGCCGTAGGCGTCCAGACGCGGGCTGTCTTTGGGGACTCTCGCCCCGCCGACCAAGCCGGTCAACCCCCTATCGCCGCTGCGTGTGTAGATGCGCGTGAGCCTAATCGCCATCGGTCCCCTTCGACTTGCGGCACACCCAAGGAAGATTGCCGCCTGCGTTCAAACCCAAAGCCTGATAAATAGCCTCAATAGCCCGCCTTCAGACGCACATCTCCGTAAGTCACGCCGTCGGTGACCACGGGCAGTCCAGCGTCGCGCCAGCCCTTAACCACCAACTCACCGTTCGGGTCGCGCGCACCCGCAAACCCGCCCTGGACGTTTACCAAGCGTTGATAGCCAGCCTGTTCGAGAAGTTCGCACGCCCGCTGCGAGCGTACGCCCGCGGCGCAACCGACTACCAACGTCTGGTTCTTGTCGAGAGTTTTCTCGATAATCATTACGAAGTCCGGGTTTAACTCTCGCTGGTCAGGCCCTTTGATAAAAATCACCGGCACGTTAAGCGCCCTCACCGGGTGGCCGCGGGAGAATTCCTCTTCGGTGCGCACATCCAGATAAACAGCGCCCGCAGTTTTCTCGAGCACCGCATACGCCTGCACGGGGTCAAGCTGCTCGATGGCCATCGTGGGGTCCTCCTAGTCGTCGCGTAACATCACCGCCTGTCTTGCGCTTCGGCCGCCGCTAATCCGTCCGCCTATAAAACGTCAGACGCCCGCGTGTCGCTCTTCTCGATCAACCTCGCCAGCAAAAGGCATGACCGGCCTATCGGCGGTGATGTCCGGAAAACTTGAGCTTAGCATTTTGTTGCCGCGGAATTAACGCAGCCCAAACTCCCTTAACGAGCGCCGACTTCCTTAACGCACGCTAAGGTCAGAAACAAAGGCGCCAAGTGCGGCTTGACCCGGCACGCAACGCATCAGCAACTCTCGCGCCAGGAGCGTGCCGGAGCCGGAGGCCGCCGTGACTTTATGAAGCTAAAAGGTAAGCTAACTGACGGCAGGGCGACCGAAATGCTCGGAGTCCACGGTCTCGGCGCGCGGACGTAGGCGGGGACCACGCGAGGCTATCTCGGATGGCGCCGGGGAGCCAAAGGGCAAGACGGTGAAAACCGCCCAGGAGTCCGGTACGCCGAGAATCGCGGCAATCTTTTGTCCGTCGAAATGGCCCACCCAACACGTACCGAGCCCCATCGCCCACGCCGCATTGGCCATGTTCTGCACCGCCTGCGCGCAGTCGCTATCGCCCCAGCGCTGGTTGCCCTTGTCCTTCAGCACCACGATCGCGCTGGGCGCGCCGCCCACGAAGCGGCCCGTAGTGCATAAGGCACCTAGCTCGGTGAGCGTTTTGGGCTCGCGCACGATGATGAAGTGCCAGGGTTGTTGGTTTCGCGCGCTCATCGCGTGGCGTCCGGCGTCGGCAATCTTGATTAATTGCTCGAGAGCAACCGGCTGTTTCGTGAATTCACGCACCGCTCGGCGGCTCAGAATCGCCTTTAGAGCATCCACGACTCCCGCCTCCCGCTAAGATTTTTCCCGCCGTCACGTTCGTAATGCGACATTGATTCGAGCGTGCGCCTCAGCGTAGTCCAGTCGGGCTTTTCGCTGGAAAAAGAATGACGCGAGCAGCGGTTCCCGGAGCGCCAACGTCCGCTCGACAAGCCACTCAACTGCGGCGGGACATTATGAACTCCTTCATCAGTTTGTCGGCGCGTTCCTGCTCCGACGAAACCCGTCTGAGTTCCAACAAACATCGCACGACATCTTCCGAACTGGCCTCTCCGTGAGGGGCCAGTAACGCAGCTAATTCCTCGATCAAGCTCGGGAATTTTTCGCTTGGAATGTAATAATGCGCCCAACCAAAGTTGCAGTGGCGGTGTAAGATCTTCGCGATCCTGCGCTCTAACGCCTCGCGCCCGGCCGCCGCGTTCTTGTCATTCATATACATAGGACGCCTCGAAACACGTGCCTCTGAAACCTCCTTAACCGCTGCTCGGCAAACGGAAGCGGTCTTCACGCCCAGGTCTATCCCGTCCCGTTTGTCTTGACCTTTGACTCCACCCGAGGCGCATCGGCCCATGTGATGCGCCGGTAATCGAACTTCAACTCCTCAATGATATTGAACTTAACGATCTCGAAATAGGGCGACAAATCGAAATCACGCGGACTGACCAACGTGGGTGGAGTAGGCCGGAATAGCCATGGATCCATGGCTTGCGGTCGGCCAAGCAAGCCTTTCAAGAAATCGAGCGCCCCGCGCGAACGCTTTCGAGGTAGATCAAGCGGTTCGACACTTGGAATAATCGGGAACCTGACCGAGTGAAACAGCCCGGCCAGCATGCTCGAACACATCACGCGAGTCGGCTCGCCGCTGCCAAAGCTAAGTGTCTCGCACCGCCAACGGCGAGGCAAAATCTTGAACGGGAAAAAATACCGCGCCAAATCGAGAATGTTCTTGAGGTCGTACTGATGGCCCACCTTCGCGACCGCCAACTCCAGCAGTCGTTCGAGGTCGCGGCGCGCCAGATTGTACGGCCTACATACCCGAATGTTAAAGCTCTGGTACTTGATAAGCGGAGACAAAACCACCCCTTCCTCGGGCAAAGCCTCAACCACCAGGTGCTGCGCTTCAGCGCCGTAGCGCTCCCACAGGCTTCGGCTTAGGCGCGCGTCCCGCCTCAGGGGTTCATCACCAACATATAGCGCCGCATGCGACCATGAACTCTGCGTGAGGTATTTGATAATCTCGCTGATCCGCTCATTTCCCTCGACCAAAACGACGTCGCCCTTCGCGATATGGCGCTTGAGCCGCGCCACATCAACCGGGAACTTTACCTGGTATTGCTTAACCGGCTTCGTCAGAAGCCGGATCAAAATGCCGCTCAACAGGCGGCCAATCGGAGCGACGGGGTTCATGCGAGCACGCGAGCCAGAATAATTCTCACGATTTGGCAGCTGCCAAACAGTGCCCGCATCGAGCAATTGGCTGGCCCGACCGGGCCATTTATACCGTACGTGCCCAAGCGCGAGCCTCTGCGGGTCCTTCGCGCCCCCGGAGCACGCGCAAACAAGCTCTGAATACAAGATTACCCGCTGGCGAAAGAACTGCCAACAATCTCGCACAACGAGGGTCCGTGAACGCCAAAACTTAATTTTCTCGTACCAGGACCGTAAAGCGAGCGGCGAGTTGCGCACTATTCGGCGCTTTAATGCGCGCCACCGTCGCTTGCATATGGCAACGATTCAGGGGACTTTCCGCGTCACGATGCTAGCCTAGGCGTATTCTGGCCAACCACGTCAATAAGCATCTCTTAGGTGCTACGCCGACGCGTTGTGGCACGACGAAGCGGCGAGCGCCAAAGGCGATCGTGTTGCCGGCTTGGCGCGACGTAGAACGCAGCCCAATGAACGCGCGAAACGGGGGGAAACAACATCTGCTGCGCGTAAGGAAAGCTGACCGCAGGGCCGATCCGTGCGCGAAAACGGGCGGCGTGGCCTGCGCTCGGCTGCCAGCCCCATCCGACCGGTCGGCGAGCTTTCGCGAATCCGCTGCGAAGAGCACACCAGGTAGGCAGCGGAAAGTTTCGTCTATTGGATGCTCGTGTCCGGCGTGGGCAGCGGGCGGGGCGCATTCATCGGGCCCGCGCCGCGGTCGATCGGCGTGGTCGAAGTCACCGCCGCGCCAGCAGGCGCTGCGGAGGAGGAGCTGCCGGTCGGACTTTCTGACCCCGTCGCGCCGCTGGTGCCGCTCGCCATGCCGGAGGCTCCCGTAGCCAGTGTGGTGGTCGCCGTCTCGGGTTGCGCCACCTGGGTTGGCCCGCTGAAGTGAATCGGATCTTGACCGGCGATCATTCTCGGCGTTAACACGTAATCGCCGCCAAGCGCGCTGCGCCAAATCGTATTCGAGACCTGCGTGTTTCCGCCCGTCAATACGAAGGCGAAGCCGCCGGCGATTCCGCCGAGAGCGGCGTAAACGAACTTGACCGGGACGTAGACTACGTCAGCGAACATCGTTGCAACGCCGATACCGGCGTCGCTCCACGCCACGCCGCCGCTATCCGGCTGCGGCACTTGCGGCTGCGCAGCGTGGCCGAGGGCGGGTACAGTGCCGCCCGTAACCATGCATACCATCAACGCCGCAATCCATCTGCGGGCCTGGGAGCCGACGGCCTTAGAGCTACGAACGTTAAAAGAGTCGCGTACCATGGTGAGCCTTCCTCACAACCTCGTTAAGTCGGTCCTATCAGCGCCCCCGGTAAAAAGTTGCTGTTGCTTGCAGTTCGTTGCGTTCAGTGCGCCATGAGCGCCGTCAACCGAGTGCCAACACCTTCACCACCACCGCCTAGAGCACCAACGTGGAACCAACTGGGCGGCGCCAACCAGCCGATTTCTCGTGACATCCTTCGTTGCTGCAACCTCTCGCCCGCAAGCTGTGAGAGCACTTGTCTCACTCGGTCTTCACCACAGCCCCCTCAGGCATCAGCCCGATCAAATGATCGAACGCCGCATCCACGTAGGCCCGGTCCTTGGATTCCAGCGTCACTTTGACGCGATATTGCGCGTCGCCAATCGTTGGGTAGGAGCCCAGCATCAAATCGGGAAAGCGCTCCAGACACGCGGAAAGTTGACCGGCGATCGTGCTTTCGGCGGCGTTAACGTACATCGCCCGCATAAAATAGGGGTCCGTGGCAAAGCGGTCCTTAAGCGCGCGCAACTTGTCCTCGAATAGCTGCGGGATACCGGGCAACATATAGACGTTCTCTAGTTGGACTACCGGATACGCTATTTCACCACCGACATTGAGCACCGCCCCCTGGGGCACGAGCGCCATCTTGAGCCTCACCGCTTCGGCGCGCGCGGGAAAATGTCTGTCAACGATACGCTGGAGTTGCGGATCGGTGACCAGTTCACGGCCAAAGGCGTCAGCCACCGCCTCGACCGTCACGTCGTCATGAGTTGGTCCGACGCCACCCGAGGTAATAACGATCTCGAAGCGCGCGGCGCAGTGGCGAACCTCTTCGGCAATGGTCTTGAGTTCGTCGGCAACGACAACGATACGTTTGAGCGCGACCCCGATCCCTCGCAGCTCGCGCACGGCGAAGTACGCGTTGGTGTCGCGGACCTTGCCGGACAGAATCTCATTGCCGACGACGATTAGCGCGCAGGTCCGCTCGCGCCTCGCCTCTGCCTGCCGAGAAACCATTCAACCCCGCTCCACTCACGCCCTGGCGGCAAGCCCAAATTAACGCCGGATGGGCCGGCTTCGCGTTGGCCCTTACAAAGAACGTCTATGACGAAACGAGCATCCCCGTCGATAACAGCTCGCCGAACCAACGAAACCGCTCGGGCCGTCCGGCTGAGAAATCATCGCTAACCATGCATCCGTTCGATATCCGCGGCGCGGCTCTTCACGAACTCCTTAAGCCTTTCCTTAAGCCGTGATTCAATCTGCCGCACTCGTTCACCGCTGATGCCGAAGCGGTCGCCGACTTCCTGCAGAGTCATCGGTTGGTCGGACGCCAATCGGCGCTCAAATATTTCCCGCTCCTTGTCGTCGAGAGTTGCGGCGAAATCATCGACTTGCGTCTTAGCAAAATCGCGCCACTCGGATTCGGCGAAGGTCTGTTCCGGGTTGTTCTGCTCGTCAGGCAGAATATTCGCGAGGCTGATTTCACCTTCACCACCAAGGGGCTGGTCGAGCGAGAGTTCATGCTGCCCCATCCGCTCCTGCATCTCCTCGACTTCTCGCTCCTTGACTCCGAGTCGCTCGGCGAGCAGCCTCGGTCCGGCCTCGATCCCCATCGCCTCCAGCTGTTCGGTCTCCTTCTTCAAATTGAAGAAGAGTTTGCGCTGCGCCTGCGTCGTACCAAGTTTGACCATGCGCCAGTTGTTCATCAAGAAGCGCATGATATACGCCCGCACCCACCATACGGCGTATGACGGGAAACGAATACCGCGGTAGGGGTCGAAATTCTTCACCGCCTCCATCAAGCCGATATTGCCCTCTTGAATCAGGTCAAGAAGGTTGCCGGAGGCTCGCGCAAACTCCCGCGCGATCTTTACCACCAGGCGCAAATTTGCTGTCACCAGCCTGAACGCATCGGCTGGATCGTGGGTGGCATAATAACGCTTAGCGACCGCTGCTTCTTCTTCACGGTCGAGGAGTGGAAAACGGCGAATTTCGGCTAGGTAGCGAGCAAGCGGATCGAAGGGAGCAAGCGCGCCTGCGGCTTCGGTCGGCTCCTCTACCTCGTGAGATCCCTCCTTCTCAGCAGCCTCCTCGGCGACAATCGGCTCCGGCGCGTCACTGCCCGCATCAAGGTCGTTCTCGGGAGTCGACCCAAGGTCATCTTGCACCTCCGCCTCGACTTCAAGCGCCGAAGCGACCCGGCTCTTTCGCTCTTTTTTGCGCCTTATAGCTTTGCGCGGCACCCGAGGGCCCGTCCTCAACTCGGGCAACTCACAGCCCGTAGGTTGGTCGTCGCGCCCTGCGGTCAGGAGCCTTCGTGACCCGCAGCCCGCACCGACGACGGCGAAGTCTCCGGTCTGTCTTCGCTTCGTCGGACGTCCACTTTGCCGGCTGCAATCTCCCGCAACGCGATCACAAGTTCCTTGTTGTCGGCCTCGACCAGTGGCCGCGCGCCCCTAAGCAACTGCTTGGCGCGGCGCGCGGCGGCCAGCGCAAGCTCAAACCGGTTAGGAACCTGAGCGAGACAATCTTCGACCGTTATCCGTGCCATTGTAGAATTTTCCCGCCCTGCTGCGGTTTTGTCAACGCGCAGTCGGCCCGGGCTCATGGCACCACCGCTGGCAAAACCGGCCGCGCCTGACGCTGGAATCGGACCCTCGAGCCGTCGTTTCGAAAAGCGGGTAAAGGCAGTGCCCTATCCGCTCACAGGTCTCGCGGATTCTAACAGGCGAACTTGATCGCTTCTCATGGCTCTGTGCGGCCTCTTCCCGATGCTGTAATTGATGCAAGAGGACTACCCTGAGATGGATTCCCCATCGTGCTATTGAGAGGTGTCCACCGGGCGGCCGAAGCGGAGCGCCCGTAACCCGGGCCGCTCCTTAACACGGTGACACGAACCCGAGCAGTGCCGTAGCGAATGATCCCTAGACTTTGTGCGGCGCGCTTGGACAAATCAATCTGCCGGCGTCCGACGTACGGCCCGCGATCGTTGATCCGCACCACTACTGAACGCCCATTCGCCAGGTTGGTAATCAAGACGCGGCTGCCCAGCGGCAATGTCCTGGAGGCTGCGCTCATTTCGTTCTGGTTGAACACCTCGCCATTTGCCGTGCGACGGCCGTTAAACCCTGGGCCATACCAGGAAGCCACAACAACCTTCGAAGGGCCACGTCCGCTGGAATCAGCTAGGGACGACTCGGAACGCCTCGACGACCGGCTTTGCGGGCCGGTCGTCCTTCTAGACGCTCTTGAAGGAAACGCGCATGAACTCACCAACGCCACAACCGCCAGCACCAATCCGCCTCGAACCGCCACGCTGCCGACGGTCTCAGCAACGCCCCGAACATTCTTGCTCGGCTCTGCTGCGCGACTAGCCACGCAGAGGCCGTTCGCGCGGATAACGCGACGTAAAACCGCCACTCTCCTTGACGCCCGCCGAGAGAGGCCACTTGCCGGCAGCGATTTGTCAGCCTGTTCGTCGAGCGTCCCAGGGTGATTGTTCTCACGAGGCGCGCCAGCCAATGTGACGAAAAAAACCTGCATCGGCGATTAGCTAGAGCAAGCAATGGACCAGCGATTGCCGCCGCGCCAAAACCTCGCAAGATATGCTTAGCAAGCTTATATTCAGCAAAACGTGACGGTGTTTTCGTAAATGCCTCATAGCTTCTGGTAAAACTTACATGGATTGACGGACCTTAAACTGAAGACAAAGCTCGCGCACCGGGAAGCCGCTCGCTTTTGGGAAAAGATTCGGCTAGCGCGAACGCTCGATTCCGCGACGATTCTCCCCATTGCCCTGGGGACGCTCGCCGTCGGCTCATCCCGCTCAAGCCTTCAACTCGCGATGCTGAAATTCTTCACCGCCACGGCCCTGTACGACGCCTCACCGACCATCGTTGCGGCGCAGCGCGGCTTTCGATGATATTCTCTGTTCAAGCTCTGAAGATGGAAACAGACGGTAGCGTTTGGCTAGATATCGCTGGGGTTGAGGAGGTACCCGACGGATCGCTCAAAGAAGTTTCGGCGGGTGGCGCACGGCTTGTGGTGGCTAACCACGGGGGCAACTTTTACGCCTTTCAGGCGGAATGTCCCCATATGGGCGGACCGCTGGTCGAGGGAGCGTTGGTCGGCGCGCAGATCGAATGTCCGTGGCATCGCTATCTCTACGATCTCGCCACGGGCGAGAACCATTATCCTAGGTCCATTCTTCCCGCTGAGTTTAAACGCTCGTTAACGAGGCTGAGAACCCATCAAATTCGGTGCGTCAGCGGACGGTTGGAGGTCAAACTTGCGAGCGAATCGGCATAACGCCCTAGCACGCGCCGTGACGCCGGCCACCAGACTGCTTCCGTGAGCTGTTCGGGGATAGTCGAACTTGGATGGCGCGCGACGCCGCCGCTTGCGAGCCGCGTGAAACCGCCGGGTGACGGCGTGAATGCAACGCGGGCGCCCCAGAGCGGCCCTCAGCGGTTTCGCAAGGAGCCGTCTGTCTAGGACTCGGCGGGCTTTTCCTTTTTCGCCGCGGGCTTACGCCTTTGCTTGCGTGACTTGGCTTGGGCTTCCGCCCCGCTGAACTCGATCACCGAGACCGGCGCCGCGTCACCGACGCGCACACCGAATTTCACCACGCGCGTGTAACCGCCGTTGCGGCTCTTGAAGCGCGGCGCTATCTGATCGAATAGCTTCTTCACCGCGTCACGCGACGCCAAAAACGCATAGGCGCGCCGCCGCGCGCTTAGGTCAGCGCGTTTACCAAGGGTTACCATCCTATCAGCCACGCGGCGCAGCTCCTTCGCTTTCGCGTCGGTCGTGCGAATGCGCTCATGGCGGATAAGGCTCAACATCAAATTGCGCAGCAGCGATTTGCGGTGAGCGCTGGTCCGATTGAGTTTGCGGCCTTGTTTCAGATGACGCACGGCGTTGCTTCCTTAACTGGCGATACCAAGCCGACCTTTACGTTGAGTAGCGCGGCACGATGCTGAGACGCCTACACCGCTTGCCGCTGCTCCAACTCCGCGCGCATGCGGTCCAACTCGCTGCGCATCGGCGGATGCTCGAGTTGCGTGCCAAGCGACAGACCCAGGCTCGCCAAGACTTCTTTAACTTCGGCTAACGACTTGCGGCCGAAGTTCTTAATCTTGAGCATGTCCTGTTCGCTTTTCTGCACCAGCTCGCACACGTATCTTATATCAGCGTTCTGGAGACCGTTGAAGGCGCGCACCGAAATCGGCAGCGTGTCCACCGGGCGTAGCAGGTTCTCGTCGAGCACGCCGATCTTCTCTTCGACGCCCTTCGGCGCGCCGACCGCCTCAACCTCTTCCTCGCCGATAAAGATTGACGCATGATCGCGCATCACACGAGCGGCATAGACGAGCGCGTCGCGCGGCGTGATCGAGCCGTCGGTCCAAATCTCGAGCACCAAGCGGTCATAGTCCGTACGCTGGCCGACGCGGGCGTTGGTCACATTGAAATTGACCTTCCTTACGGGCGAAAAGGTCGCGTCAAGGCCAATCGTCCCGATGGGCTGGTTGTCTCCTCCGAGTTCGCTAGGGACGTAACCGCGCCCCTTGCTCACGACCAGCTCCATATCCAGCGTCGCGTCCTTGTCGAGAGTCGCAATATGCTGCTCGGGCGTCAGGATCTCAAGATCCGGACCACCGGTGATTTCCGCAGCCTTGACCACCGCTTCGCCCTGCACCTTCAAGCCGGCGGTTATCTCCTCGGCATTGTAGAGCCTCAGGCGCACTTCCTTGAGGTTCAGGATAATGTCGGTTACGTCCTCTTTGACGCCGGGGAGACTCGAGAACTCGTGCAGCGCACCCTTGATCCGCACCGCGGTGATCGCATATCCAGGGAGCGAAGAGAGCAAAATGCGCCGCAAGGCGTTGCCGAAGGTCACGCCGAAGCCGCGTTCGAACGGCTCAGTGATGAAGCGCCCGTAGGTCCCGGTCGTGACCCGCTGGTCAATTTCTATCGACTTTGGCTTGATCAAACCGAGCCAATCCTTATCCATAGCTTCTCTGTCCCATAACGCGTGGGATGGGATCTTGCGCAGTCCCGCGCGGGTTTAGCCTTGAGCAGCGGCAATCTATTTCGAGTAATGTTCGACGATGAGTTTCTCACTGATAGGCATGGTCAGCTCAGAGCGCGCCGGCAGAGAGCGCAAAAAGCCGCGCATTTGTTCGCGCTCCAATGCAATCCATTGCGGCGCTCCGCGCCGTTGAGATAATTCAAGGGCTTCCTGGATCACCTTCTTATTGCGGCTGTTCTCGGCAATTCGAATTTCCTGGCCGACCGACACGAGAAAAGACGGCAGGTTGACGGTCTTCCCGTCGACCTGAATATGACCATGCCGGACGAGTTGGCGCGCTTGCGCCCGGGACGCGGCGAAACCCAGCCGATAGACGATATTATCGAGTCGACGCTCCAGCAGCGTTAGCAGATTTTCGCCCGTCACGCCCGCCAGCCGTTCAGCCATCTCGAAGTAGCGCTCAAACTGTCGTTCGGCCATTCCGTATATGCGCTTGACCTTTTGCTTCTCTCTCAGACGGATAGCAAATTCGGAAAAACGCGCGCGGCCTTGGCCGTGCTGTCCGGGTGGGTAGTTTCGCCGCTCAATCGCGCACTTGTCCGTATAGCAGCGCTCTCCCTTGAGAAACAGCTTCAATCCTTCGCGTCGGCACAGCCGGCATACTTGTCCCAGATTTCTAGCCACCTTGGATTACCCTCGGACCAATCACACGCGCCGTCGCTTCGGCGGCCGGCATCCGTTGTGTGGGATCGGCGTCACATCCTTGATTGAACTCACGCCGAGACCCGCCGCCTGAAGCGCTCGAATCGCCGATTCACGGCCGGCACCCGGACCTCTGACATGGACAACAACGCTGCGCATCCCGAATTCCGCGGCTTTTCTCCCCGCCGCCTCGGCCGCCATCTGCGCGGCGAACGGCGTACCTTTGCGAGAACCCTTGAAGCCGACCGTACCGGCGCTGGCCCAACTCAGCACCATCCCCTGCATGTCGGTGATCGCAACTATGGTGTTGTTAAAGCTGGCGTGAATTCGCGCAACCCCTTCGGTGACGTTAAGTCGCGCGCGCCGGCGCTTGGCCGCAGCCGCGCCTCGTTCCGCCGGCGCCTTGCCCGCGGGTGCTTGCGCCGCAGGGGTCTGAGCCGCGGAGGCCCGTGACCCGGTGGGTTGATTCGGCTTTTCCTGCTCGTCAGCCATTACAAAAGTGCTCTCCTTACGCTATCCGTAGAGCGTCGCGGTCTTGGCCTATCACTTGCGCGGCGCCGCCTTCTTCCCGGCGATCACTTTGCGCGGCCCCTTGCGCGTGCGGGCGTTCGTGTGGGTGCGCTGGCCGCGCACCGGCAGCCCGCGGCGATGGCGCAGGCCGCGATAGCATCCCAGATCCATCAGGCGCTTCACCGCCTGCTGAACCTCGCGCCTAAGATCGCCTTCAACCTTAAACTCCTGATCGATGATCTGGCGGATCCGCACGGTCTCGTCGGCGGTCAAATCGTCGGTCTTCTTGTCCGGCGCAACCGCGGCGCGGTCGAGAACCTTGCGCGCGCTGGAACGCCCCAGCCCGTAGATGTACGTGAGCGCGACTTCCATCCGTTTGTTTTTCGGCAACTCGACCCCAGCTATACGAGCCATCGCCGTCTACAGACCTCCTCAGCCTTGCCTCTGCTTATGGCGTGGATTCACGCAAAGAATCCGCACGACGCCCTGGCGGCGCACCACTTTGCAGTCCTTGCAAATTTTCTTAACGGAAGCTTTTACCTTCATCGCAAGCGAGCGTCCTGAGCTTCACCGGTCCTGTCTACCGGCTGCGGTACGTGATCCGTCCTCGGGTCAAGTCGTACGGCGAGAGTTCCACCGAAACCTTATCGCCGGGCAGAATCTTGATGTAATGCAGGCGCATCTTGCCCGAAATATGCGCGAGCACGCGATGGCCGTTGTCCAGCTCCACACGAAACATCGCGTTTGGAAGCGCCTCCACCACGGTTCCCGTAACTTCTATCGCGTCAGCCTTAGGCATCGGACAACTGACTCAGAATTTCAGGCCCTTGCGCCGTAATCGCCACCGAATGCTCGAAGTGGGCGGAGAGCTTGCCATCAGCGGTGACCACCGTCCAGCCGTCGCGCAGAATCTTCAGCGCCGCCGTGCCCTCGTTGACCATCGGCTCGATTGCCAGCACCATTCCTTCCTGCAGCCGCGGGTTAGCCATGCCGGAGCGAAAGTAGTTCGGAATCTGCGGTTCCTCGTGTAGGCTGCGTCCGATCCCATGCCCGGCAAACTCTTCCACCACCGAGAAGCCGGCCTTCTCGACGGCTCGCTGCACCGCAAGCGAGATGTCCGAAATCCGGTTGCCGACGCGGGCTTGGTCGATTCCGGCGTACAGCGCCTTTTGAGCAACCGCAATTAGGCGCGACGCCACGTCGGAGACCTGTCCGACGGCGACTGTCTTAGCAGCGTCAGCGTAATACCCTCGGTAGATCACCCCGTAGTCGAGGCCGATGATGTCGCCTGCCTTCAGCTTTCGGCCGGACGGTATCCCGTGCACAATTTGCTCGTTAATCGCCACGCACAGACTTTTCGGGTACGCCGACTGTGTGCCCGGTCGATATCCTTTGAAAGCTGGGCGGGCGCCCCGTTTACGGGTCAGTTCCTCCGCCATTCGGTCAAGCTCGTCCGTCGTGACGTCGGGCTGCGCGGCGTCTCCCACCGTCGCTAAAACCTCGGCCACGATCTGAGCCGCTCGGCGAATAAGCGCTATCTCCTCAGGTCCCTTGAGCAGAATCACGCCGACTTCACCTCTCCTTCCACGGCGGTCATCACCAGTCGCTGCACGTCTGCAATGGGACCACTGGCGTCGATCCGCGCCAAAATCCCCTTTTTCTCGTAGTATTGCAGAAGTGGCTTGATGTCCAGCGCGTACTGCTCCAGACGCATCCGAACCGTATCCTCGTTGTCGTCTTCACGCTGATAGAGTTCACCATTGCACTGATTGCAAAGGTCAGCGTTGCGCGGCGGATCAAAAATCACGTGATACATCGCCCCGCAGTTTTTGCATACGCGCCGCCCGCAAATCCGTTTAATAATGACCTCGTCGCTTACTTCCAGCACCATCACGCGGCGCAACTTCTGGTTTTTGCTGCTCAGGATCTCGTCCAGCGCCTGCGCCTGAGTTTGCGTGCGCGGGAAGCCGTCCAGGATAAAACCCTTCGCGGCATCATCTTCTTTCATTCTTTCTGTGACGATTTTAAGCACTAACTCGTCCGGGACCAGTAGGCCCCGTTCCATGTAGCGTTTTGCTTCGAGGCCGGTCGCAGAATGCCGGCGCGCCGCTTCTCGCAGAAGGTCGCCGGTCGAGATTTGCGGGATACCAAACTCTTGCGCCAACATGCGCGCTTGAGTCCCCTTGCCGGCGCCCGGCGGGCCAAGCATCGCCAAACGCAAGCTTAGCCCCTCCTCGACCTGATGCGCCCGCGTCGCATGAAGCCTTCGTAGTTGCGCGTCAGCAGGTGCGTCTCAATTTGCGCCATCGTGTCGAGCGCGACGCCCACGACGATCAGCAGCGCCGTGCCACCAAAATAAAACGGAACGTTGAACCGCTGTATGAGAATCGTCGGCAGAACACACACCGCGCTGACGTAGATAGCGCCGCCGAGTGTGATTCGCGACAACACGCGGTCGATATACTCGGCCGTGTAGCGCCCGGGGCGAATTCCAGGGATAAAGCCGCCGTGCTTCTTAAGGTTGTCAGCTACATCGACGGGATTAAACGTTACCGCAGTATAAAAATACGCGAAAAATACAATGAGCGCTACATAGATGACGTCGTAGACCGCTCCACCAGGAGTCAGCAATGACGCATATCCCTTCAGCGCCGGCACAAAGGTCGCTACCGTGGCGGGAAACACCAAAATCGACGAAGCAAAAATAGGCGGTATAACGCCCGAAGTGTTGATTTTAAGCGGCAAATGAGAGCTTTGCCCGCCGTAAATGCGCCGTCCGACCACTCTTTTGGCGTATTGTACAGGGATCCTTCTCTGCGCGGTCTCGACGTACACGATCCCCGCAGTGACAGCAAACGATAAGGCCAAGATGAAGATGAGCACGAAGATGCTCATTTCACCCTCGCGAACGAACTGCGCGGTGGTGCCCAGCGCACTAGGCAATCGAGCCACGATACCAGCCATGATGATGAGCGAAATACCGTTGCCGATCCCGCGCTCGGTAATCTGTTCACCGAGCCACATGATGAACATCGTGCCGGCCGTTAAGGTGAGCACGGTAACGATGCGAAAACCCCATCCTGGGTTGTAAACCACCGGCCCGCCACCCGGCGCCTGAATTCGCTCCAACGACACCGCGATCATGAAGCCCTGAACCAGCGAGAGCAGCACGGTGCCATATCTAGTGTATTGAGTTATCTTGCGCCGCCCGGCTTCGCCCTCTTTGTACAACTCGTCCAGATACGGCGAGGCAACCTTGAGCAAATCAAGGATGATTGCCACCGAAATGTAGGGCATGATGCCCAGAGCAAAGACGGAAAAACGCTCGAGCGCGCCACCGGAAAAGAGATTGATCCAACCGAACAGCGTGCTGCGCGCCGCATCAAAAAATGAGGCAAGCGCCTGCCCGTCGATCCCGGGCGTTGGCACCGCAACCCCAACCCGGTATACCGCCAGCATCGCGGCGGTAAACAGCAGTCTGCGTCTTAGCTCCGGGATGTGCGATGCGTTTGAAAACCCCTCAAGCATGGAGGCTCAATCTGCCTCGATCAATACGGCATTACCACCGGCAGCCGCAATTTTCTCTTGGGCGGCACGCGAGAAGGCATGAGCGTTGACTTTGATCGCTCGCTTGATTTCCCCGTCGCCTAATACTTTAATGCGTCGCCCAACCGCGACCAATCCGGCTTCGACCAACGTAGTCGGCGTGACCTCGCTCACCTCGCCCAACTTGGCCAGCGTGCTCAGGTTCACGATAGCGATGCACTTGCGCCGCGCTTCGTTGCGCACGAGGCGACGAAAGCCGCGCTTGGGCAACCGCCTTTGCAGCGGCATCTGGCCGCCTTCGTACCCCGGCGGAGTGTTGCCACCGCTGCGCGAACCCTTGCCCTTATGACCACGACCGGCGGTCTTGCCGTGACCCGAAGCGATTCCGCGCCCGATCCTTTTTCGACGCCGTCTTGCCCCAGGCACTCCTTTTAGATCACTTAAATCCATATCAGTCGCTTTGCGTGCCGTCGGCTTTGAGGTGCTCCTGTCGCATGGGCGAGCCGCCACTTTGCCCCAACCATCGGCGCCAGCTTACGCGTCGACTCCTAGCCAATACTCACTCCAGGTCAAATGGCTCCCGCGGCGCGCGCCTATTCCTTAATCTCCGTTACCAAGTGCGCCACGCGCCGGAGCATGCCTTCCGTTGCCGGCGTGCGCTTGACTTGCCGCTCACGTCCGACTCGACCCAGACCCAAGCCGCGCAGCGTCTCACGCACGCGACGGTTCGTCCCGATCGGACTGCGTACCAGCTTTATTCGAACTATTCCTTCCATCGCCGCGTCAAGCAGCAGGCTTTACCTGGCGCCCTCTGACTTGCTCCACTTCTTCCGGACTTCTTAAACCCGCTAACGCCGCCAGTGTGGCTTTAACCAAATTATGCGGATTGGACGAGCCAAGCCGTTTGGTCAAGATGTCGCTAACTCCGGCGAGTTCTACCACGGCGCGCACCCCCCCGGCCGCGATAACTCCGGTCCCTGCGGCCGCGGGCTTCAGGATCACCTTCCCTGCCCCGAAATGACCTACGATCTCGTGCGGAATCGTACCGTTTCGCAACGGCACGCGCATCAGGCTCTTCTTGCCGCGCTCCACCCCTTTGCGAATCGCTTCGGGAACCTCGTTGGCCTTGCCTAAGCCGAACCCCACCAAGCCTTTCTGATCGCCCACGACCACAAGCGCGCTGAAACTGAAGCGCCGCCCGCCCTTGACCACCTTAGCCACACGATTGATGTGGACAACTTTTTCTTTTAGCTCGAGACCCTGCGGGTCGATGCGTTCAGCCACTAAAGTCGCGCTCCTGCGTTATAAGTCCTCAACGCCCCGGCCGGTTTCGCAACTCTACGCGCGCGGATTCCTCAAAACCTAAGCCCGGCTTCGCGTGCGGCGTCCGCCAATGCCTTCACTCTGCCATGGTACAAAAAGCCGTTTCGGTCGAAGACCACGGCCTCGATGCCCTTTTCCTTGCATCGCTCGGCGATCGTCTTGCCTACCATTTTCGCCGCGTCAAGGCTGCTCGTACTTCTTGCCAACGCACCCTTCACCGTAGCATCCTGCGTGGAGACTGCGGTCAATGTGCGTCCAGATTGGTCTGAAATCACCTGGACATAGATATGCTTGAGCGAGCGAAACACGGACAGGCGCGGGCATTTGTCGCTGCCCTGAACCTTACGCCGCACGCGCTGTCGGCGCGCCGCGCGCCTTTCAAATCGTTCCGAGACCATGAGCGCCCTTCCCGCTTGATTCTCCGTTCGAAGACCGTATAAGAGGCTCAAAAGCTCCAATCCGGACCCCACCAAACACGGTCACGCACCGCTCACCTAACCAGGTCATCTCGTCAGCTACCTGCCGCTCCAGCGGCTTTACCCGCTTTGCGCCGGATCACTTCGTCCGCGTACTTAACACCCTTGCCCTTGTATGGCTCGGGCGGTCGCAAGGCGCGAATCTCCGCCGCGACCGAACCAAGGAGTTGGCGATCGGTGCTTTCAAGCGTGAGGAGAACCTGACGTTCCACTTTCGCCGTTACGCCGGGCGGCAGTTGATAAACAATCGGATGGGAGTAGCCGAGGGTGAGAGTAATTGTGTTGCCCTTCACCTCGGCACGGTACCCAACCCCGTTTATTTCGAGCACGCGCGTAAAGCCCTTGCTGACTCCTTCCACCATGTTGGCCAGCAGCTTGCGCGTCAGTCCGTGCAACGCGCGTTCCTCTCTCGAGTCTCCGGGACGCTTGACCAACAGCTTGGAGTCCTCGACTTGAACCTCAAGGCTTTCGGGCAATCTCATCTCCAGTTGACCCTTAGGCCCACTGACGGAGATCTTCCTTCCACCAATTTGCGCCTTGACGTTCTTATCAAGGAGCACGGGCAATTTCCCAATTCGCGACATCGTGCCGATTTTGCCTTACCAGATCGCCAATAAAAGCTCGCCGCCAACGTTGCGCTTGCGCGCCTGCCTGTCCGTCATCACGCCGAGCGGCGTGGTCAGGATGTTGATTCCGAGGCCGCTCTGTACCTTAGGCATCCCTTTAGCGCCAACATAAACTCGCCCGCTGGGCCGGCTCACCTTCTTGATTCCTTTAATAACCGGCTGATGCTCGGCCGTGTAGCGGATACCTACCAAGAGCTTCTTGTGCACTCCCTGCCCTTGAACCTCTACGCGTTCAAGAAAGCCCTCTTCCATCATCAAGCGCGCGACCGCCTCACGCAGCCGCGAGTAATCATCTTCCACCTTCGTATGGCGAGCGTGGATCGCGTTTCGTATCTTCGTCAGAAAATCGGCGATCGGATCGGTACGCATCAGATACCCTCACCAGCTCGCCTTCACTACGCCAGGCAGCGCGCCCTTCAGCGCTAGATTGCGAAGGCATATACGGCACAGTCGAAAGCGTCGATAAAACCCGCGAGGACGACCGCACAGGGGGCATCGGTTATGCTGCCGCACGTCAAACTTGGGCTTCCTTTGCGCTTTAACTATCAAGCACGTTCTAGCCATCTGTTCTCTGTCTCGCTATGCGCTCTACGTCTATCCGCATCATCCCCTCGCCGGCCACCTCGTTCCAACCCTGACTCACGCAGCGTTGTTTTCCCGCTCCGGCCCCGTCCCGCGAAATGGCATGCCCAACAATTTTAGCAGGCAAAAACCCTCATAGTCGCTGCGCGCGTTGCTCACGAAGGAAATCGTCAAACCCTTGACCCGCTCGACTTTCTCGATATCCAGCTCCGGGAAGATCGTATGTTCCCGGATGCCCAGCGAGTAATCTCCGCGCCCATCAAACGCTTTCTCGTTCGTACCGCGGAAGTCGCGCACGCGCGGCAGAGCAACGGTGACGAGCCGGTCAAAAAATTCGTACATCCGGCTGCCTCTCAACGTAACCATCGCGCCGATCGGCATGCCCTTGCGTATCTTGAAGTTCGAAATTGCCTTGCGCGCACGCGTGACCACAGGACGTTGCCCGGTGATCTGCGCCAATTCCTCGACCGCTGTGTCAAGCAGCTTGATGTTTTCGCGCGCCTCGCCCAGGCCCATATTGATAACTATCTTCTCCAGCCTGGGAACCGCCAAGCGATTTTTCAGCTTAAGCTCGAGCATCAAGGCGGGCACGATTTCGCTCTGGTATCGCAGCCAAAGCCGCGCCGGCACCTTCTCCTCCACAGCGCTCTCGGCCCGGGGCGCGGCTTGCTGCTCAGCCGCAGCTTTGCCGCCGCCATTGGCACCCGCCTGGGCCGGCTTCTTCTTGCCGGCCGCACCGCTTTTGTCACGCTGGTTTTCTTTGCCCGTCGCCATTAGCTGCTTGCCAACGCCTCTCCACAGCGCCGGCACACCCTCGTCCTGCTCTTATCAGCGCCCGTCTTATAACCCACACGCACCGGCGCGTTGCATCGCTCACAAAACGCCATCACCTTGCTCACGCTAAGCGGCAGTTCTTTTTCGACGATCCCGCCGGCCTGCGTGGTTCCACGCGGCTTGAGATGCCGCTTGACCAGGTTAATGCGCTCGACGATAACCAGCCGCTCCTTCGCCAGCACCTTGGTGACCTTTCCGGTCTTGCCTCGGTCCCGCCCAGTCACGACCATGACCAAGTCGTTCTTTTTGATCTTGCACTTTGGGGCCGCCATCAGAGGACCTCTGGAGCAAGCGAGACAATCTTGATGAACCGTCGCGCGCGCAACTCGCGGGCCACGGGGCCGAAGATGCGCGTGCCGATCGGTTCGAGCTGGTTATCGAGCAGCACTGCCGAGTTATCGTCGAACCTTATATAGCTGCCGTCCGGACGTCCGACCGGCTTAGTCGTGCGCACGACGACCGCCTTTGCCACCTCGCCCTTTTTGACCTTGGTGTTCGGTATCGCCTCTTTGACCGACACAACGATGACATCGCCGATGCTCGCGTACCTGCGCCGGCTGCCGCCCAGCACCTTGATACACATCACGCGCCTAGCGCCTGAGTTGTCGGCGACGCTGAGTATTGTTTGAGCCTGGATCATCGCTCACTCGCCCCGCTCAACCGGCCGCCCGCGCCAAAATCTTACTGACCCGCCACCGTTTGTCTTTTGACAGCGGCCTGGACTCGATGATCAAGACCCGGTCTCCCTCACGGCATTGCGACTGCTCGTCGTGCGCCTTAAAACGCGCGCGGAGATGGACGCGCTTGCCGTATTTCGGATGCTGAACTAATCGCTCAACGATCACCACGACGGTCTTGCGCATCTTGGCCGAGACCACAATCCCCTCGCGACGCTTCACTCGTGCCCGCATAGCTTTGTTGGCTTACCGCCCCTGCCTCTTAGCGCGGCGCTCTTTTCTCGCGCATCACGGTCAGAACCCGCGCCAAATCCACGCGCGCCTGGCGAAAGCGCGTCGGGTTGTTAAGCTGATTGGTCGCAAGCTTGAGGCGCAGGCGGAAAAGCTCGTCGCGCAGCTCAAGCTCCTTGATCCGCAGCTCCTCGACTTCGAGCTTTCTCAGTTCTTCAGCCTGCAAGCGCCTCTTCTCCTCGCGTCACCACCGTCGTTCGTATCGGCAGCTTATGCGCGGCAAGCCGCAATGCTTCGCGCGCCACCGCTGCCTCGATTCCCTCGATTTCGAACAGAATTCGCCCCGGCCGCACTACCGCCACCCATCCTTCGACACCGCCCTTGCCTTTTCCCATTCGGGTCTCGGCCGGTTTCTTGGTGTACGGCTTGTCCGGGAAAATGCGAATCCAGACGCGTCCGCCTCGCTTGATATGACGCGTCATCGCGATACGGGCGGCCTCTATCGTCTTGGCATTCAGCCAAGCGGCCTCGAGCGCCTTAAGACCGAACTCTCCGAAGTCGAGCTGGACCGCGCGCGATTCCACCCCGCGCATCCGGCCCTTCTGCATCTTCCTGTACTTAACTTTTTTCGGGGCTAACATTGCTCTACGACACTTTCGTCAGTTCGGCAGACCCTGCCCATCAATTGGGAGAGCCCCTCTGGCGCCCTTGTCGAACCAAGCGCTCGCGCGCCAGCCGAAGCGCCCGTTTACCATGCCCTCAGCGCCGGCTAAAGGCCGGTGCCAGCACGTTTACTTTCTTCTTCCTGGCGCGTGACAACCTCGCCGCGGAAGATCCAGACCTTGACGCCGATTACGCCGTAGGTCGTGCGCGCCTGAGCAAATCCGTAGGCAACATCGGCTCGCAGCGTCTGCGAGGGCACGCGCCCTTCGCGATACCATTCCGTGCGCGCAATTTCCGCCCCACCCAGGCGTCCGGCCACTTGGACCTTGATGCCTTGCGCGCCCATGCGAATCGCGCGCGCAACCGCCTCTTTCATGGCGCGGCGGAAAGCCACTCTGCGCTCCAGTTGTAAGGCGATATTCTCGGCCGCAAGCTGCGGGTCGAGATCGGGCCGGCGCACCTCGACGATATTGATGTACGGCTCGCGTCCGGCCATCATTTTTTGCACTTCGCCCTTGAGCTTTTCTATCTCCGCGCCCTTTTTGCCGATAACGATCCCGGGCCGAGCGGTGTGGATGCTGATCTTCGCCTTCGCCGCCAGCCGCGCGATCTCCGTGCGCGAGACGCCGGCATGGTAGAGTCGCTTCTTGATAAACTCTTTAAGCTTCAGATCTTCGTGCAAAAGGTCGGCGTACTCGCGGCGGGCGAACCACCGAGAATCCCAATTCTCGATAATGCCGAGGCGAAGCCCGCGCGGATGTGTCTTTTGTCCCACCTCTTTTTTACTCCGAAACCTCGTCAACCACGACGGTCAGATGGCTCGTCGGCTTGTGAATCGGCGTCACCCGCATGTGCGCCCTCGGCAGCGAGCGCTTCCACGTGGGACCCGAGTCGGCGCTCACCCGCTTGACGAACAAGCGATCTTCGTCGACGTTCTGTTGGTCGCGTGCATTGGCCACTGCGGCCAGCAGCGCTTTGGCCACCAGCTTCCCGCCTCGCTGCGGCGTAAATTGGAGCACCGCCAGCGCCTCACCGACTCGCTTGCCGCGGATGAGGTCGCACACAAGGCGCAGCTTGCGCGGCGAGATGCGGGCGTAACGCGTGCGAGAAACCGCTTCCATCTCCGCTACGGCGCCTTGGGCGCGCCTCCCTCAGCCCCCTTCACCTGGCCCTTGCGGTCGCCCGCATGGCCGTGAAAGGTACGCGTCGGCGAAAACTCGCCAAGCTTGTGCCCCACCATGTTCTCCGTGCAGTAAACCGGAACAAACTTGTGTCCGTTATGCACCATGAAGGTCAGGCCGACCATCTCGGGAATAATTGTCGAGCGTCGCGACCAGGTCTTGATCGCGCGCTTCTCTCCAGCGGCTAGACTCGCCTCGACCTTCCGCCTTAGATGGTCGTCGATAAACGGGCCTTTTTTCAGTGAACGTGCCATAAACCCAAGCCGTCAGCGCTTACCACGCGGCCGTTTGGTCACAATATACTGATCGGACAGCTTGCGACCGCGCGTCTTATAACCCTTGGTCGGCATACCCCATGGCGACTGCGGATGATTACCTTTTGAACGTCCCTCGCCGCCACCGTGCGGATGGTCAACCGGATTCATCGCAATTCCTCGAACATGAGGCCGCCGCCCCAAATAACGGGTACGACCGGCTTTCCCATGCGAGATGTTCTCGTGGTCCAGGTTTCCCACCTGACCGATCGTCGCCCGGCATTGAGCCAACACCATCCGCTGTTCGCCCGAGGGCAGTTTGAGCAGGGCGTAACGGCCCTCCTTCGCCATCAACTGCACCTGCGCGCCCGCGCCGCGCGCGAGCTGCGCACCCTTGCCCGGTTTCATCTCGACCGCGTGAACGAAGGAGCCAACCGGTATATTCACCAGCGGAAGTGCGTTGCCGGGCTTGATATCCGCCTGGGGTCCCGACTCAACCTGGTCTCCAACTTTTAGCCCAACCGGCGCCAGGATATAGCGCTTATCGCCGTCGCGATAATGCAAAAGCGCGATGTTCGCGGAACGGTTCGGATCGTACTCAATCGCCGCCGTGGTAGCCGGTACGCCGTCCTTATCCCGCTTGAAATCGATTATCCGCAGCCTGCGCCGATGACCCCCGCCGCGATAGCGGCAGGTGATTCGGCCCAAATTATTGCGGCCACCCGAGCGCTTGAGCGGAGCGAGCAGGCTTTTTTCCGGCGGCTTCTTGGTCAACTCCGAAAAGTCCGCCACCTGCAGAAACCGCTGGCCCGGCGTGCGCGGATTGATCTGAATTATCGCCATCCCTAAGCGCCTTTTACTCTCTAAACACCCTCAAAGAATTCAATCCGCTCGCCCTCTTTCAGCGTCACGTACGCTTTCTTCCAATCCGGGCGCCGGCCGGAAGAGCGGCCAACCCGGCGTTCCTTGCCAAGGAAGTTGCACGTTCTCACGGCCGTAACATTGACCTTGAACAGCTCTTCAACCGCCTGGCGGATCGCATTTTTGGTAGCCTGGCGACGAACCTTGAACACGACTTGGTTCGCCCGCTCGCCAAGAGCCGTGCCTTTCTCGGTCACCAGCGGCGCGATAAGCACCTCGTACGCGCGCATCAAACGGCCTCCTGGAAACGCGCCTGGATCGCCTGCGCGGCTTTGACGGTCAGCAATACCTCCGCGAAATTCAGCACGTCGTACACGTTGAGTCCGACGACTCGCAAAACCTTGTACCGCGCCAAGTTGCGCGCGGCTCGAATAAATTCCTCTTCGCCGTCTCCAACCACGACCAGCGCGTGCTGTAGCCCCAACTTATCGAGCAGCGCCTTGGCCAGCTTGGTCTTCGGCCGTTCGATCTCCAGCCGTTCGATAACCAGCAGCTTGCCCTCGCGCGCGCGTTCCGACAGCGCCAAGCACAGCGCCTTAGCCCGCTGTTTGCGCGGCAGCTTGTACGAATAGTCCCGCGGTTGGGGACCAAAGACGGTCCCGCCGTGACGCCACAACGGCGAGCGCGTCGAGCCGGCGCGGGCGCGTCCGGTGCCCTTCTGCCTCCACGGCTTGATTCCACCGCCCGAGACTAGGCCGCGAGTTTTGGTCGCGACCGTCCCCGCCCGCCGATTGGCGAGCTGCATGAGCACAACCTCATGCATCGTCGCGGCGCTGCCTTCGTGGCCGAAGACCCTGCTCAAGGCCTCGAACTCGCCGATCTGGCTTTGCTCGGCGCTATACAGCGGCAACTTCACCGTTTCCGTCTGGGGCCCCTCTTCACCCATCTTAGCCCTGCTTGGCGCTCTGCTCGGTCGACTTACGCTGCTTCGCTGCGTGCTTGACTATTAACAGCGAACCATCCGCCCCGGGCGCAGCGCCCAAAATCACCACCGCGTTGTCTTCCGGCATTACCTGACAGACGCGCAGGTTGCCGATCGTCACCTTCCGATTACCCATCTGACCCGCCATCCGCAGGCCCTTAAACACTCGGCCAGGAAAGGAGCGGTTGCCGATTGAGCCACCGTGGCGAAAGTATTCATGCGTCCCGCGAGAGGCCGGAAAGCCGGCGAAGCCGTGCCGCTTGATCACGCCGGCGTAGCCCTTTCCCTTGGAGACACCTTCAACGTCAACCACATCGCCAACCTTAAAAACCTCGCCCACGTTCACAGCCTGACCGACCTTCAACTCGCCCTCGCCTGCTCGCTCGAATTCCCGCGTGACGACGCCTGGCGCGACGTTCGCCTTGGCGAAATGGCCGCGCAAAGGCTTGCTCACCCGGCTAAGCCGCCGACGCCCGAAGGTGACCTGCACCGCGTCGTAGCCGTCCGTAGCCTCCGTTTTGAGCTGGGAGACCATACATGGGCCGACCTCAACCACAGTGGCGGCGAAGCGACGCCCCTTGGCGTCGACCACCTCGGTCATCCCGACTTTCTTTCCGATTAGCCCGTTTAGCACGCCACTCACTCAAGCTTGATTTCGACGTCGACCCCGGCAGCCAGATCCAGCTTGCCTAGCGCGTCGATCGTTTGCTGCGTCGGTTCAAGGACGTCGAGCAAGCGTTTATGGGTTCTGATCTCAAACTGTTCGCGCGACTTTTTATCCACGTGCGGCGAGCGATTAACCGTGAACCGCTCGATTCTAGTCGGGAGCGGAATCGGTCCGGCGACCCGCCCCCCCGTGCGCTTGATAGTATCCACGATCTCACGCACCGAGCGGTCCAGCAGCCGGTAATCGTAAGCTTTAAGCCTAATCCTGATTTTCTCGTTCATCGCCACAATGCTGTCCGCTCGCCGCTGGCCAAACCCCGCGCGCGCCGCGCTACTTCAGGATCTTCGAGACGACGCCCGCGCCCACGGTGCGACCGCCCTCGCGGATCGCGAAGCGCAGCCCCTCATCCATAGCAACCGGTGTAATAAGCTCACCAACCAGCTTTATGTTGTCGCCGGGCATCACCATTTCCACGCCTTCCGGCAGATTCAACACGCCGGTAACATCGGTGGTGCGGAAATAAAACTGCGGGCGATAACCCGTGAAGAACGGAGTATGCCTGCCACCCTCTTCCTTGGTAAGGACGTAAGCCGAAGCCTCGAAGTTGGTGTGCGGCGTAATCGTCCCCGGTTGCGCCAGCACCTGGCCGCGCTCGACCTCTTCTCGCTTAAGTCCGCGCAGCAGCACTCCGATATTATCTCCAGCCTGCCCTTCATCGAGCATCTTGCGAAACATTTCTACGCCCGTGACGACGGTCTTCTGAGTCTCGCGGAAGCCCACAATCTCGACCTCGTCGCCGACCCTGACCCGGCCCCGTTCGACGCGGCCCGTGACCACCGTGCCGCGCCCAGAGATCGTGAACACGTCCTCTATCGGCATCAAGAACGGCTTATCGACCTCGCGCGTCGGCAGCGGAATATAGCTGTCCACAGCGTCCATCAGTTCCAGGATCGGCTTGCAGTTCGCGCAGTCCTCTTTCCCACACCCGCAATCGAGCGCTTTGAGCGCACTACCACGCACTATCGGGGTCTCATCGCCCGGAAACTCATACTTGGTCAGAAGGTCGCGGACTTCCAACTCCACTAAGTCCAGGAGTTCAGGGTCGTCCACCATGTCGACCTTGTTCATGAAAACCACGATCCTCGGAACGCCCACCTGCCGCGCGAGCAGGATATGTTCGCGCGTCTGCGGCATCGGACCGTCGTTCGCTCCGACCACGAGGATTGCACCGTCCATCTGCGCCGCCCCGGTGATCATGTTCTTGATGTAGTCCGCGTGGCCCGGGCAGTCCACGTGCGCGTAATGACGCTTGGCGGTCTCGTATTCCACGTGCGCGATGGCGATAGTGATACCTCGCTCGCGCTCTTCGGGCGCCTTATCGATCTGGTCGAACGGCGTGAAGCTGGCGAGCTTACGCGCAGCCAGAACCCTAGTGATCGCGGCCGTCAGCGTGGTCTTCCCATGATCGATATGACCGATCGTGCCCACGTTGAGGTGCGGCTTGGTGCGTTCGAATTTAGCCTTGCCCATTCTTAACTAACCTCCGCTTACCGGCCCTTTTTCCAATGCTCCTGTCGTCAAAGCTCCTCAAAAGCGCGGCGAGGACTCGGCTGCTTCGCGCCCTTGCGCGGTCAATTCCTCAAACACCTGCTGGGGGACCGGTTCATAAACCGCAAACTGCATCGTGTAGGTCGCCCGCCCCTGGCTCAGCGAGCGCAGACGCGTGGCATAGCCAAACATGTTCGCCAGCGGCACTCGCGCCTCGACCACCTGCGCGTTGCCGCGGCTCTTGAGGTTCATAATCTTGCCGCGACGTGCGTTGAGATCTCCAATCACGTCGCCCATAAATTCCTGCGGCGTCACCACCTCGACGTCCATCACCGGTTCTAGCAGGATTGCAGCGGCCTTTTCGGCAGCCTCCTTGAAGGCCATCGAACCGGCAATCTTAAAAGCCACTTCCGAGGAGTCAACCTCGTGATACTTGCCGTCGACCAGCACCGCGCGGATGTCGACGATCGGATAGCCGGCGACGACGCCGCTCTCGGCCGCCTCGCGGACACCCTCTTCGACTGCGGGGATAAAATTGCGCGGGACGACGCCTCCTTTGGTGGCGTCAACAAACTCGAACCCGGCGCCCTTTCCAAGTGGCTCGATACGCAGGTCGACCACGCCAAACTGCCCGCGCCCGCCGCTCTGGCGCACGAACTTGCCCTCCGCCTGGGCGGCGCGCCGAATCGTCTCGCGGTACGCGACCTGCGGTTTACCGACGTTAGCGTCGACATTGAACTCGCGCAAAAGCCGCTCGGTGATGATCTCGAGATGCAACTCGCCCATCCCGGCGATCAGTGTCTGCCCGGTATCCCGATCCACGCCGACCCTGAATGATGGGTCTTCCTTGGCCAGCTTGCCGAGCGCCTCGCTCAAATGTTCCTGATCGGCCTTGGTCTTCGGTTCAATCGCGACCTGAATCACCGGTTCGGGGAACTCGATCGCCTCGAGTACTATCGGATGGCTCGGATCGCAAAGCGTATCCCCGGTAACGGTATCGCGCAGGCCAACCGCGCAGATATCCCCGGCGTAGACCTCCGCGATTTCCTCGCGCTTGTTCGCATGCATCTTGACCAAGCGCCCGATACGCTCACGTTTGCCGCGGCGCGCGTTGAGCACGGAGTCGCCGCTCTCGAGCCGCCCCGAGTACACGCGCAAAAAGGTCAGCGTCCCGATGTAGGGATCGGTCATTACCTTGAAGGCCAAGGCCGCAAACGGCGCGTCGTCGCGCGGCCACCGCTCTTCAAGCTTATCACCGTTTTTGCCAACCACCGGCGGAACGTCGGTAGGCGCGGGCAGGTAGTCCACCACGGCGTCGAGCAGCGCCTGGACGCCCTTGTTGCGGAACGCCGCGCCCAGCACCACCGGTACCAGCGCGAGCTTAAGCGTCGCTGCGCGCACCGCCTCGCGGATTTGGGCAGGCTCGATCTCTTTGCCGTTCAGATAAGCGTCCATCAGCCGCTCATCGTGGTCAGCGAGCGTCTCCAGGAGCTTATCCCGCTCGGCGCGCGCTTGCTCCTGCAGCTCTTCCGGAATGGCCTCCACGCGATAGTCCGCGCCGAGCACATCCTTATCCCACACCAAAGCTCGCTGCTCGATCAGATCGACGACCCCGTGAAAACGGTCCTCGGCGCCGAGTGGAAGCTGCAACAAGAGCGGCTGAGCGCCCAGTCGCTCTCCCATTTCGACCAGCACCCGGCGGTAATCCGCACCGACGCGATCCATCTTGTTGATAAACGCGATGCGGGGCACGCGGTACTTGTCCGCCTGGCGCCAGACCGTCTCCGACTGAGGCTCCACGCCGCCAACGGCGCAAAAAACTGCCACCGCGCCATCGAGCACGCGCAGGCTGCGCTCCACCTCTACGGTGAAGTCGACATGGCCGGGTGTATCGATGATGTTTATCCGGTGATTACGCCAAAAGCATGTCGTCGCGGCCGAGGTGATCGTGATGCCGCGTTCCTGCTCCTGCGCCATCCAGTCCATCGTAGCGGTGCCTTCGTGCACCTCGCCAATCTTGTAGGTAATTCCCGTGTAATACAGGATGCGTTCGGTCGTAGTGGTCTTACCGGCGTCAATGTGCGCCATGATACCGATGTTGCGCACGCGTTCTATGGGGGTTTGGCGGGCCATGAGTTCTCCAACACTCGGCGAAACTTACCAGCGGTAATGCGCGAAAGCACGGTTAGCTTCCGCCATTCGATGAGTGTCTTCTCGTTTCTTTACCGCTCCCCCCCGATTGGCGGCCGCCTCGCCGATTTCATTAGCGAGCCGCTCTTGAAACGTTTTTTCCCCGCGCGCACGCGCTGCTTGCACCAACCAGCGCATCGCCAGCGACGAGCGCCTGAGCGGGCGCACCTCAACTGGCACCTGATAGTTGGCGCCGCCGACGCGGCGCGATCTGACCTCGACCGCAGGCCGCACGTTCTCAAGCGCGCGCTTGAACAACGTCAGCCCGTCCTCTTGATAACGCCGCCCCACGGAATCCAAAGCGCCATAAAAGATCCTCTCGGCCAGCGACTTCTTGCCCTGAACCATCATGATGTTCACGAACTTCGCCACCGCCCGGTCATGGTACTTCGGATCCCCGGCGATCTCCCTAACCCTAGCTTGACCTTTGCGCGCCATACGTCACTTAGGCTTCTTCGCGCCGTACTTTGA
>JAJYYI010000056.1 GCA_021801125.1 Deltaproteobacteria bacterium | reverse complement strand
GTAACCCCATTCATTATCGTACCAGGAAAAAACCTTGACCAAGCGCCGATCAAGGACCTTGGTTAGGGGCGCGTCGAAAATCGAAGAATGCGGGTTGCCGTTGAAGTCCGCGGAGACCAGTGGCTCTTCGCAATACTGCAAAACTCCGCGCAATTCATTTTCTGCCGCCCGCTTCATCGCGGCATTGACCGTCTTGACGTCGGCGTCGCGCTCGACGGTTGCGGTGAGGTCCACAATCGACACGTTGCTCACCGGCACGCGAACCGCGATTCCGTCGAGCTTACCGTTGAGTGCGGGCAGCACCAAGCCGATTGCGCGGGCCGCGCCGGTTGACGTCGGGACCATCGACACCGCCGCCGCGCGCGCCCTGCGCAGGTCGCTATGCGGCGCGTCTTGCAGCCTCTGGTCAGCCGTATAAGCATGCACCGTGGTCATCAAGCCGTGCACGATGCCGAAGTTTTCGTGAACGACCTTGGCCAACGGCGCGAGGCAGTTAGTCGTGCACGAGGCATTGGAGATTACATGATGCTCCCCGGGCCGATAGGAGTCTTGGTTGACGCCAAGGCACAGCGTGACGTCAGCACCCTCGGCAGGCGCGCTAACCACCACCTTTTTTGCGCCCGCGGTCAAGTGCGCGGCGGCGCGCTCGCGCTTAGTGAACAAGCCGGTTGACTCGACCACCACTTGCACGCCCATCTTGGCCCACGGCAGTTTGGCAGGATCGCGTTCGCTCAAGACTTCGACCTCACGCTTTCCCACGACGATCCGGCTCTCTTTCGCTGTTACGTCATCTTTAAGTCCGCCGTGTACCGAGTCATACTTGAGCAGGTGAGCCAGCGTGCGAGCGTCGGTGATGTCGTTCACAGCGACCACTTCAAGCTCGGGTTTGTTTAGAAGCGCGCGGAAAAGGATTCGCCCGATTCGCCCGAAGCCGTTAATCGCGATCCTCGTAGCCATGCCTTCTGGGTACCTCCTTGAGTCATGAGCCATGCTTGAGCAGCACTGGCTCATCCTGACGGTGTTTTACCAAATCCAACTTATTACATAATCTTTGCACCAAGCGAAGCCGCGCGGGGTTTCGGTGCGGCGGCGCGATGCGTATGCTGCTGTGTCACCTGCCTTTGAGTTTATTTAGAAAGTGCCGAGAGCGTACCGCACAAGGACAGGCGAGGGCGCCGAGGCTCGGCGGCGTCGTTGGCTCGGCTTTTGCTATGCAGCGTAAGACTCGCCTATAATCGAGCCTATAATGAGTTCCTCTACGATAGAACCGTCAGTTACGATAATCGCTATGGCACAAGGCGGTTTCGCGTGATCCGGTGCAAGGATTTGCGCACCGGCGACGCGGGAAGCATGTGATTTTTCTATGTTCGAAAGCGGGGTAAGCGTCACTAACATCCTGCAGCTATTGCTCGACACCGGGCCGACCGTGCAAGCGGTGTTGCTCTTGCTGGTCGGCTTTTCCATTGGAAGCTGGGGAATAATCCTTTTCAAGCTGCGGCAGGTTTCGCGGGCGCGCAAGGAGTCGGACCGTTTTACGGCGATCTTCTGGGAGTCGCGCAACTTGTCCGCGATTCACGGCGCTAGCGTCGACCTGCGCCGCAGCCCGGTAGCACAGGTCTTTCGTGCCGGCTACCAGGAGCTGTTGCGCCTGACACGAGCCAAGCGGCAGGTCGTCAATGCAGAGAGCGGCTTTTCGACGGAATTGGGCGGGGTAGATAACGTTTTGCGCGCGATGCGTCGCGCGGCCAACGTTGAACTGACCAAGCTGGAGGCCGGCATCACCTTTCTCGCCACCACCGGCTCGACCTGTCCGTTCATCGGGTTGTTCGGCACGGTATGGGGCATAATGACAGCCTTCCTTGGCCTTTCGGCCGCCCATTCCTCGAATATCCAGGCGGTTGCCCCAGGTATCGCCGAGGCGCTCGTTACCACAGCCGTCGGGCTGGTTGCCGCGATTCCCGCCCAGATGTTTTACAATTATTTCATTGCGCGCGTGCGAGTGTTGGCGACAGAGATGGACAATTTCACCTCGGAATTCGTCAACATCGCCGAGCGACACTTTCTCAACTAGCTTAAGGTTGCAGGACCATGGCTGGGGATTCGACACCACGCGGGGCGCTCGTCTCACAGATCAACGTCACGCCGCTGGTGGACGTAATGCTGGTGCTGCTCATCATCTTTATGGTGACCGCGCCGATCCTGCAGCAGGGCGTGCAAGTCAACTTGCCGCGCGTGCACGCGGCGGCGTTGCCAGGCACCGAAGAGCAGTTCGTGGTCTCCATCACGCGCCAGCAAGACATCTATTTGAACGACACCAAGATGGCCTTGCCGCAGCTAACTCGTAAGCTTCACGCGATTGCCATTCAGCGCCCGGACCGGCAGGTCTTTGTGCGCGCCGATGAAGCGGTGCCGTACGGTCAGGTGATGCAAGCGATGGCCGCCATCAAGGCCGCCGGAATCGAGAACGTGAGCATGGTCACCGAGGTTCCGGCCGCCGCCCAACATCCGGCAGCGAACGAGCGCAAGCGTGGCGCCCCCTGAGCGCGAGATCGAGACACGCAGTGACGGCCGCGGCTTTGCCGGCGCGATTGCTCTATCAGCCCTGGCCCATGCCCTGCTGGCGTACTTTCTGCTGATCTTGTTGCCGAGGTATCTTCAGCCTCGGGAGATCACGCCGCCGGCGTATACCGTAAAGATGGTTGACAGTCTTCCGGCCGGCGACCTAGCTGCTCGCTTGCCGCCGCTCGCGCCCGCGTCCCAGCCCTCAGCCGTCAGCCCTCGACCCGCTCGCCGGCCCAAGCCGACGGTCGCGGCGGCTCCGACGCCGGCGCTCACGCACGAAAAAAAGGCTGTTACACTGGCCCTCAATCCGCTGCCCACGCCCGCGTCAAGCGTTCGCCAAAAGCCGACCCCCATTAAGCCGTCGACACCCACGCCCGCGCCCAGCAAAGCTCCGACGCCGACCCCACCACCCACGCCGACACCGGAGCCGAGCAAAGCGGCGGCTCCGCCTACTCCTGAGCCCGTGAAGGTGGCGCTCGCAACCGCAAAGCCAACGCCGACGCCTACACCGACACCAACTCCTACGCCTACACCGACACCAACTCCTACACCTACACCGACGCCTACGCCTACGCCGACCCCGACCCCGCCGCCGACGCCTACGCCTACGCCGACCCCGACGCCAACTCCTACGCCGAAGCGCAGTGCCACGCCTAACCGCGCTAGCTCGCGTCATTCGCCGACGCCCAAGCCGGTGGCGTCACCCGTCGCCGTGGCAAA
>JAJYYI010000026.1 GCA_021801125.1 Deltaproteobacteria bacterium | reverse complement strand
ATTGCGCGCGCACAGCGCGCGCACCGCGTCGAGCCAGGCTTGCTCGCTCTCGGCGCCCGCCAGCCGCAGATCGAGCACCACACGCTGGCCATTGGCGCACACTCCCAGCGTAACCAGCACCGGCACTCGCACCCGCTTTTTGCCGATCCGCACCCGCGGATACCAGCCGTCGAGGAACAAGTAGCGGACCTTCAACTCACCGAGATCGCGCTTGGCCCAGGCCGCGAAGTCTTCGCGCAAACGCCCGACCAGGCGCGAGACCGCATCCTTCGACAACGGCGTGCCGCGTAAAAGTGGCGCGAGTGCTCCGCGCAGCCGCCGAGTGTTGGTCCCGCTCAGGTACACGCCCAGAATCGCCTCATCGACCCGCTCGGTGCGCCGCTGGTAGCGCGGGATCATCCGGCTGCGCCATTCGCGGCGGCGCCCCTGGTGGCCCGCGATTCGCGCCCGCGGCATCGCGATCGTGGTCGCGCCAAGGCTGGTGGCAAGCTGGCGCTCACGCGTGCCGTGCCGGTATCCAGCCCGAGCCGCGCCCACACGCTGCGAGCGCGCCGCGCCCAGCGCCGCCTCCAGTTCTTCGTCCACAATGCTCTCGATGGTGGCCCGAATCCGCTCCCGCATCAGATCCTCGAGCGCAGCTTTCCGTTCCCCTAAAACCCTGCTATCGCTTTCCATGGCGCCATCCTCCGGCGCCCGCCCTCCAGCGGGTGCGAGTTGTGGCTCAACTCGCCGGATCATGACGCCTTTTTTACTTTTCCACCAACTTCGCGACACTACCGGCGTCCGGAATGGCGAGGGAATGACTTGGAGCACGCGGCTAAAGAATGCAGCGTGTCGATGAATTTGCACACGATCGAGCCGTCACCATTTGAGGTCGGCCGGTCGAGCGGCGGGATATCGCACGACGGGATTGTGCCGTTGTCCTTGATTCTGGGATTGGAGGGTAAGAGCAGCGCCGCAGCCCCCTTGATGAAGCAGCTTGCCTGCCGCGCTAGAGCGCCCGCGGACGTTTCCGACACGCAGAAAGATCGAATATAGGAACGAATCGACCGCGTGCGTCGCTTCCGGTCTCAAATTCTGCAAGCGACCGTCGTCACGCACGAGCTGGCCGACGTACTCGAGATTTTCGAGCGCCTGAGCGGGGGAGGCCTGAGGTTTCGCAGGATGATTCTGTGAATTTTGTCCCAGGCAATTCGCGCGCGTTGGCGCGGTCTAACCCTGCGCGAGGGCTAATCTCCCACCCCGGCTCTACAGTGCTTTCGCGGGTTTGCCGCGACGAGCCGCTGCTCGTTTCGCGTTTAGGCCACTTTGTGGTCAATGAACCTTATGTTAGCGTTAACAATCAAAGTTCCAGAGCTTTCGAAAACTAGAACGTAAGGTCAATGATAGCAGGAGAAAGGCGAATACTGATCGCAGACGACGACCCTGCGGCACGCGCCGCGTGCTGCGAACTGATTAAGCTGTGGGGCTTTAAGGCCAAAGAAGCCGAAGACGGAGAAAAAGCGCTGGACCTGGTCAAAAGTTTTGAACCCAATGTACTCCTGCTTGACCTTAAAATGCCCGTCAAGGACGGCCTAACCGTGCTGGCTGAGTTGCGCAGCAACCAAGCCGAGGTCGTCACGATCGTAATCTCCGGGGAAGGAGACATCCCCGACGCCGTCAAGGCGATAAAGCTGGGCGCTTACGATTACCTGCAAAAACCGCTCGACCCGAACCATCTTAGAAACCTGCTTGACAATCTTTCGGAGCATCTGAGAGTTCGCGAAGAAAATGCTCAACTGCGCCGACGCCTGGCCGAGGCGGGCGAGCTCGGCTCGCTTATTGGCCGGTCACGCCCAATGAGGCGGGTGATGGCATTGGTCGATCAGTTGGCGCCTTCGGCCTCTTCGGTTGTAATCACTGGTGAAAGCGGAACCGGCAAGGAGGTAGTAGCGCGGACGATCCATGAGCGTTCTCCGCGCAGCAAAGGTCCGTACGTGGCCATTAACTGCGCCGCGATCGCGGAAGGCTTGATGGAGAGCGAACTGTTCGGACACGAACGGGGCGCCTTTACCGGCGCTGATCGGCGCCGGATGGGATGCTTCGAGATGGCTCATGGGGGCACGCTCCTGCTCGATGAAATCACCGAGATGCGAGTGGAACTCCAAGCCAAGCTCCTTCGCGTCCTTGAGGAGCGTAGTCTGCGCCGTGTGGGCGGCACCGAACAGGTCGCCGTGGACGTGCGAGTTTTGGCCTCTTCAAATCGGAACCTTGAACAGGGCGTTCGAGATGGAAGGCTTCGGGAGGACTTGTATTATCGCCTCAACGTCTTCAAGATCGAAATGCCACCCCTGCGTGCGCGGGGCGACGATGTGGTGGTGCTGGCGGATTATTTCCTGCGCGAGTTTGCCCGTCGCAACGGCAAAAACCTGTTAGGCTTCGACCACGATTGCCTTGAGGTGTTCAAGGCTTTTGCGTGGCCGGGAAACGTACGCCAGCTCCGCAACGTGATAGAACGCGCCGCGGTGGTAAGTCAGGGCCAGTTGATATCGCTGGCCGACCTGCCGCCTGAACTCCGGCAGGGCAAGGCGACCGACCCCGTTCTGCAGATACGCATTGGGACACCGTTGGAAGACGTAGAGCGAGAGCTTATCTATAAGACGCTCGAGTTCACGGAAGGAAATAAAGCTCGCACCGCCGATATCCTCGGCGTCAGCCTCAAGACTCTTTACAATAAGCTCGAACGTTACGAAAACAACAAAGGAGCAGCGCGACAGTTGTAGAGCTGCGGGAGCCGTCGCGGAGGCTTGCTGACGATGGGTCTGCGCACCAAGCTGACGATACCGCTGCTTGCGTTGCTAGCCGTCGTAATCGCTGCAGTCAGCGCGGTCGAGATCGATCGCACCCTGCAGATCGAGGTCGGCGAACTGACCACGTCAGGGCGCCTTCTGGTTAACCAGATTTTCGAACTGATGCGCGTAGCGCTGATCCAGGGCGCTGACGGTGACGACCCTAAGCAAGCGCTGGCGCGGGACCGCAGCCTTGTAACCGCGCTTGAATCGTCGCTCGCGTTCGGCAAGGGCGTCGTCTACGTAGGAATCGAAACGACGAACGGCGAGGCAATCGTCGCCGCCGGACAAAACCCGTATTTGGGCCTTGTCAAACCCAAGCCTATCTCCGCTCTGGAACGGCAGAGCGACTCATGGATGTCTCTGGGCCTGATCAGTCCACTGTGGGGCAATCAAACGTACGAACTCAGCAGACCTGTAGAGGTCAACGGAAAGCCGTTTGCGATGATCAAGGTCGCGCTCTCGACGGACCTTATCGCCGCCGGCGTTCGTCATTCGGTGGCGGTTATCGCTTCGATTGGCCTCATGATCCTGATTATCGGCTCGCTGGCCCTCGCTGTATCGACGAAGTTCTTGCTGCGTCCGGTCGCAGTGATAACTACCGGCGTCGAGCAGTTGACGCGCGGCGCCGAGGAGATACGCCTCGCGGTCGCCAGCCATGACGAATTGGGCACGCTGGCCGATAAGTTTAACCAACTTGCACGACGCGTGAAAAGCGACCGCACTAACTGGGAGAACGAGCGCGGACAGTTCTTCAACGTGTTTCGCTCAATCACCGACGCCGTCTTGCTGCTGGACGCTCACGGTTCCTTGCTATTCGCCAACGCCGAAGCCTTCGGTCGCTTGGGATTGCCCGCCGGCGGTCTCATCGAAGGCAAGCGGCTGAATCTTCTGTTGGGCAAGGACCATCCACTGTGCCGACTGGTCGAAGCGGCCTTTCGCACCGGGGCCGAGGTGCATGACGCGCCGCTGGATCTGAGTGAGGAAAGCCTCGAGGGCCGCTTTCTGGTCTCAATTTTTTCGCTGGGACAGGGGCCCGAGCCGGTTGGGTTGCTGGTGATCCTGCGCGATCTCGCCCCAGTTCGCGAGCTGGAAAGCGTCGTAGATTATTCGGGACGACTGGCCCGCCTGGGGGGTCTTATTTCCGGTTTCGCCCACCAGGTGCGCGGGCCGCTCAACGCGATGAACCTCCAGCTTGAGTTGCTCAGCCAGACCGCTGCCGACGACGCGCCGAGCACCGGCTATATTGCCGCGGTCCGGTCCCAGATCAGGCGGCTCGAGCAGGTAGTCGGTGCGTTGATGCGTTTTATGCGGCCGGAGCAGTTAAAGGTCTCGGACGTGGGGGTAAACGAATTACTCACCGAACTCGGCGCACGCTTCGCCAGCGAGCGGTACAAGATTGAGTATGCGCTCGACCCGCAAGTAGCCAAGATTCGCGCCGACCGAGGGTTGTTGACGGAGGCGCTAACCAACCTGATCCAGAACGGGCTTCAAGCGATGCCCAACGGCGGTAAGCTCACTCTTAAGAGCGAGCTGGTTGAGGCAGGGACAGTGGAGATTGCGGTTACGGACTGCGGTTGCGGGATTGCTCCGGAGCACCTGGATCAGGTTTTCAATCTTTACTTTACGACCAAAGACGGAGGCAATGGACTCGGCCTGCCGATGGCGCTGCGCGCGGTCGACCTTCATCACGGTACGGTAAATATATCGCCATCACCCGAAGGAGGCACGACGGTGAAGATACGTTTGCCCACCGGAGCAGAAGACGCGGCGCTGGCCACGAGCATCAACATCAACTAACCTGGGAAATAGTGTGTCTACAAGGCGGCTTTTTCCCCGGTTAGTGCTTTCTTGCGGGCTAGCCGCAACTACCTCCGGCTGCGGCCTACAGGACTGGCTGCCGCAACTGCGCTCCACCCCACCGCCCAATCCGTACCAAACCTCCACGCCGCCACCAGGCACGGCCCCGGTTTCACCAACTCAGGCAACGCGCGAGCAAATGCCGCCTCCCGCGACCCAGGCAAAGACCCACCGCCGTAAACGGGCAGCCAAAAAGGTCGCCGCCAAGAATGTCACGCAGCCTTCGGAGACGAGCAACGATATCGAGCTCCAAAACGAGCAGGAAAGCCATCCAAAACCGGCCCCTGCGGTAACCTTGGTTGGCGGCGTCGCCGACCAGGCACGGGCTCAAAGAATCGTGCAGAACGCGGCAGAGAGGTTGTCTAAAATCGACCGCAACAGCCTAAAAGGGGACAACGTAACGAAATACGACCAAATTCAAGGCTTCGTCAATTCCGCGCAGCGTGCCCTGGACGAACGCAATTATGAGCTTGCCTATGCGCTCGCCAGCAAAGCCGTGAGCCTTACTGATCAACTACACCAGAAGACCCCGTAACCGTCGCATTGTAAACGCGGACCAACCAAAGCGCGCTGGCGTTCGACTCTTTTGACGCCGCCTGGTCGCCTAAGACGCCCAGTCTCTCAAAGTGACGGCGAGCCGGCGAAAGCCGGGCGAGCGAATTCCCACTTGTTGGGTGGGGGAGTCCCTTTCGCCAATCGCTCCGCCGATTGCTCGAATTGCAGGCAACTGCCCACGTCATAATCGCGCGCCCGCTAGAAATTCGATCCTGCGGACGGGCACCGCACGCGCATGCTGGAGGTCTTTGAGGGAGGGGGTTGGTCTACCGTTAGGATTTCGAGCATAGGTGTTGGCTACCAGGCCAAATCGCCGTGGCGTTTTGGGGCTCAACCGCTGAGTTGTCGTTGACCGAGTTTCCTGTTAACTATGCTAACGTGGGGCAAAGAGAAGGGGCACGTGTTTGTTGGCACGGGCGTTGCGGCATGTTGCCGCACGGCTTGACATCGGGCATATAAGACAGCCTATCAGCCGCTAAAAAAATTTGAGCCGAGGCGTCGTCTTCAGTCGGCCTCGGCGGGGAGGCCGCGTCATGGCGGGCTTTAAAAGCCGCGGTTTAGGGCCCTGGCGCGTAGGCGTGCTTTTTTCACGGAGCGGATGCACGGCGGTCATCGAACAGACGCAGCTATGGGCCACCCTGCTTGCACTCGAGGAGATCAATCGGTCCGGGGGAGTCAACGGTCGCGAAATCGTTCCGGTGGTGTACGACCCTATGTCAGACCCGGCTACGTTTGCGTCGTACGCCAAGCGCCTTATGGTTGAAGACGGCGTTACGGCAATTTTCGGCTGTTATACGTCCAGCAGCCGCAAGGCCGTCATTCCGGTCGTGGAACGACTCAACGGGCTGCTCTGGTATCCGACACCTTACGAAGGCTTCGAATTTTCGCCTAATGTCATTTACACGGGTCCGGCTCCCAACCAGAACAGCGTCGCTTTATGCCGCTTTCTAATGGAACGATACGGCAAACGTTTTTGCCTGATCGGTTCTGACTACGTTTATCCTCGCGAATCCAACCGCATTATGCGCGAACTGGTGCGTGCCAACGGTGGCGAAATTTGCGGCGAGACCTATGTCAGCTTGCGGGCTCGCCATCGTGATTTCGTTCCAGTACTGTCCGAGATAAAGCGCCTTCGACCGGATGTAATTTTTTCGACCGTCGTTGGCGATTCGACGAGCTGTCTTTATCAGGCCTATCACGACGCCGGATTCGACCCCAGGGTCATTCCCATCGGCAGCCTCACGACCACCGAGGCGGAGGTTGCGGCGATGGGCGCGGACGTAGCCGAGGGGCATATCACGGCGGCCTCGTATTTCGAGTCAGTGCGCACCGACCAAAATTCCTCTTTCGTCCGCAAGTACAAGAAGCGCTACGGCGAAGACGAACCGACCAACATGTGCGCGGAGGCCGCGTATTTCCAAGTCCATATCTTTGCGAAGGCGTTGGCACATACCGACTCGCTCGACACGGATCTCTTGCGTCCAGCTGTGCTGGGAACGGAATTCGACGCACCGCAGGGCACGGTGTCCGTCAGCGAGACCTACGCGCATACCGATCTCTGGACCCGCATCGGACGCGTGGACAGTCACGGTCGGTTCGAGATTCTGGAGCAATCCTGCGGTCAGGTCGACGCCGACCCATACCTGATCGGGTCGGGTAGGGTGTTAGCGTGCGGCTGAGGGTGAGACGGGCAAAGCCGTCTTTGGGTCCGTGGAGAGCTAAATGATGCCTTCCACAGAGGGCTCGTCACGCGCGGAATTTGCGAAGTTTGACGCGGTGGTCGCGATGCGGCGCGACGAGGACGCCGAGTTCCTGATCCGGGAGCTGCAGCATACGAGAGCTCAAGTCCGCCATGTCTGGCCGCTACCGGACCGCTTGCCCGAGGACACCGACGTCGTTTTTTGCGGCCTCGAACCCGGACTGCCCGGCCGGATCCCGTGGGTGCCGGGAGAACCGAAAGCGGCGCTTGTCGTAGTGCTCGCGTCCGGGATTATGCCGGACCTTGACCTGCTGGTGAACAGTGCACCCGATGCCGTGCTCTATCGGCCGATCACCCGCAATGGCGTCTTGGTCAGCTTAGTGCTGGCGCGCAATCATTTCGCTTACGACCGACGTTTGCGCTGGCGCATCAACAAGCTCGATGAAAGCCTGCGAGGAATGCGAGCGGTCGAACGCGCCAAACAGATTCTGATGCACACTCGCCAGATGGGCGAGGAGGAGGCCTACAGGTTCATGCGCGGTCAAGCAATGAAGCGCCGGGCGCCCATTTCAGCTATAGCAGCCACGATCATTGACTCACACGAGATGCTGAGCTAGAGTCAGTCGCGCTTGGCTTAGCCGGGCGTGAAGGCGGCAATGGCGCCGCCGGACAAAAAATTCGGGGCAAGGAAGCCCTTGTAACAGCCATTCGTTGGCGTTACAAGGGCTTCTTTTTTTGGCTTAAACGTGCCCACTTGCAAGCGCGTGGCGCAAATTCTTGCCGACCACGGCAATGGAAGTTTGTACCCTGCGTGGGGGCATCGCGCAAGCTTCGCCCAAGAGCTGGCTCGCCCTCCTCCGGCCGGTACGTCACCGTTAGTCGCGGGCGAGTTTACAGGTTAACTAACACGATTCACGTACGTTGACTCTCAACGGAGGGGAATATGAGACACGGAGACATTTCATCCAGCAAAGACTGTGTAGGCGTGGCGGTCGTTAACTACAAGATGCCGCGGCTTCACACGAAGAAGGAGGTTTTGGACAACGCCCGCAATATCGCGCAAATGATCGAGGGCATTAAGGTCGGACTGCCGGGGATGGACTTGGTAATTTTCCCCGAGTACAGCACCCACGGAATAATGTATGACCAAAAGGAAATGATGGAGACCGCCTCCGTCATTCCCGGCGAGGAAACCAACATCTTCGCCGCCGCCTGCCGGAAGGCAAACACCTGGGGGGTCTTCTCGCTGACCGGTGAGCGCCACGAAGACCATCCGAACAAAGCCCCATACAACACGCTCATCCTCATGAATAACAAGGGCGAGATAGTCCAGAAATATCACAAGATTAATCCTTGGTGTCCCATCGAAGGTTGGTATCCAGGCAATTGCACGTATGTTTCCGAGGGACCAAAAGGGCTCAAGGTCAGCCTGATCGTGTGCGACGACGGCAACTATCCGGAAATCTGGCGCGACTGCGCGATGCGAGGGGCCGAGCTGATCGTGCGATGCCAGGGGTACATGTATCCGGCCAAGGAACAGCAGATCCTAGTGGCAAAGGCGATGGCGTGGATGAACAACTCCTACGTGGCCGTCGCCAACGCGGCGGGCTTCGACGGCGTGTATTCCTACTTCGGCCATTCAGCGATCGTCGGCTTCGACGGCCGCACACTGGCGGAATGCGCCGAGGAGGAAAACGGCGTCCAGTATGCGGAACTTTCCGTTTCGGCGATCCGCGACGCGCGCAAGAACTGGCAGTCGCAGAACCATCTCTTCAAGCTGCTGCACCGCGGCTACACCGGCAAGATCCTCTCCAAGGAAAGCCCACTTGGCGTTGCCGAATGCCCCTTTGAGTTCTATCGCACCTGGGTCAACGATCCCGAGACGGCCCGAAAGCAAGTCGAAAGCTTCACGCGACAGACTGCAGGGACTCCGGAATGCGAGATCGCGGGAATTCCGGCTAGAGCAGCCTAGCGTCGCGAGTTCGGCTGCGGCGGCTGTCGCTGGGTAAGCGGCCGCCGCCGCAACGTGTTCCAGTAATTCCACAAGCATAACATCTCGCGACGCATGTCATTCACACGAATTGGACGGTACGTACTGAGCGCGGATCAAACACCCATGCGGCCCATTAAACCTGGAACGCAACTACACCCGCGGCGCCGTACTTTTAACCATAGGCCTTTGGCCCGCACATTGCTTTAACCCGGTGCAAGTTTTTGCCCTTTACCGTCTCGAAAACATGGATAGGACTATCCGATGAGCAGAATCACTAGACGTTCGTTTCTAAAGAAGTGCGGCAAAGCCGCACGCGCAGGTGCTCTTTTGGTGGGCGCCGGTGCCCCGTATGTCTTTTCCCGCAATATCGTCAAGGCTGCCGAAAGCGACACCATCAAAGTCGGCATTCTTCACTCTCTGAGCGGTACCATCGCCATCATCGAGACCTCGCTGCATAACGCCGAGTTGCTGGCGATTGAGGAAATCAACGCCAAGGGCGGCGTGCTTGGCAAGAAGCTTCAACCGGTGGTGGAAGATCCCCAGTCTATGGTGCAGGTCTTCGCCGAGAAGGCGAAGAAGCTATTACTCGAAGACAAAGTCGTCGCCGTGTTGGGATGTTACACCTCGGCCAGCCGGCAGTCGGTATTACCCGTCTTCGAACAATACAACGGAGTCTTGCTGTACCCGACGCTCTACGAGGCTCAAGAGTGCAGCAAGAACTGTTTTTATACGGGCGCCGTGCCAAATCAGCAGCTTGACGATTTCGTACCCTGGATCATCAATACGCTGGGGCGCAAAAAATTCTATCTGATCGGCGCCAACTACATATACCCAAAGGAAACCAACCGTGAAGTGAAGGCGCTTCTGCGCAAGCACGGCGGCCAGGTTGTCGCGGAAGAATATTCCCCTCTCGGCGCCACCGAGTTCTCGACTAATATCAACAAGATCGCGTCCAGCGGTTGCGACGTTGTATTCTCCGATCTCGTCGGCGACCAGATCGTTGCGTTTTACAAGCAATTCAAGGAGTTCGGGATAACGGCGAAAGATATCCCCATATGCACTCCGATCACCACCGAGCAGGAGATCGCTGCGATGGGGCCGGAGAACGCTGTCGGCCATTATACCTCGTTTAACTACTTCCAGAGCGTCAAGACTCCGCAGAATCAAAGCTTCGTCGAGCGCTACAAGGCCAGATACGGGAAGAACGCCGTCACCAACGCGGTCATGGAAGCTGCCTACTTCGAAACCTACTTTCTTGCTCAGGCGATCGCCAAGGTGAAATCCACCGATCCGGACGCCCTGATCTACGAGGGATTGCCGGGCCAGGAATTCCTCGCGCCGCAAGGGAAGGTGAAAATCGACGAGAAAAATCACCACACGTGGCTCTGGGCGCGTATCGGCCGCGCTAACGAGCAGGGTCAGTTCGACATCGTGTGGAAATCCGACAACTGGATTCGGCCCCAACCGTGGGTGCCGTACCTATATCCCGACAAGGCGTGCGACTTCACCGACCCGCGTGTCCAGAGCCGTCTGAAAAAGCCTTGGAGCGAGGAGAAGAACAGGTCTGGAACGATCAATCTCTAGTGTGCGACGCCTCCGCTCGCGCCGCGCGCGTGCGTGCAGGAAATACGCGGCGATTTAGACCGACTCCATGCTTTCGCCTCTGGCCTCGGTTGATCAAAACGTCGCACGCGCGCGGCGCGAGCGGAGGCGTAAAAAAAGTTCGCGATGAGTGGAGGGTAACGCGAGAAACCACCGATGGTGATGCAATCGATCATAACTCAGCTGCTCAATGGCTTCAGCGTCGTGGCCATTCTAGTAATCGCCGCGCTTGGGCTAGCGATCATTTTTGGCGTGGCGGGCGTTATCAACATGGCTCATGGCGAGTTAATAATGGTCGGTGCTTATACGGCGGCGGTCGTTGGAAAAGCGGGTGGCAATACGTTCATCGCCATGCCCGTGGCGTTCATAGTCGTAGGGCTCTTGGGACTGGCCATAGAACGTGGAATCATCCAGTGGATATACGACCGGCCACTGGAGACGCTGCTGGCGACATGGGGCGTTGGCATTATTCTCCAGACCGTAATAAAGCTTATCTTCGGACCGGAGCTATACTACGTCGGCGCTCCCAAAATTCTACGCGGTGGGTTTCATCTGATCGGCCGCCTCCCGTTTCCCTGGTACCGGTTATTTCTGATCGTGGTTGCGGCATGTTTGATGGCTCTCGTGTTCGTGGTGATCTTCAAGACTAACCTGGGCCTGAAGGTTCGGGCGGTCAGGCGCAACCGAGCGATTTCCGGATGCCTGGGAATCGACACCGCGCGAGTTGACATGTTGATCTTCTGCTTCGGCTCGGGTCTGGCCGGTGTCGCTGGAGCGGTTCTCGCGCCTATCAAGTCGGTATCAACCACAATGGGTTTCCCTTACGCCGTTGATTCGTACATGGTTCTCGTCCTTGGTGGCGTGGGAAATCTGTGGGGAGTAGTGGCGGGCAGCGGCCTGATTGGAGAGGCGGAGACGATTCTCTCCTTCATCTTCAACAACGTTATCGGACGCCTGCTGGTGTTCCTATTCATCGTCGTAATCATCCGCATCGTGCCGAGAGGCATATTTGGATACAGCGAGCGGCAGTGACGGCTGCTTCGCCTCGAAGAGTCGCCGGTTGGGAAACAATGCAACAAATAAGGACAGACGCGCATATTCGCCAGGTCTCGCGTACCGTGCGCAACATCCGACATACGCCGATGATCCCGCTATGGGCAATCATCGGCGGTACCGCGATCGTAGCGCTGATCGGGGCCTATCCGTACTACGGAACCGACGCGTACGTGTTGTCGCTGTTGGGCAAGTTCCTCTGTTACGCGATTTTTGCGCTAAGTATCGACCTCATCTGGGGCTTCACAGGCATCCTGAGCCTTGGGCAGGCGGTCTACTTCGGTATCGGCGCCTATGTCATCGCTCTGTCGCTCAAGATGAACTACACGCTGACCCATGCGACGCGATATGGGCACAAGATTCCGGATTTTATGGAGTGGAACGGGCTGACGGAGGTCCCCCACTTCATGACTCCGTTGATGAACAAGCCGTTCGCCGTGGTCTGCGCGCTGGCGGTGCCAACCCTGCTCGCCTTTCTCTTCGGCGCCATCACCTTTAAGAGGCACATCTACGGGGTTTACTGCGCGGTAATCACTCTCGCGGAAGCGCTGATCCTCCAGGACTTTATCATCGAATACCAAGCCTACACCGGGGGTTTCAACGGGATTACCGATTATTCCAATTACAGTGGCAAGTGGTTTCTCTGGTTCATTCTAGCGGTGACCGTAGCGTTCTTCATTATCGCGCGCGTGCTGACGCACTCGAGGGTCGGCACGGTGCTCAAGTCGGTCCGCGACAACGAGCTGCGCGCGGAGTTTATGGGATACAATGTAGCCAACTACCGAATCTTCGTCTTTTGCGTGTCGGCTTTCATGGCAGCGACGGCCGGCGCGATGTACGCCGCCTGGGTTGGGCTCGTTTCGTTTCTGGACACGGGGCCCGTCTACTCCATCGAAGCGGTCATCTGGACGGCGGTCGGCGGGCGAGGCACGGTGGTCGGGCCTTTCGTAGGTGCGTTCCTGGTGAAAGGCGCCGAGTTTTTCCTCAGCGGCACGCTCGCGGAATGGTGGCAGATCATCGTCGGCGGACTGTTCATCGCGGTCGTCTTGATAATGCCCGACGGCATCGTCGGCAGTTTGGCGAAATGGGCGCGCCATCGCAGGAGGGCGATTTCACGCGAGGTCTTGGAAGATTCAGAGCCGAATGTGGAAGCATGTCAGTTGGATTGGGACGCCGGGGCGACGCCCAAAGTTCAGGAAAAGACGCGATGACTCTCGCAGCCTCCGAGCCGTTTTCGCCGGTGCTGGCGGGTTCGCCTGATCATCAATAGGTACTCCGGAAATGGCAGCTCTACTAGAGGTCAAGGGCCTGACGACGAAGGCCTCCGGCTTTACGATTCTCAACAACCTCGACTTCAGCGTCGACGAAAACGAGATTCGCGTGTTGCTCGGTCCGAACGGTGCAGGCAAGACGACGTTAATCTGCATGATCACTGGACAGTACAAACCTTCGGCGGGAACGATCCGGTTTGCCGGTCAAGACATTACCGGGTGGGCCCCGGACGACATCTTTCTCGCCGGCATTGGACGTAAATTCCAGGTGCCAAACATCTATGAAACGCTCTCGGTATACGAGAACGTCATGGTCTGCCTGCGAAGCCGCCGCGAGGTCTTCGCGACGCTTTTTCACCGGCTCTCGGGTGAAGATAAGGACCGAATCTGGGAGATCCTGACTCTCATCGAACTTGCCGACAAGGCGCAGTACCCCGCCAACGCGCTCGCTCACGGAGAACGCCAATGGCTTGAACTTGGGATGTTGGTAGCCTCGAATCCCAAGCTTCTACTCCTTGACGAGCCAACCACTGGAATGACGGAAGACGACAAGCACAAGAGCGTCGAGTTGATTCGGAAGATCGGCCAGGCTCATACCGTTTTGTTAGTCGAGCACGACATGCACATTGTGCGGCAGATCGCGCGGACCGTAACCGTTCTTCATCAGGGCCAAAAGCTGGCCGAAGGGCCGTTGGGCGAAGTGATGGAGAACAGCATGGTTCGCGAAGTTTACTTGGGAAAGGGGAAAGGCCATTGACGCTGCAGGTAAGCGGCATTGACACGTTCTACGGGACCAGCCACATCCTGCACCAAGTCTCGCTGGAGATTGGGGAAGGTGAAATCTACGCCGTGTTGGGCCGCAACGGCGCCGGAAAGACCACTTTGTTGCGCTCCATCACGGGCGTAAACCCGCCAAGGAACGGATCGATCACTCTGGGCGGGGTCGAGATCAGCGGGCTCAAATCCCACGTACGCACCCGACTCGGCCTCAGTTACGTGCCACAGGGCCGCGAAATCATCCCTGACATCACCGTCGCCGAGAACATTTATCTGGCATTGCTCGGCAAGGGGCTAAAATCCGACAAAGTGCCGGATATTGTCTTCGACTACTTCCCGAAGCTCCGGGAGCTTTTGGGTCGCAAGGGCGGCGTGCTCTCCGGCGGTGAACAGCAACAACTCGCCATTGCTCGCGCGCTCGTGCAAGAGCCAAAGCTTTTGTTGATGGACGAGCCGACTGAAGGTTTGCAGCCGTCGGTGGTCGAAGAAATCGACGCGATAATCAAGCGCATTCCGACCGACCGCAAATGCTCCATTCTCCTGGTCGAGCAGAACCTCGACTTCGTGCGGAGCATCGCACGTAAATTTGCCATCTTGGACACCGGACGCATTGTGTGCCAGGACGAAACCGACCGGCTTACCGACCGCATCGTTCGGCAATACTTGCAGATCTAGGCGGCCGTTTGAGGACGCTGAGCTTACGTTGCGGGCACTGTGGCGGACCGCAGACTTCGGATAGAGGACTTGACTCACCAGAGCTGGGCAGCGCATAGGCGGTCGGCTTACGCTGCATCTGCGCTCGAGCGGTTCTGGCCGCAGCGAGTTGCCAACCGAGTTGGCCGCGGCTGCCGCCGGTTAGAGCGGTCAGCGGCAGGGTATGCGGCCTGGTTACTCCTAGCTCATGCGCTCGTCCAATTCACCAGCACGTAGGACACCGCTGGAACAACCGCAGGTTTGTGCGTTTCGCGCGATGACCTATCGTGTCGCGCGGCTAAACCCGAACTCCCGGCCGTCAACTGACCTGAAGTTAGCATCATGTCCGATTGTCCTAGCCATTAGCCGAGTGCATCTCTGACCTTGAAACGGTTATGAACAACTCGATGACGCTCGGCTGGTCGCATCCTTCCATCCACAGGTCGAGGCCAAGCCTCGCGGACTAAAGGTGGTAGAAACTACCCCTGGAACGATCTTAGCTTTTACTTCTTAAAATGGCGCTTATATTCGAAGAAACTTTGCGAGGGCTTGCATTTTCAATGGTCACAGGGTGAAGATATTGCGTGCTGACTTCTCGGTCAGGCGCACCGAGGGTTAAGCCTGAGATGAACTGAAGAAAACTTTAGGCAGTCGAGGGGAGCATGGAGGAGATGGATCTTGGCCCGAGCGTCACGATGCAGCCGGGATTACGTCACGGGCCTTATTCGACGGAAGTGTTTGAGGCGGTAATCACGGTTCGAACGCACCAGCACCTCGAATTCATCGATTTAACCGACCACATCAATGCGTGCCTGTTCAAACATCGCGTACAAACCGGCGAGGTGGTGGTGTTCTCGCTCCATACTACGGCAGCAATCAAAATCAACGAAGCTGAGGAGTTACTGCTCGAGGACTTCAAGCGCCTCTTATTGAAGCTTTGCCCGCCCAATTCCGATTACGAGCATAACGACCTTCGCCGACGCAAGCCCCCGATCGCGCCCGACGAGCGGGCTAACGGCCATTCCCATTGCATGCATCTTCTGTTGCCGAGCAGCGAGACGATACCAGTAAGCGATGGCCGCCTGGCGCTCGGAACCTGGCAGCGGATATTCCTAGTCGAGCTGGACGGCCCGCGCCAGCGCCAAGTCAGCCTGCGGCTCATCAGCTATCGGCTTGCGGATCACGCTAACGGCGCCGGCCCGCTTCGGCTTCGAGGACAACGAGCATCCTTGAACAAGAATGGTTACGCCGAAAGAGGCACGCAAGCGCGCTAAATCGTAGACTTCACGCCGTCAGGCTTCAGCCCTGACCGTCGGCGGTATTCCAGCGGCGCTGGATTTAGGGCAGAATGACGGATTAAAGTCTGCTGATGGCTCATAAGAGAAACTTGCCTGCCATGAACGGAAGTTCGGATCGCCGTGTTTCGGGTCGCCGGGTTGTAGTGACCGGTTTGGGACTAGTTACGCCTCTAGGGACCGGTCTTGAGCGGAATTGGGAAGCACTGATGGCCGGACGTTCCGGTCTCGGTCGGATTACGCGGTTCGATGTCACCGGGTTCCCGGTTCAGATTGCGGGCGAGGTCCGAGACTTCAGTCCCGAAGACTGGATCGACAAGCGTGACATCAAAAAGATGGACCTGTTCATCCAATACGCCGTGGCTTGCGCTGAGCAGGCTATGAGACAGTCCGGGTTTAAGGTCACTGATGAAAACGCCGAGAGAGTGGGCGTGATAATCGGCGTAGGAATCGGCGGCCTGTGTACGATTGAGGAATGCCACAAGATGTTCCTGCGGGAGGGGGGCCGGCGCGTCAGTCCTTTCTTTATTCCGCGGCTGATCGGCAACCTCGCGCCGGGTCAGATTGGAATCCGCTACGGTGCTAAGGGAGTAAATCTCACGACGACTAGCGCATGCGCCTCCGGCAGCCACGCGATTGGCGAAGCATATAGAATGATCCGGATGGGCTATCTCGACGCGGTAATCACTGGAGGCGCCGAAGCGGCGCTGACACCGCTCGGTCTTTGCGGTTTCGCTTCGATGCGAGCGCTTTCCGAGCGCAACGATGATCCCGAGCGAGCCAGCCGCCCATTTGAACGGGATCGCGACGGCTTCGTGATGGCCGAGGGAGCCGGAGCAATCGTCCTCGAGGAGCTGGAAAGCGCGACCGCGCGCGGCGCCAAGATATTAGCCGAAGTAGTCGGCTATGGGTCTAACGCCGACGCGTATCACATTACCGCCCCGTCTCCCGACGGAGAGGGCGCCGCCCGATGCATGCGGATGTGCCTCGAAGATGGCGGCGTTGACGCGGACGAGGTTGACTACATTAACGCTCATGCCACTTCGACGCCCCAAGGCGACGTTGCTGAAACGATGGCCATCAAGGCTGTTTTCGGCGAGCGGGCAGGGCGAATCGCGATAAGCTCTACCAAGTCTATGACAGGCCATACCTTGGGCGCTGCCGGCGCGGTAGAGTCGGTTTATACGTTGATGGCGATTGAGCGCTCGATGATCCCTCCAACCATTAATTATGACAACCCCGATCCACAATGCGATCTCGATTACGTGCCTAACGTTCCGCGGCCAGCCAAGATTCGCGTTGCGCTGAACAACTCGTTCGGGTTTGGCGGAACCAACACAACGCTGGCTTTCCGTGCGCCCGAGCTGGTGGCTGCGAGTTGAGGCAAAAAGATAAATGGGTTCACGAATCGTTGGCACGGGGCGCGCGGTTCCTCCAACTTGCGTTTCCAACCGAGACCTTGAGCGCCGTCTCGACACCTCCCATGAGTGGATCTGCTCCAGAACAGGGATAGTTCGGCGACACGTCCTGCGCGATGGAGAGTCGTTGGTTGATTTCGCGGCTGAAGCCAGCCGGCAGGCGCTGCAGCGCGCTGGCCTTGATGCGAACGACCTGGACGCGATCGTAGCCGGTACGGTTTCCTCCGAGTACGCGTTTCCGTCGTTTGCCTGCCAACTACAGAGAGCCCTCGGCATTGCGTCGATTCCCGCGTTGGACGTGGCGGCCGCCTGTTCCGGCTTTGTGTACGCTTTGGCGGTCGCCGATGGAGTGATGCGTACCGGCGACTGGAAGCGCGTGTTAGTGGTAGGCGCGGACGCGCTTTCGACCATGGTGAATTGGCAAGACCGGTCCACGGCGGTTTTGTTCGGCGACGGCGCCGGCGCGGTGGTACTGGTCTCCGAACAGGGACCGCGGGGAGTGCTGAAAAGCGTCTTGCGTTCAGCCGGTGAAATGTGGGACCTGCTCTCCGTCCGGGCCACGGGCCAGCGCGGTCCGATTGACGGTACGAATCAGCGCGATGCGCGCGACGCGATACAGATGCGTGGGCCCGAGCTGTTCCGCATCGCGGTCAAAAGCATGGAAGACGTGACACGGGAAGTCACGGAGGGTGCTGGCGTCAGCCTGAATGACATCTCGCTGATCGTTCCCCATCAGGCAAACTTGCGCATTATCAGCGCGATGATGGAGCGCCTCGGACTCAGCCTCGATCGGGTCTTCACTAATATCGACCGCTACGGGAATACTTCCGCTGCTTCTGTGCCAATCGCTCTGGACGAAGCCGTTGAGGCAAACCGACTGCACACCGACGACCTCGTCCTGATCAATGCCTGCGGTGGCGGGCTGACGTGGGGGGCCAACCTGGTCCGTTGGTAGTCCATCAGACGCCGGCAAAGCCGCGGAGAATCGCGAGTGTCGACTCGCGGATGGTGATAGCGCGACTCGGCCGCGCATTGGGCGGCAGATCGTAAATAACGAGACCATCGTAATCCGCTCACGCATGATGTGGCCCAAGCGCCGCGCCCGTAAGGTGGCAGCCTTCCCGCAAAGAGTACGCAGGAACCAGCGCGGGGGAGGATCGGGTGGCGCGCACCCGGTTTAATCCGACAACAATGCCGCGAGACCAGCGAGCATCGTCCCACGAGGACTCATTTCCTTCGGCTGCTGACGTGGTAGCCGACCTTCTCGCCCATTCTCTGATCATCGTCGTCGGCAAGGGCGGTGTGGGTAAAACCACCCTGACGGCCGCGCTCGCGCTGCGCGCCGCTGATAGCGGCCTGCGCACCGTGGCAGCTGAAGCCGACCGGCAAGCGCCGCTGGCCGCATTGTTCGGTCACACGCCGTCGACCGAACCAGCCGAGGTGGCTCGCCGGTTGGCGATTCTGCTTTTGGACGGCAGGCGCGCCCTGGAAGAATACTTGCGCCTTACGCTCCCTTTTGGTTCGGTCCTCGACGCCGTTTTTTCGGCTCAGCTATACGAACGCTTCGTGAGCGCGGCGCCCGGTCTGCGGGAATTGATGATGCTTGGTAAGCTTTACCATGAACTGGAGCTGAGTCAGCGCGAAGAACGTTGGGAAACCGTCGTGCTCGACGCGCCATCAAGCGGACAGGCGCTTGGTCTTCTGGGCATGCCATTCAGCGCGCGTCAGACATTCTCAGGCGGGGTCGTGGGACGCGAAGCCGGGAATATCGGTCGCCTTTTGCAGGACCCGCGGCGCGCCTGCGTTGCGCTGGTATCCACGCCTGACCATCTTTCGGTTAAAGAGACGACGGACAATGCACGGGCGCTTAAGGAGCTGGGGATAAAGATAGGAAGTGTGGTCCTCAACCGTTTCAGACCGGCGAGGTTCAATGCCGCCGATTTGAGGCAGTTGATGCAGCGCGCTTCGCGCACCCGCCAGCTGCGATTTTCCGAGCAGATTTGCAACCTTGCGCTGGCCGAGATAAAGCGGACCGCTCAGTCGTCGCGTGCACTCGACTCGCTCGCAAGGAGCGTAAGCGCTCCTCTCCTGTTGGTTCAGTCTTACGATCGCCTAAACGGTTTGCCCTTAGCGAAGCGTGTGCGCACGAGCTTCGACTCCGACATTAGCCCGCATAGAAGCCCGTCCGCCAGCTCGGATTACCGCTCGCGCTCGGCACACAAGCCTCGTGCGGCGCTGAGCACTGTCGCCTGGTAAGAGCAACCGCGAAAGCGCCGGCAGAAGTATTCACCCCAACAGACCTGGCCACCATAAACGAGACCCCAGCCTTGGACATTGGCGGCATCGAAGGTCTCGACGTCGCCGAATCGGCCTCGCGTAGGCGGTAAGACGGCTAAGACGCTACGATAACGATTGACTGGCGAAATCCGGCTGGCGAGGTTTCGACAAGATGATAACGATACAGCGCATCGACCACATCGTTTTCACCGTCCGCGACATCGAAGCGACCTGCGCTTTTTATAAGACGGTTCTTGGCATGGAGGAAGTGACCTTCGGCCAAGGGCGCAAAGCTCTTCGCTTCGGAAGGCAGAAAATAAACCTTCATCAGAGGGGCAAAGAATTCGAGCCGAAGGCGCTCTCTCCCACCGTGGGAGCGGCGGACGTCTGCTTTATCAGCTCGACTCCGATTGAAGACGTGCTGCGCCATCTGCAGGCGCATCAAATCAAGATCGAGCAGGGACCGGTCGAACGCGACGGCTCGCAAGCCAAACTTAGGTCGGTCTATATTCGCGACCCGGACGGCAATTTAATTGAGATTAGCAACGAGTTGCCATCGAGCTGAGCGGGTAACCACGCAAGCTGGGTACGACGCTATTGGCGGCGAATCGTGTCAACGAAGTGCGCGACGGTTCGGGCCAGCTCCTCCGGCTGCTCCAGCACCGCCTTGCCCTCCGGCACCTCCGGCCGGGCCCGGCCCTCCAGCACCTCGCGGGCCAGGTCGATGACGTAC
>JAJYYI010000118.1 GCA_021801125.1 Deltaproteobacteria bacterium | reverse complement strand
AACGCCCAAAATTGCTCCTTCCGCCGGATAGACCAACGCACTCCGGCGCGTCCGCTATGCCATCGGATGACGCCCTAGGCGCGAGGGCTGGTGCTATCAGAACCTAATCCAAACTCGCGTCCACAAGGCGAGGCGCGCATGCGCGAGGCGACGGCCGTTCAATCCTTCTTGGCCGCCTGCGTCCACTCGGGAACGTTGTTGAGCGTCGGATAACCCGAGCCTAACTGGAGCAGGACGCCGTGAGCGCTGCGCGGAGAAATGTACGCCTCGTAAGACGTCGGCGACCACTCTCGCTCCTCCACGACGCGCATGCCCTCGCGCTTGAGCCGCTCAACCTGTTGTTTCGTGTCAGGAGTGTTGAACGTGAGATGATGCACGCCTTCGCCACGTTTCTCCAGGAACTGATGCAACTGCGAGGCTTGCCCGGCAGGCTCAAGCAATTCAATGGTCAGGCCATTGAGGTCTAGCACGCAAAAGCGGAGGTCTCGCTCCGGACTGTCGGCGGTAAACATAAATCGCGCGCCCAAAATCCCTTCATAGAACTTGCGCGCTTCAGCGATACTTCTGACCGCAATTCCAATATGGTCCAACTTGCCGATCGGTGAGCATGCCATCGCGTAGTCTCTCCATTATAAAACGCTAGTAAGCGGCTCGAAATCGCGTGAACAATAAAACCCATGATACTATTGGCGCTATGCTGCCCAAATTGCCAGGGCCAACAACTGGCCGTGGCGGCGCCGCAAGCCCGCGCAGGTATTGGAAGATGCCGCCCCTTATCAAGTTTTACGAGGCCCTCGGCGCACTCGGCGATGGGCGATGCGAGCTTGCCAAACCGGATGTCGCCCTCGTGCGCTCCTCCTCGGGCGACAGAACCTACCGAGTCGAAATCGGCGACGGCGGACGCGAGCTTAGCTCCAGCGATAACGCCTCGTACTGGCAGGGCTATCTCGGCTATCCGGCGATCGCCGCGCTGCTTCGCCGCGGCACGCTCAAGGTCGACCCGCTGGCAGCACAGGCGCTGGCGGGCATCCCCTGGCACAACCTCAACAAACACTTTAAACATGACTATGAGAAGGTCTTGGCCGAAGTCGAAAATCGGCTGGCCGCGAGCGGCCACGACCCTTCGCGCGTACGCACGGCGGTCAACGCCTTGGTCGAGGCGCTGGGCGAGCTTCGGCCTTATCGCGGGCGACGCCTGCGGCCATCCTAAACTCTGCGGCGAACCGTGCTCGCGTCACCAGGGTCCTTAGCTGCTCGCGCTCGCCATAGCCAACCGCAAGCGCTCGGCCAGACGGGTGAAGCGGCGGCTTTCCTCCCCGTTGCGGACCGCTTGCTGAAGCGCGGCGCGCGAGCCCACGATCACGCATACGCGCTCCGCGCGCGAGATCGCCGTGTAGAGAAGATTGCGGCGCAGCATCAGGTAGTGGCTGTGATGCAGCGCCAGCACGACGGCGGGGTACTGACTACCCTGACTTTTGTGGACCGAAATGACGTACCCCAATGCTAACTCGTCTATCTCGGCGGGGAGATCGTAATACGCGCGATGGTCGTCAAAGACCACCTCCAAACGGCCGCGTTCGGTGTTGATCCGCTCGACCCACCCGATGTCGCCGTTAAAAACCTGCTTCTCGTAATTATTGCGTAACTGTATTACTCTATCGCCTTCGCGCAGTTGTCGCTCACCAACTTTCACCGTACGACCAGCCGGGTTAAGCAGCGCCTGCAGTTCGAGGTTCAGCATCTGCACGCCGATGATTCCCCGGTTCATCGGCGAAAGCACTTGAATATCCGAGAAGTCACGCAGGCCAAAATTGCCCACCAGCCGCGCGCTGACGACCTGCTTGATAGTCGCCGCGACCTCTTCAGGCGCATTGCGTTCGAGAAAGAAGAAATCGCTGGAGGCATCGCCGCCGAACTCCGGCATCAGCCCCAGATTGATCCGATGCGCACCGGCGACGATCTGACCGCGCCGGTCCTGGCGATAGACTTGCCGCAGCGCGACCACCGGAAGCAATCCGCACGCGATAATATCGGCGAGGACGCGCCCCGGCCCGACCGACGGCAACTGGTCGCGGTCGCCGACCAACACCAGCGAAGACTCCGGCGCCAGCGCCGACACCAGGCTTTTAGCCAGTTCGAGATCGATCATCGAGGCTTCATCGACGATCACGTAGTCAGCCGTGAGCGGAAATTCCGCACAGCGGATAAAGCCACCCGTCTCGGGAGAGTACTCGAGCAGCCGATGGATAGTCTTGGCATCGCGGCCCGTCGCTTCGGCCAGTCTGCGTGCGGCGCGGCCGGTCGGCGCCGCCAAAGCCGACTTAAGACCGAGCGTGTCGAGGGCGTCCAACAACACGCGCAAGAGCGTGGTTTTCCCGGTGCCTGGTCCGCCCGTGATCACCGCCGCCTTATTCACCAGCGCCAAGCGCAGCGCACGCCTTTGTTCAGCAGAGAGCGTCACGCCGGCGCGCCCTTCGGCGCTCTCTACCGCCTGTTTCATGCGCTCGCCGTCGAAGGAGCGACGGCCCCGCAAGCGATGGACTAGAGCGGCTAGCTCCGTTTCGGCACGATATAGCTGGCGCAGATAGACGGCGCGCCGCCCATCCTTGGCCGCTTCCACAACCACGGCGCCGCGCCGCTCCAGGTCAGAAGTCGCCTCGTCGGCCAGGCTGGTCTCGATCTCGAGCCCAACGCGGAGCTGCTCCTGCAGATGCTCCCACGGGGCGTATACGTGGCCCTCCTCCGCCATCCTGGTCAGCAAGTAGAGCATCGCCGCGCGCACGCGCTCGACTGACTCGCGCGGAATCCCGATTCGCTCGGCGAAGAGGTCGGCGGTACGAAAGCCGATACCCCTAATCGAATGAGCGAGCACGTAGGGATCGCGCTTAATGATCTCGATTGCCTCGGCGCCGTACAGCCGATAGATTCGCGCCGCCACGGCGCCCGACAGGCCGTGACTGCGCAAAAAGATAGTCAACTCGCGCAGGCCGGCGCGCTGGCGCCAGACAGACGCGATCCTTTCGATCACCGCAGCGCTGAGGCCCCGCACCTCGCGAAGCCTCTCGGGAGAGTGCGTCAGCACCTCCTCCAGTTCGCTGCCGAAGCGCTGCCCGATCCGACGAGCCAGCGTCGTACCGACGCCCTTCACTTCGTCTCTCAGATAACGCTCCAGCGCAGCTACCGCAGCGCCGGCAAGCACCTCAAAACTTTGCACGCGGAATTGCGAGCCGAAGGTGGGATGGTGCTCGAACTGGCCGTTGAGCTTGAGCAGCATTCCCGGCATCAGGCCGAACAGCTCGCCGACGATCGTTATTTCGCCCGAGGGTCGCTGAGCCGACTTGTCGCACTCCTTTACCTCCAAACGCGCGACTCCGTACCCAGTCTGCTCGTTGACAAAGAGAAGCTGACCAACACTGCCTTCGATAGTCTGAAGCTGGTCAGAGCTGCCTTCGCCGCCATTAGCGCGGTCTCGCGCGCTTGCGCCCGACAGGCGAACCGGCCGAAACAATTCTTGCTCACGCTGTGTCACACATTCACCCAGTCGACCTGGTCCACGCGGCGCCGCTCTGGCCCGTTCTTTGCGTCTGGAACAGCGTGTCGCCGCCAACCAATCTCGTCCGCCCGAGAAAAGCTTGCGCCACCAGTCGCATCTGAGCAGACGGCGTCCTTCTCCTATAGCGGCGGCCCTTCGGGGTTGCGCGGCAGAACGGTATCTCCGAACTTGCTAAGGCCGCGATCGTGCGCTAGCTCCAACTTGATGAACAATCGCAGCTTCCAGACGGTCCGGCAAGAGAAACGTTGCGGCATGCGCCCCGGAGGCGGCTTGGAATAAACGTGGCGCCTTGCACTGTACGCTATCAACCTACTCCACCACCGAGCTATCGAGCGGAGCTCGAATTGATTCGCCAAAGCCCCATGCGCGCGATTAATCAGACCCAAGGCACCCTGCTTTGCGCCCGGCTGAGCACGACTCGCGGCAGCCTCCAGCGGATGCGGGGTCTGCTAAATCGCGCCGCGCTCGAGGACGACGAGGGGCTGCTGTTCGGCGCCGGTCCGATCTTTCCGCTCATGTGGATGCATACGTTTTTCATGCGCTTTGCCATCGACATTGTATTTCTCGATCGCAATAACAGAATCATCAAGATAGACCACGCGCTTGCGCCGTGGCGCTTATCGTCGTTGGTCCTCGGGGCGGCACAAGCGATAGAGCTTGCCGCCGGCGCGGCGCAGCGCGCCCAGGCGACCTTGAACGATAAGATCGTTATCGAAACCGCTTAAGCTTACGAAAGACGTCCAATCGCACATCGTGCCCCAGGTCGAGCGCAACTGAGAAACCCGACGGCGCGTATCCTCAGCAGGCGTCACCCGGTTGCAGGGCGCAAAGTTCTCCTCGCGCACCCGATGTGCTCGCTCTTCGCGGCACGAATGTTGCGGACAACCGGCGAAGCGGCAACTAGACGGAGTAATGGGCCCGTTCGAGCCCGAGCAGGTAACGCGCAGCGTCCACGACATTCTGCATAAGGGCCAACACCGTCATCGGGCCGGTGCCGCCAGGGTTGAGCGTCACCCAGCCGGCTACTTCTTTCACCGCCTCAAAGTCAACGTCGCCAACGAAGCGGTTCGGCCCTACACGGCGGAAGCCCACGTCGATAACGCAGGCTCCCGGCTTCACCATGTCAGCGGTGACAAGGAACGGGCGGCCTGGGTCAGCCCCTGCGCATGAAATCAACAAATCAGCCTGGCGGCAGATTTCCGCAAGATTTTGCGTACGCGTATGGCACCATGTCACGGTGGCATTACGCATCCGGCCGCCGAGTATCAGGGCAAGAGGCTTGCCCGCTATATCGCTACGTCCAATCACCACGGTTTGCGCGCCTTCGACTGGGACTTGGTAGTGGTCAAGAAAGGCCAAGACGCCGCGCGGCGTGCATGGGATAAAGTACCCCCAGTGACCGCGATAAAATCCACCCACCACGGTGGACGAAACAGCGTCTACGTCCTTAAGCGGGTCGATCTCGTCAAACAACGTATAGCGGTCAACGCTTTCCGGCAGGGGCAACTGGATAAGGATACCCGCGATGCGAGGGTCGCGGTTTAGCCGCCGAACCAGCTTGAGCAAGCCCTCGGTAGACGCCTGCGCTGCAGCTACGGTGAAAAGCTCGCTGCCCAGACCGAGCTCGGCGGCGAAGCGCTGCTTGTTTCGCACGTATTGACGCGAAGCCGGATCGTCGCCGACCAGTATCGCGGCCAAGGTCGGGGTCCAGCCATACTTATCCTTCAACTCCTGCGCATGACGCCTGACTTCGGGCTTGAGCTTCTCACTCAAAGCCCGGCCATCCATGATAATCGCGGACATAATACCTCGCCCGGCTCCGGTTAGTCTTTGGCGGTGTCTTTAGCGAACCCGCTCGAACAAGCAGGCCACGCCGCAAAGGATGATACCCATCAAACGCAGCGCGTCAACGGTTCCTGGATGCGGAATTGACCGGCATTATGCTAAACCCGCTCGTGGGGATCGAAGAGCTTGCGATGCTCCTGGAGCGCGAAACGATCGGTCATACCGGCAATATAGTCGGCAACCACTCGCGCCTGGAGCTCGCCATCGCGTTCGATTCGCGCCAGCACATGCGGCGGCATCTGCGCCGGCTCCTTCATGTACGCCTTAAATAGCTGCTCGATAACCCGCGCCGCCTTCTCCGTCATCCGCCGCACGCGATAATGCAGGTACAACCGAGCGGTCATGATTCGCTTATGCTCGCGGACCCGTTCGTCCATCTGGGGGCTGAAATGGGCCAGGGTTCGTCCGGCTTGCCGGACGTCTTCGACGCTCTTAATGTCGGCGCGTTGGGTCTCCTGGTTGATTGAATTCACCAGGTCGCCAACCATGCCGTTGATCATCCGCGTCACCGTCTGATACCGCCGCACACTCGAGTCACACCCCGCACCCTCTTCTTCGGCGAGCTTGGCCGCTTCGGTGTAAAGGCGCGATTCTTTCAAATCTTCTGCCGTAAGCATCTGCGACTTGATTCCGTCGTCCACGTCATGGGCTGAGTAAGCAATTTCATCGGCGAGATCAACGATCTGAGCTTCCAAGCACGGATACATCTCGACGTCGAACTCGACGGCGGCGGGCCGGTTGTGGAAGTCGGAATGTTTGATTATTCCCTCTCGCACTTCGTGGCTGAGGTTAAGGCCGCGAAAATGGGGGTACCGGACCTCGATCCAATCGACCGTGCGCAGGCTTTGCGCGTTGTGATCAAAGCCGCCGTAATCTTCCATCAGCTCGTTGAGGATCCTTTCCCCAGCGTGACCGAAAGGCGGATGGCCAAGGTCGTGAGCAAGGGCGACGGCCTCGGCCAGGTCTTCATTCAAACCGAGCATTCGCGCGATCGTGCGCGTTATCTGAGCGGTTTCGAGCGTGTGCGTCAGCCGAGTGCGGTAGTAATCACCTTCGTGGTTGACGAAAACCTGAGTTTTGTATTCGAGGCGGCGAAACGCGGCGCTGTGGACGATCCGGTCGCGGTCGCGTTGAAAGACGGTTCGCAGCGGATGCTCCGGCTCGTCAAAGCGCCGCTTGCGGCTTTGACGTGACCTCATCGCGTACGCGGCAAGCGTTCGCTCTTCCAACGCCTCGAGTTGCTCTCTATCGCGCAGCATTGACACCTTTTCGGGGCCAGCAACGAGCGCCCCGGCCGGCAAAGGCTGGAATATATAAGGCTGGGCCGAAAACCATGCGTAGTGCTATTTTACCACGTCGCCCGCGGCGCCACGAACTGAGCTTGCTTGTTTGCATCACCTCGTAGTCGCCAAGTATCCTTGGCATAGCCAGGGCATTCCGAGAGAAGAGGTCGTGGGATGCGGCGGATGAGGTGGTGGACGCCGGCGGCGCTCGTATTTGTCATTTACTCCTGCGCCGGCCGCAAAGCGACGACATCGACCCAACCACCACCGCCGACCCCGGTCCAGCGCTCCACCGTGGGTGTCGCTTCGTGGTACGGACCTGGCTTCCACGGCAAGCGGACCGCCAACGGGGAGATTTATAACCAAGAGGACCTAACCGCTGCGTCACCCACTCTCCCATTGGGAACGGTGGTCGCGGTGACCAACCTGCGAAACGGCCGATCGGTGCTGGTGCGTATAAACGACCGCGGGCCGTACGTGAAGGGCCGCCATATCGACCTCTCCCACAAGGCCGCTTCGGTCCTGGGGATGATCGGGCCTGGCACGGCTCCCGTCCGAATCGACGTGCTGCGCGTGGGCTCAAACCGCAGCCCCGCTTCGAAGCATCACCGTTACTATGTCCAGGTCGGCCTCTTTAACAACCTCGCGGCGGCCAAGCGTCTGCAAGCGAATCTGCTGGCGGCCTACCCTGACGTCGCGATAGACCGGGTAAAGCTTGGCCATCATCGTTACTACCGCGTGCGCATGGGCAACTTTACGACGTGGGACCAAGCGCTTGCCCGTGCTCATCAAACCGTCAATCCGCGGTTTCCTGTCGTAATTGGTCGAGAATGAAGCGCGAGCGAGGACGCGGGGACCGCCGTATGCGCGGCCGGTATTTCGTCCTGTTATGCGCGCTAGCGTTCGTCGGATGCGCCTACCAATTGGTGCATAAGGGCCGCATCAATCAGTCGCAGGTCCGCGCCGTGAAGCAAGGCATCCAGCATACGCGCCAGTTGTCGTTCAAGACGGACGTCCCGCTCTTGCTCGAGAGCCCGGCCGAGGCCAGGAAGATTCTCAGCGAGGAGCTGTCGCGGAAAATCTCCGACGAGGAATTCAGAAACGAAGGAGCTGGCGGCGCTCTGGTCGGCCTGTACCCCCAAGGAATCGATCTCAAAGCGGCGAATCTCAAGCTGCTGGAAGATCAGGTCGCGGCCTTTTACGACGGCGACGAGAAGATCATGGTCTTGCTCAGCGGCGGAACCGACGCCGGCCTCTGGTTCGGACTCGCGCAGTTTATCGGCCAACGCGACGCCGTCGGGCAGATGGTGCTCGCGCATGAACTGACCCATGCATTGCAGGACCAACACTTCGACCTAGAGCGGAAACTTGACCAGCTCAAGGAAGACGACGACCGCACGCTGGCCTTGAGCGCGGTGGCCGAGGGCGACGCCACACTGGCCGGCTTTGACTACGTGGCCGGAGGGCTCGACCCCGCCACGGTCGACAAACTGGTCTCGGACCTTTCGGCTCTGCCGAGCGAATTCGTCAAGGACACACCCGACATAGCGCCTGGAGTGAGCGAGCCGGTCATCTTCGAGTACACGGCCGGGGCCAAATTCGTCGCGCAGGCGTTGAGGCGCGGCGGATGGTCCGCGGTTGACGCAATCTATGCGAAGCCGCCTCAGTCAACCCGCCAGGTGATGCACCCGAGCCTGTACTTCGAGCACTTCACTTCTCCCGTCGAGGTCGCCTTCCGATGCTTTGACGAGCCGTTCGACGGATGGCGCAAGGTGGAAGACGACACCCTCGGCGAGTTTCTTTTGCAGGTGCTGCTGAAGATTCATCTCAAACGACAATCCGAAGCCGAGCTTCTGGCCGGTTACTGGCGTGGCGACCATATGGCGATCCTGCGAAAAAATTCCGCCACGGCCGTGGCATGGCTCCTGGTGCTGGAGAGCGGATACGCCGCCGACCGTTTCTATTCGGCTTATCAAGAGATCGCGGCAAGCCTGCCGGAAGGTCTTGGCGTGCGTCGAGTCGAGCGAAAAGGGAATTCGGTGCTGATAGTCGCTGGGGAAGCCGCGCCGGAGAATAGACGAATCGCCGATTGCGTCTGGCGCACCGCCACCGTGCATGCACTCGCCCCAGCCGCGCCAACCCCCATGCCGGTCCGCGCGCCTTCCCCCACCCATCACCACGCCGTCTTCTCTGTACGGCCCAGCATGACCTCGTCGCACGCCGAGGCCGCCGACGGCTGGGCAGTTGGGACCTCGCGCTGACGCGAGGTGCGCGGAGCGAAGAGCAGCGACAGCTGCGGCTCGGGCCTAACCCACGTCGGCGAGGCCGAAGCCGTGCCGCAGCATCCGCTTGAGCGCCTGGCGCGCTCCCGACGCTTCGGGACCCCTGATGCCGGACGGCGAGGCGAGCAGCTGCTCGGCCATCGCGCGCGCCTTTGCGATAAGCTCGACGCTCCCCACGAAGCGCGCGAAGCGCAGCGGCAGGGCCCCGCTTTGGCGGCTGCCCAATAAGTCACCCGGACCTCGCAGCTCGAGGTCAGCGCGTGCGACCTCGGCGCCGTCTGAGCAGTCAAGCAAGACGGCCAGACGGGCGCGCGCCTTGGGATCAAGATCCTCTGGAACTACCAAGACGCACTCCGCCTTGAGATCGCTGCGCCCGACCCGCCCGCGCAACTGGTGAAGCTGAGCGAGCCCGTAACGATGCGCGTCAATGATCACCATTGCGCTCGCCTCGGGCACGTCGATTCCCACCTCGACCATCGTAGTCGCGACTAAGACGTCAAGCTTGCCCTCGCGAAAGTTTCGCATCATGGCTTGCCGCTGCGCCCCAGCCATGCGGCCATGCAAGACGCCAATCTTGAGGTCGCCGAGCGCGCCGCGAGCAAGGCGGCGCGCCATCGCCGCGACCGTCGGCATCCCCGCCCTTTCATCCGCGGTTTCCTCGTCTTCTCCAATCGCGGGCAAAACGAAATAGGCGCGGCCGCCGTCGCGCACCTTGTCGCGCGCGAGCCGTTCGACGGTCTCGAAGTCACTCTCCGCGACCATCCGCGTTGCGACGTGCCAGCGCGCCGGCGGCATCTCGTCGAGAAACGAAACATCCAGGTTGGCGAAAAGAACGAGCGCGAGGCTGCGCGGTATCGGCGTCGCCGTCATCAGCAGCATATGCGCATTCGGCCCCAGCGCCTTGAGCCTGGCGCGGTCAAAGACGCCAAAGCGATGCTGCTCGTCAATGACCGCCAGACCCAAATTCGCAATCGCCACCGACCGTTGAATCAGAGCATGCGTTCCGAAAACGAGGGAGATCCGCCCGCGCGCCAGATCGCGCAGGCATTGCGCGCGTGCCGCAGCGCCGACTCCCGATGTGAGCAGCGCGCAAGGCACGCCCAATCCGGCGCCGTATTTTTGAAACGCGCGGTGATGCTGTTCGGCGAGAAGTTCGGTCGGCGCCATGACCGCAGCCTGCCGCCCGGACTCGACAGCACGCATTGCGGCCCATAAAGCCACAACCGTCTTGCCGCTGCCGACGTCGCCAACCAATAGCCGGTTCATCGGGCGGCCAACGGTTACGTCAGCGTCAATCTCTCGAATCACGCGTTGCTGCGCACCCGTCAGCGAAAACGGCAGCGACGCAAGCAGAGCGGAGCTAAGCGAACTCGACGGGGAAAAAGCGAACCCCGGCTTTGCCTGCGCGCGACGGCGATCTAACTGCATCGCAAGCTCGAACGCGAACAGCTCTTCCAACGCGAGCAGGTGATGCGCCTCGCTGCGCGCCTCGCACAGTTCCGAGAGATCGGCTGACGCGGGCGGGCAGTGAAGATAGCGCAGCGCCTCGATCGTCTCGAAGAGGCCCGCAGCGCGTCGAAGCGCGCGCGGGATTGCTTCGACGGCCTTGGGGTCGAGGTCGCGTAGCAGCTTGCGCACCAGCTCGGAGAAAAGGCGCTGACCAACCGCCGATGGTAGCCCGTATACCGGGCGCAGGGCGGGCGCGGGAGAAGAATCAGCAACGTGAAAAGCCGGGTTGACGATTTGCAATTCTTCGTCGGGAGCGGCCGACACCTTGCCGTGAACAATCGCCGTGCGACCGAACGGGATCAGGCGCGCCAGGTAAGTAGGCAGATTGAACCATACCAGGCGCACGGCCTCATTTCCGACGAGCAGCCGGCCGGTGACCATCCTGCGCCCGTAGCCCACCCGCGGCATCATGCCCTCGCTTGACCGGCGCAGCGTTCCGGCCAGAGTCGCGGTCATTCCGGGCTCGAGCGCGCGCGGCTCGCACAGGCTGCGCCAGTCCTCGTAGCGAAACGGCAGATGGAATACGCAGTCAAGCGCGGTAACGATGCCGCGAGACTTCAATGCCGCGGCGCGCCTCGGTCCGATTCCGGCCAGTGATTCGACCGGACTTTCCGGCGATACGGACGTTCCCGGATTCGAAGGTCTTGAGACTGCGGTCACTCGCGATGGTAGTCCTGCAGCGAGCGCACGCTCAAACTCCGCTGTTTGAGCGCTGCTATGGCCTCCGCCGCGGCCTGCGCCCCGGCTATCGTCGTGAAATAGGGCACTCGACGTTCGAGCGCGGTGCGCCGAATCGAAGCTGAATCAACCGCGCCCGTGGCCTCGGGCGTGTTCACCACCATCGCGATTTTCCCCGAGCGAATGAGATCAACCACGTGGGGGCTGCCCTGAGCGACCTTGTTCACCGTCTTGCATGCAAACCCCAGCGCGCGCAAGTAGCGCGCCGTGCCCTCGGTCGCCACAAGATGAAACCCGGTCCTGGAAAGACCGCTGGCTAACGATTCAATTCGAGACTTATCAGCGTCGCGCACGCTCAGGAAGACCGTCCCCTCGCGAGGTAAGGGAGTCAGAGCCGCCGTTTGCGCCCTGGCGAAGGCGGGCGCGAACGAGTCGTCAATTCCCATCACCTCGCCGGTCGATTTCATTTCCGGCCCCAGTAGCGGATCAACGCCGGGGAAGCGCGAGAAGGGGAAAACCGACTCCTTGACCGAGATGTGGCGCGGTATTCGTTCCTCGGTGAAGCCAAGACTTGAAAGCTTTCGGCCGATCATGACCAACGCCGCAAGTTTGGCCAGAGGTACGCCGATCGCCTTGCTCACGAATGGTACGGTGCGCGAGGCCCTGGGGTTTACCTCCAGAACGTACACTTCGTCATGGAAAATCGCGTACTGGACGTTGATCAAGCCAACGACGCCCAGCTCGCGCGCGAGCAGCTTAGTCCATCGCGAAAGCTCCGCGAGCAACGCGGACGTGAGCGAGCGTGGGGGCAGCACGCAAGCGCTGTCGCCGGAATGGATTCCGGCCGGCTCGACATGCTCCATCATACCGCCGATCACGACTCGTTCGCCGTCCGCGATCGCGTCCACATCGACCTCGACCGCTCCTTCCAGGTAACGGTCGACGAGCAGCGGCCTCGTCTCGGAAGCCATGAGCGCCTGCGTGACATAGGCCTTAAGGCCCTTCTCGTCCCATATGACTTCCATTGCGCGGCCGCCGAGGACGTAGGACGGCCGAATCAGCACCGGGTAACCGATACTCGCCGCGCCGTCCAGCGCCTCCTGAGCGTTGCGCGCGAGCATCCCGCGGGGCTGTTTGAGATTGAGCGTCTGCACCAGCGCATTGAAGCGCTCGCGGTCTTCGGCGCGATCGATCGCGTCAGGCGACGTCCCTAAAATGCGCGCGCCCGCGCGCGCCAACGACCCTGCGAGTTTGAGCGGCGTTTGGCCGCCGAACTGGACGATCACGCCCTCAGGCCGCTCGACTTCCAAAATCGCCGACACGTCCTCGAAGGTCAGCGGCTCAAAGTAGAGCCGGTCGGAGACGTCGTAATCCGTGGAGACCGTCTCCGGATTGCAGTTCACCATGATCGTTTCGTAGCCCGCCTCGCGCAGCGCCAAGCTGGCGTGAACGCAGCAGTAATCGAACTCGATCCCCTGCCCGATCCGATTCGGGCCGCCGCCGAGAATCATGATCTTGCGCCTGGAGCTGGGGCGCGATTCGTCCTCGCCCTCGTAGGCCGAGTAGAGGTAAGGCGTGAACGCCTGAAACTCGGCGGCGCAGGTATCAACGGTTTTAAACACGGGCTTTACTTCGAGCCTGCGCCGATAGTGGGCTACCTTAATCTCGCCGGCGCCGGTCAACTCGCCGATCCGCCGGTCGGAAAAACCCATCCCCTTCACTTCGCGCAGCCGCTCCTTGGCGGGCAATCCCGCGGCGCTGAGTTCGCGTTCCACCTCGACGATTTCGGCGACAGAGCGCACAAACCAGGGATCGATTCGGCTCTCGGCGCAAACTTCCTCGACCGAGACCCCCAGGCGCAGAGCGTCCGCCACATAGTAGAGACGCCGGCTGCTGGGCGTCCTGAGCCGTTCCAGGATCGCCGCGCGAGGCAAGCCTTTGAGCCCCGCACCGTTGGGGCTTTCAAGGCCGAACGAGTCTATCTCCAGCGAGCGCAAGGCCTTTTGCAGGGACTCCTTGAACGTGCGCCCGATAGCCATCGCTTCACCGACCGACTTCATCTGGGGACCCAGCTCGTCGGCGGCGTCGCGAAATTTTTCGAAGGCGAAGCGCGGAATCTTGGTCACGACGTAGTCGATAGTCGGCTCGAAGCATGCGGGCGTCTTGCGCGTGATATCGTTGGGCAGCTCGTCCAAGCGGTAGCCTACCGCAAGGCGCGCGGCGATCTTCGCAATCGGAAAGCCCGTTGCCTTGGAGGCCAAAGCGGAGCTGCGCGAGACCCGCGGGTTCATCTCGATTACCACCATCCGGCCGGTCTCGGGATGAATCGCGAATTGAATATTCGAGCCGCCTGTATCGACGCCGATCTCGCGAATAATCCGCTGGGCCGCGTCCCGCATGATTTGGTATTCCTTGTCGGTCAGCGTTTGGGCGGGAGCGACGGTGATCGAATCTCCGGTATGAACGCCCATCGGATCGAGGTTCTCGATCGAGCATATGATCACGACGTTGTCGGCCCGATCCCGCATGACCTCGAGCTCGAATTCTTTCCAGCCAGCGATGGACTCCTCAATGAGAACTTCATGGCTGGGAGAGCTGGTCAGACCACGTTCAACCTTGTCGCGAAACTCGGCGTGGTCGCGCGCAAGCGCTCCGCCGGTACCGCCCAACGTGCGAGACGGGCGAATGATCACGGGAAGCCCAAGCTTTTCGACGGCGTGCTCGGCCTGCTCCGTCGACCGCGCGATCACCGAAGCCGGCAAATCGAGGCCGATCTTGAGCATCGCCTGGCGAAACATGTCGCGATCTTCCGCCTTCTTTATCGCGGCCAAGCTCGCGCCGATAAGCTCCACGCCGAAGCGCTCTAGTGTGCCGTTCTCAGCAAGTTCGATCGCCAGATTGAGCGCGGTCTGACCGCCGAGAGTGGGAAGCAGGGCATCCGGCCGTTCGCGGCCAATCACCTCGGCCGCAACTTCGGGGGTGAGCGGCTCGATATAGGTGAGATCGGCAAATTCGGGATCGGTCATGATCGTGGCAGGGTTCGAGTTAAGCAGAATGACGCGCAGGCCCTCCTCTTTGAGCGCCTTGAGCGCCTGCGTTCCCGAATAATCGAACTCGCAGGCCTGCCCGATTGTGATCGGTCCCGAGCCGATCACGAAAACCGACTTCAGATCTTGACGTCGCCCCAACGTGCTACTTCCTTACGGCGAAAATGCTGCCGGCGGTCATGCGCGCTACTGTTCCGACTGAAGCCGCTCCAGCGCTTGCGCGCCGTAACGGGCGAACAGCTCGGTCAGCCGATAGAACCGCCTGAATAAGTAATCCGCGTCGTGCGGCCCTGGCGAAGCTTCCGGATGATATTGAACCGTGAAAAACGGCGAACCGAGTCCGCGTAGACCCTCAATGGTGCGATCGTTGAGGTTTACGTGCGATAACTCGGCAAGGCCGCGCAGCGAAGCCTCGTCGGCCGCAAAACCGTGGTTTTGCGAAGTTATTTCCACGCGTCCGGTCTTCAGGTCCAGCACCGGGTGATTAGCTCCATGGTGACCAAACGCGAGCTTGTAGGTTTTCCCACCTAGCGCCAGTGCGAGGATCTGATGGCCTAGGCAGATGCCGAAGATGGGCCGTTTGCCGAGCAACGCGGCCACGGCGTCGCGCGCGTAATCAACCGCTTCCGGATCGCCTGGGCCGTTGGATAGGAAGATTGCGTCCGGCCCCTGAGCGAGGATCTCCTGCGCGGTTGCAAAGGCGGGCACGACCCTGACGCGGAAACCGGCCGCGGTCAAGCGGCGCAAGATGTTGCGCTTGATTCCGTAATCTATCGCGATAACGCGGGGGCGGTTGCGCATCTCCTCAGGACTCACCCGCTTGAACCCGCCGGCGAGTTCCCACTCTCCCAACTCCCAGTCGTACGCCGCTTCGCACGTAACGCGACGCACAAGGTCGCAGCCCACGATACTCGGCGCGGCCTTGGCCTTGGCGACGAGGCTTACCGGATCGAGGTCGATCGATGAAACTACGCCTTGCTGGGCGCCGTGCTCGCGGATGTGGCGCACCAAGGCGCGCGTGTCGATACCCTCGATTCCTACTACATTGCTCCGTTCCAGGTACTCGTCGAGCGACATCCGCGAACGCCAGTTGGAAGGCGCTCGCCAGCATTCCTTGACGATCAGTCCCTCAACGTAGATGCGCGCTGATTCGGCGTCATCCTCGTTCACTCCGACGTTCCCGATCTCGGGATACGTCATGCACACCAACTGGCCGCAGTACGAGGGATCGGTTAGCACTTCTTGATAGCCGGTCATCGCGGTGTTGAATACCATCTCGCCCACCGCTTCACCAACCGCGCCGAACGCATACCCGGTGAAGACGCGACCGTCGGCCAGCGCGAGCATCGCCCGCTTAGTTCGCGCGCCGTCTTTCACTGCGCAACCTCCTGCCGGCCGTCAAAAACTATTTCGCCGCTCACTATCGTCAGCACCACCTTGCCTTTCAAGACCCGTCCGGCGAATGGGGTATTCCGCGAGCGCGAGAGCATCCGATCGGCGTCAACCCTCCAGCTTCGCTCGGGATCGATCACCGTGATATCAGCGGGAGCCCCAACCCTGATGCCGCCTGGCTCAAGCCCCAGCAGCCGCGCCGGATTTAGGGCCATCAGGTCCACCAGGCGCGCGGGCGTAATCAGCCCCCGGTGAAAGAGAGCCATCGCGAGCCCAACCGCGGTCTCCAGTCCCGTCACGCCGTTGGCGGCGCGCTCAAAGGCAGCGACCTGTAGCTCCGCAAGCGGCTGCGCCAGAGCACGTTGGCCAGGGGGCGCGTCGAAGGATGACAGCTCCTTGGAAACGTCGTCATGGGGCGCATGATCGGTGGCGATCATGTCTATGGTTCCATCGACCAGCCCGGTCAGCAGAGCCTCCACGTCGCCAGAGGCGCGCAGCGGCGGGCTCATCTTGGCGTATGAGCCCCATCTTAGCACCTCGCTTTCATCGAGGCTGAAATGGTGGGGAGTGACCTCGCAGGTAACGCTGATGCCGCGCTGGCGAGCGTCGCGAATCAGGGCCAGAGACTCGGCGGTTGAGACATGCGCAACATGGAGCCAGCCTTCATGGCCGCGAGCCAGGGAGAGGTCGCGCGCAAGGCGCTGGCTTTCCGCGGATGGAGGTGCTCCGTTAAGCCCGAGCCGCAGCGCGGCTTCACCTTGGTTCACGCCGCGTCCGAAGGAGAGCGCGCGATCCTCCTCATGAAGAGACAAGGCCAAACCTACCGCCCGCGCTTCATCCAGCGCCCGCACGAAAAGCCGCGGATCGTCAATTGGCATGCCGTCGTCGGAGAACATACGCACGCCCGCCGCGGCCATCGCGGCGAAATCCACGGCTTCCTTGCCTTCGAGACCACGGCTCACCGCAGACACCGGGTAAAGTTTGGGACCGCCGGCTTCCTTGGCGCGCTCGAGCATATAGCGCGTGACCTCCGGGCTGTCGTTTACAGGCCGCGTGTTGGCCATTGCGGCTACCGCGGTAAAGCCCCCGGCGGCAGCCGCACGAAGTCCGTCGACAATCGTCTCCTTCTGCGGCCAACCGGGGTCGCGCAAATGGACATGCGGGTCGCAAAAACCTGGCATCAGCCACAGTCCGTCGACGCGCAGTTCGAGTGCGCCAGGCTCCTCGGCGATCGCACCGGGAGGGGTCAAAGCCGTGATACGACCCTCGGCTAACTTCACGTCAGCCACCGCGTCATACGCGTGTGACGGATCGATCACGCGGGCTGCGCGCAAAAAAAGCGTTTTCAACCCGTCTCCTGTTGTTCGGCTGCGCTGAGCGACTCAACCATCGAGAACACCACCGCGCGCTCGGGTGCTTTGCGCTTGCCTTGCGCGGCGTGATCGCCCAGGTAGACGCGCACTCGCTCGGAAGTCGCGGTTGGCAGGTTTTTGCCAGCGTAGTTGGGTCTTATCGGAAGCATCCGATGGCCTCGGTCGATCAACACCGCCAGCTTCACAGCCGCCGGCCGGCCCATCTTCCACAGCGCCGCCATCGCACGCTGCACGGTCCATCCACTGTTAATGACGTCGTCTAAGAGCACTATCGTGCGGCTGTCGACGGCGACGTTGCTGCCGCCGTCCATGTCCAGGAGGACGCCGTCTTCACCGAGAACGTTAACCGCCGCGCAAGGAATTCGCAGACCACTTCGCCGTTCGATGCAGTCGCGCACGCGCAAGGCCAGCGTCGCGCCTTGGCTTAGCACGCCTACGATCGTTACCGCGGTGAGATCCGTTAGGTCGTCGATCAACTGCTCGGCCAGCGATTCGACGGCCCGCGCCATCTCCGCCGCGTTCATCACTTCGCGCTGCGGGCCTCTGCGGTACGGCTCGTAGCCGCTCTCTTCGGCTTGCTTTGGGTCTCGGAAGACGGCAAGCGTGCCTTCCTCGAGCCAGCGCCGAGCGTAACTGCCAAGGTTCTCATCGAAGCGGTAGTAACGGCGAGAGCGCGTGTTCCCGATATACTCGACCGTCGTTTCCTGTTCGCAGAAATCGCATTGAAGGGCGAGGCCGGAGCGGCCCGTTCTACCGCTCCAGGCGGCGAGCCTGAAGCGCGGCGGCAGGTAGGCGCTCTCGCTCCGAGTGATGCAATTGTGATTCTCGCATACCGGCTGCGGCGTCGCCTTAAGGCGCAACAACAACACCGAATCGGGCGATTTGGGTTTAACGACCTCGGCCTTGTGCTGAACCAGTCGGGCGATCAGCGCCATCCGCACCGGCACCCCCGCGGCAGCCTGCTCGAAGTAGATCGCGCGCGGATCGCTGTCGAGTTCGTAGGCAAGCTCGTCGGTGCGCGGCAACGGATGCATAATCACGGCCTGTTGGGTCCGCGCGCCGCGCATCGTACGCGCGTCGACGTGCAAGTAGCCGTGCACGCGGCCCGCTTCATCCCCGTGGCGTTCGCGCTGGGCGCGTGTAACGTAAAGCGCATCGAGCACCGGCGCGACTTGCCGCGCCGCGCCCTGCGCCATCTCACCAGTGAAAAGCGCCATCTGATGCGGTCCGTTCGGCGTCAGGTAGAGAGCGTCCAGGTCTGGAGCGAGCGAATCAAGCTCGTTCATGCTGACCGTCGCGTAGCTGTAGCCGCGCTGCACAGCAAGGCGCGCCAGCACATGCTCCGGCACCTCCATCGCGCGAGTCGGAGCGGCCAAGATGTTCGCGCCAAAACGCGCCAGCGCATACATCAGTGAATGCACCGTGCGGCCATAACGCAGGTCGCCGCACAGCGCGACGGTCAAGCCCTTGAGACGTCCCTTTCTCTTGCGCAACACGTAAAGGTCGCACAGCGTCTGCGTGGGGTGCTCGCGGCTGCCGTCGCCCGCGTTTATCACCGGGACGGTCGCGTACGCGGAAGCCACCTTGGCCGCACCCTCGCACGGATGGCGCAGGACCACCATATCCGCGTATGCCGACACAACGCGCACGGTGTCAGCGAGACTTTCTCCCTTGGCGGCCGAGCTGCTCTGCATCTCAGCCGCGCTTATAACTGCACCGCCCAGGCGATGCATCGCGGACTCAAAGCTCAGACGCGTGCGCGTCGACGGCTCGTAAAAAAGCGTGGCCATCACCAGGCCTTCGGCCAGACGCGGCGTATCGCCGCGCTCCAGCGAGTGCGAAAATTCGTCGGCCGCGACAAAGATTCGTTCGATCTCCTCGATTTCGAGGTCGTCGATCGAGATCAGATCGTTTTTCGCCAAACGAGGCATCGAGCGGCTTGCGCCAAGAAAACCGTCCGCAACGTCATTTGCTCCCTTGGCCGACGATAACGGCGTCGATCCCGTCAATCTCGGCCAGGCGCACATAGACTCTTTGATTTGGGTTGGCCGCTACGTTTTTGCCCACGTAGTCAGCGCGAATTGGCAGCTCACGTCCGCCGCGATCTACCAGGACCGCGAGTTGCACCGAACGCGGGCGCCCCAGGTCGGCGAGCGCCTCAAGCGCGGCACGTATCGTTCGGCCGGTGTAGAGCACATCGTCGACAAGGACGACTCTCCGACCGCTCCGCGAATAAGGGACGCTGCGGTCGAGCAACCGCGGGTCACCGCCGGCACCCTTTCCGTCATCGCGATATAACGAAATGTCGAGCGTGCCCGCGGGAATTTCCCCGCGCCCCATCTCGGCCAGCAAGCTGCGCAAGCGCTGCGAGAGCGCAGCACCGCGGCGCACAATTCCCACCAAGGCGAGGCCGTGAACGTCGTTGCGCTCGTCAATCTCATGCGCCAGGCGGCGGATCGTGCGCGCGATATCGGGCGCATCCATCACCGCAGGGGCACCCGGACCGTTCGCCTCGGCCGTCGGCTTGGCGTCCACAGACGAAGTTGCGGAACTGGCGGACGAGCTTGGACGTTCGCGGCCTCCCCGCTCAATGGTGCGCCTCATACTTTGACCGTTGGAATTTTGCGGCGGCTGCTTGAAGCCGGCAAACGAAGCTTCACTGACTGTTCCCTTCTCGCCCTCACTGGAGCGAATTAAAGGCTGAGTACAGTCTGACCCCCTGCAGGCGCTCCTGTCAAGGCCAAGAGCGTCCTGGGCTGCCACGGACTTAAGGTTCTCAGCGTTGGATTCTTAGCGTTCCGGCTTCGTGACGCGCGGAAAAAAAAGACGGTCGGAGCCAAAAGCTCCGGCCGTCTTGAGGAATCCCGGCCGCGACCTACTCTCCCGTGCACACAGCACAGTACCATCGGCGCTGAGGGGCTTAACTGCCGTGTTCGGGATGGGAACGGGTGTTTCCCCCTCGCTATGGCGACCGGAAAGCGTAGAGCTTTGAATTTGACAACTGGGGTAAGTTCTTCAATCAAATCCCGCGCTTGAGCACCAGACCTTACAATCGCCACCTTGCTTAGGAGCGGCGATAATTAAGCGGTCAAGCCGCACGGCCTATTAGTACCGGTCAGCTCCACGCCTTGCAGCGCTTCCACCTCCGGCCTATCAACCTCCTGGTCTAGAAGGGGCCTTTAGGAGCATAAGCTCGGGATACCTCATCTTGGGGAGGGCTTCCCGCTTATATGCCTTCAGCGGTTATCCCTTCCGCACATGGCTACCCGGCGGTGCGGCTGGCGCCACAACCGGTACACCAGCGGTGCGTCCGTCCCGGTCCTCTCGTACTAGGGACAGCACCCCTCAAGTATCCTACGCCCACGGCGGATAGGGACCGAACTGTCTCACGACGTTCTGAACCCAGCTCGCGTGCCACTTTAATCGGCGAACAGCCGAACCCTTGGGAGCTACTCCACCCCC
>JAJYYI010000025.1 GCA_021801125.1 Deltaproteobacteria bacterium | reverse complement strand
TATCAACGCCCTGCTAGGGCCTTAAGCGCGGCGCCGGCGTCCCTGGTCTGAATCCACGGCTTGCGGTTGCATGCCACGATCAGCGCCAATGCGAACAGAAGTCCGATTGCAAAGCATCGCGCCGGTTTCATGGTTCCGTGCCTCCAGAGCTGAGAAATTCGCCCGACTGTGCTGCGGCCTGCGCCTCCATATTGAGCCGATGGCCGTTATAGACGCCTTCCGCGTTGATCAGGGTGATGAGTAGTTGGCGCATCAGCTGCAGCTGCTGAGCCTCGGCCAGCAGGATTTCGTTGGTCGTCTGAATCGCCTGCAGGGCGCCCTGCGCGTTCTGGTTCTTGGACTCCAGCGCCGATAACTGGCCGTTTTCGTAATTGAAGTGCGCCGCCTGCTGCTGGCCCACCGCCAGAGCGCCCGCCAGGGTGCCGAGCGTCACAGCGGCTAGCTCTCTCGCGCGCGCGGCGGCGTTCGCCGGCGGCGGAGTCATTCCCGGAAAATCCGCGTTGAACTGCTGAACCGCGTTGCCGTTCGCGTAGCAGATGCCGCCGCCCTGGCCCATCGCGCCCGCGAGCGAATTCAGGAACGGCAGATCGGACTGCCACGCTCCCGCTCCGCCGCCGGTCGTGTTTTGCTGCAGCAGCTCGGCTGTAAGGCTCTCTTCTCGAAGCTGCTCCTGCTGGCGCGCATAGATTTGCGGGTCGTTGACGATTACCGGACAGCCGCAGGTCCCGCCAAACTGCGCGTACGCCGGAGCGGCGCCGACGACGTACAGCAGTCCCACGAGAGCGGATTGCAGCAGGCGTTTACCGCGGCGCGCGCCCCCGCGGCGCGGTAAAATTCTGTTGCTCATAATCCCGACTCCTCTTGTTGAAGCGGTTTGCCGTTAAGGCTTGGCGTCGCCGCTATGGTCCCTTCTGGTTCGGCCGCGAGAGGGCCAAGCTCGCGCGTGCGAAGCCAGGCATCGAGAAAGTCGCCGCCCCGCACGAGCAGTTCGCGCGCCTGTTTCACGTCCGGATGGCCGGTGGCGGCGCACAAGGCCAGCGCGACCGGCCCCAGGTCGCAGCTGAAAAGCCGCTTGCCCAGCGGCGACGTGAAGTAGTAGTGAGAGCGCGGGCGGGCGTGAGCGATGATTTCGATTTCGCGCAGCGACAGGCCAAGCTTCAGATAGGCGTTGCGCACATGCTCGCCGCGCGCGTCCGGGTTGGGCAGAAAGACTTTGATCGGGCAGCTCTCCAGCAGCAGGTTGCAGTAAGCGGACGCCGCGATTTCGGTCAAACTCTGCGTCGCGAGGATGATGCCGGCGTTGCGCTTGCGGAAGGTTCGGATCGCCTCGTAGAGCCAATCGCCGGAAACCGGATCGTTCAGCGTCCGCCACGCTTCGTCGCAGAAGATGAAGGTGGGGGCGCCAAAGAGACGGCTTTCGATCGCATGCAGAACCAGTTCGGTCGCCGGCGCACACGCCCGCTCGCCCAGCGCCATCAGCCCGCGCATTTCGTAAACCGAAAGGAATTTTTCATCATCATCGTGCGAGGGCGCGCCGTCGAAGAGGCCGCCCCATGGACCGGCCGCGGTGTAGTGATGCAGGATCCGGCGCGCCTCGCGGTCCTGAACCAGACCGCTGAAGAGCGTCATGGTGCGCAGGTTTTCACTTTTCGCCAGTTCCAGCGCTCGTTCGAGCTCGCCGACCTGGCGTGCGCTCGGTTCGACCCGCCAGCGCGCGAAGAGCCGTATCAGCCATGCCAACAGCCATTCAGGCCCGCCCGGCTCGTCGAGGTGACGTAGGGGCGCGAGCGGGGACGCGCCGTCGCCCGCGAGCTCGTGATAGCTCGCGCCAAGCGCGTGGGCGAGCACGAAGGACGAATAGTCGATGTCGAGCCAGTTGATTTTCACCCGGGGCAGACACGAAGCCGCCGCCGCCATCGTCCCCAGCAGGACTGACTTGCCCGAGCCGGTGGCGCCGACGATCAGCGCGTTCGACACGCCGGCGACGTGCGATGGGAAGAAGAACGGCGCGCGTCCCGCACCCACGCAGATCAGCGGCGGCGGCGTATTCGACGGATAGAAAGGCGAATCGATTTCGGGCGTGCCCTGCCACGGTTCGGTCGGCAGCATCAGGTGGGCCAGATTGCCGACATGCAACAGGGGCCTGCGCACGTTGTGCCAGCCGACGCCCGGCCACGCTCCTTTTATCGCCTCGACCGCATTGGCGTCTTCGACACGCGCGCCGAGACCGCTGTTGCGGAGCGCCCGCACCAGTGAGCGCGCTCTGAAGTTCGACCGCTCGGCGTCTTCGTCGATCACGATCGCCGTGACCGTGCAGAAGCCGAACGGCGTACCCGATGAAGCCGCACCGATCGCTTCCAAGCTGTCGCGGTGCATCTCCTCGGCGTCCTGGTTCACCCGCCGGCGCGGCACGTTCATCGCTTCCAGCACCATGTCGAGCAGGCCGAGCATCGAGCGCGCCCAATGGCCGCGCGCAAGCCGCAGCTGACGCTGCGCCGTGTAGCTGTCCATGCAGATGAACCGGACGCTCAGCATCAGCCGTCCTGGATGCGACAGAATCAGCCCCAGCATTTGCGGAATCGTTTCCGACGGATAGGCATCGATGCTGACCGGGCGCAGGTGCAGCTCGCCTATCGCCGGTTCCAGACCGCCGTAGAAGGTCTGATCGGCCAGAACCTCGTTGAGGTGAACCGGCTCGGTTGGAAGCGTAAACGGATGTTCGAGTCCGGTCAGGCAGAGATGGAGATCGTGAAACATCTCGGCAGAAGTCATCCGGCTGACGCGCAGTGCGCCCGCCAGCCCGTCCTCGAAGCTCCGCACGCGCTCGTGGAACTGCTCGACAATCATCCGCCAGGCTGTCCGCCCTAGCGGCGCCGTGCCGGAGAACAAAGAGGCCGCTAAGCGCGAGCGGATTTCCGGCTCCGGCACGTGAGTCAGGTAACAGCGCGCCAGAGTCCGCCAATAGCGTCCGGCCTCGAACGCCGCGCGTCTCTCGTCGTCGATCAGCGCCGCCGCCCGCGCCGGAAAATCACGGCGCGGATAGTGAGGCGCCGGCAGCCGATGAAAAATCAAGTGGGTCAGATCGCCGTCGCCCAGATGCTGGTAGGCCGCAGCCAGCCGCTCGCACGCGGCGTCGACCTCCGCCCGTGACGCCGACTCGTAGTCGTCGCCGCGCACCTCCCAGCCGACCATAAGGCCGCCGGGCGCGAGGAAGATTTCGCCCTCGCCGCTGAACAGGCCGTACGGCGCGGCGCTCGCGAACGAACGATCGAGCGGAAGTCCCACTCTCATGACCACCACCTCGCGCGCTTTGGTAGAACCGGCCTCAATCGCTCGGGACGCGAACGGGCGAGGCTGTGCGGCTCGCGCAGCGGCGGCTCAAGCAAGTGGCGCATGTAGACGCTCGTCCAGTCCGGATCGCGCTTCGCCGCCCTCCGCAACATCCACTGCCCTCCCGTCGCGAGAAACGCAGCCAGCGTCAGCGTCCACCACTTGAGCCCGCCGCCGAAGATGAGAATCAGGCAGAGCATCGTGTTGAGGAACGTAAGCCGCCATTCCGCCCCGCCGAGCAGGCGCGGCCTTATCAGTGACTGATAAACGCGCATGACGGCCTCCCTCAGATCGTGAAGCCGCCCAGCCCGAGCAGCGTCAGCAATTGCAGCGCGAAGATCGCGACCGCGCCGCCGCCGACCACTCCGATCAGAGCCCGCATCGCCGGGTTGAACTCCTGCCAGAAAGTCCAACCCAGGCCGGCGACGATAATTCCGACCGCGACGACGGCGTGGGCGAAGCCGCCCTGAAGGCCGTTAAGCAAGGTCTGGAAGGGACCGTCCCACGGCATCCCCGTAGCCGTGAATGCGAACGCCGGCGATGAATTCAACGACAAGAGCGCCGCCGCGATAAGGAATGACTTGCGCATGACCGAAACTCCTCTGTTCTCAGAAATCGCGATAATTGCGCCGTTCAGCCAATGACGATCGCTCCGCTGTCGCAGGCGGCGGCCAGACCGACGACCGTGAAAACCAAAACCAGCGATACGAGGAGAAGCGCGATAACCCACTGTGGCGTCTCGCATCGCCAGAGTACGAATGCACAGCACACGTACAGGATGGCGGCGAACAGCGCCCAGCGCGGATGCGCCGCGATCGCCCACAGGAGACGCGTCTCGGGAAGTTGTTCGACCATTTGCCTACTCCTCCTTAAGTTCCCGGAGCCGGTAGCCAATCCCCGGCTCGTATCCTTCGACTCGGACGATTTCTTCGATTCGCCTGCCGCCGTCTTCGTGACGCGCGATGAAGATCAGCAGATTGACGGTCTCGGCGATGAGCCGCGGACTGGGCGGCGCGCCCGCTTCCTCGACCAGGCTTTCGAGCCGCAGCAGCGCCGCGCGCGCGTTGTTGGCGTGCACGGTGGTGAAGTTTCCAGCGTGGCCGGTGTTCCAAGCCTTCAGCAGGTCGAGCGCTTCGGGGCCGCGCACTTCGCCGATAATGATCCGGTCGGGGCGCATTCGCAGCGCCTCGCGGACGTGCCGGCGCAAATCGATAGTGCCGCGCGCGATGCGCCGAATCGCGTTGCGCGCCTCGACGCGGAGTTCGGGCTCGTCCTCGATGATCGCGAGCCGATCGTCCGGGCGCAGCTCGATGAGCCGCGCGGCCAGAGCGTTTACGAAGGTCGTCTTGCCCGCGTTGGTGGCCCCAGCGACCACAATGTTGTCGCTCTGCCGGATCGCCCGATCGAGGAGCGGTAGTTGCCACGCGCCGCCGACAAATTCAGCGAGCGGTCTGACCGGCCGCCAGTGAGTCCGGATGGAGAAGGTTGGGCCGTCCGATACGGGGCGCGTGCTGGCAGAAAATCGAGCGCCATTGCTGAGCGCCAGATTCAGGAACGGCTCGTCCGGCTCAACGACTTTGCCGGAGATGGCAGCGAGCAGCCGTATGCCCGCTTCGACCCGTTCTGCGGGCAGCGCAATGCCCAGTGACTGCATGCTGCCCCGGCCGAAATCGGCGAACAGCGGGCACGAGTCGCTCGCAGCATCATAGTTCGCCGAAACCTCCTGAACCTCGTTCGTCATGATTCGGTCGAGCTCCAGCAGCCGCGCTGCGGTCCGCCACAGAACCTCGCTGTTGGCTTTAATGTTAGGTTTCACCGTCCGCTCCCCCGCTTCAGATTGCGGAGCCGCCGCCCTCGCGGCGCGCAATTACGCCATGCCTGAACTGTTGTGAGGCCCTCCTGCAGCCGCCCCTGAGCACGCGCCGAAAAGCCGCGAATGCGGCTTCCAGCTCCTCGTTGGTGGCGTCGATTTCGCACACGTCCGGCGGCACCCTGCCGGCCAGGTAGAAGAAGACGTCTGGATTGACTCCGAGCACGCGGGCGAACTCGGCGATGATATGACCACGCGGCTTGTAGAGGCCCTGCTCGATGAGACAAAGATACGTTGCCGATATCGAGTGGCCGTCCTCGAACCTGACTCTCGCCGCGAACTCGCGCTGGGTCAGCCCAAGCGCCATGCGCCGTTCGCGGACCGCTTTACCCAAGGTCTTCATGGGAACTCCTGTTTTCTTGGCGTTCACTGGAATTCTATTATTTGATAAGCTTCTCGCGAGGCGAATGCAAGCCCCCAGCTCGATCGGGGATCTTCAGAGGCTTGGTTGAGGCTGACTACGAGTGCGGCGCATTGCCGCTACCGCGTGATCAACGACAATTAAATCTGCCGGTCGTGTTGCCTCAGCCGTGTCAGTAGTTCTCCGGCGGCGAGATTGGGTTTCGCCACCAGCCAGCCTTCCACCATTGGCCAACTCTCCGCGAACGGATCCGCGCGACTTCGCCACCAGTGCTCGGCGGTGTTCTTTCTACGCCCCCTGGGCGCGCGGTAATCGCTGTGCCAGGCGGTGGCAAACGCCGCCAGATACTGCGGCTGGTCCGGGGAACCAGCGGCGCCGGCATCACGATTGGAAAGGACCGACAACTCCTGCTGCGCCGCGCGAATCGTGGTCAGCAGCGCCACCGGGTCGAGCGCGGCGAACTGCTCACGCAGATGGTGCTTGACCGTTTCGTCGATGCGATCGGAGGCGAGCAACCGCTGATAAGGGGCTAGCGGCGGATGATAGCGTTTATCCACCAGCGCCCCATCGCGCTGTTTGCTCGCCAGCTTGAACGACGCTGGAAAAGGTTGACGTAAAGCCGCGCGCTCTTGTACAGGCTCTGGAGCGCGGCGGCGGCCGGGAGTCCGCTCAGGCGCCCGTATCCGGCCAGACGCCGCACCACTGCGCCGTTCTTCTGCTCGACCCACGCCCGGTCGTTCTTGCGGTAGGCGCGCGAACGGGTCCATTCGATGCGGTTCTGGTTGCAATAATCCTGCAGAATCTCGTTCATGAAGGCACTGTCGTTATCGGTATCAAGCCCGCACAGCGCAAAGGGAAGACGCTGGCAGACCGCTTTGATTCCTTCCACCACCAGACTCTGTTCGCGCACCGCCAGCGCTGCGCATTCGGTCCAGCCGCTGTGAATGTCGGTCAAGGTCAGGGTATGGACGAAGTTGCCGCCCTCTTTGACCCCACCGCAGTGCCCGACCATATCGCATTCGAAATAGCCTGGTGGCGGATCGCTCCATTCGGCAAAGGTTCGCACCGGCACGCTCTGGCGAACTGCCGAACCCGTCCCCCAGCGCCGCCGACGCACACGCCCGGTCGCCGCGCGCTCGGGACACAAGAGGCGGTCGATGGCCGCAGCGCTGATGTCGAGCAGCCGGCTTCTCACTACCGGGTCGAGCTGGAGATGGCCGTGGCGCTCCATCGCCTCGCTTAACACGGGGATGAGGACTCGCAGCCGCTTGCCGCAGATGCGATCGGCCGCCTCCCACAACCCCGCCAATGCCTGATGCACTGCCTCGTCGTAAAGCCGCTCCCGCTGGCGAGGCTTTGCTGGCGCCGACGAATGGTTTAGCACGCGCAGCGCGTGCTTGCGGTGTTATCCGGTTATTCGGACGAACTCAGTCAGGATCCGCCGCCGCTCGCGACGATCGCTGCTCCCTTGATATCGCTGCCTGATCGCATACTTAAGCTCTCGCCTGGTCGCCATGCTCAGTTGCCTCGCCATCTCCTCCACCACCCCGCAGCCACTCCGCTGCCGGGTAGCAGCCTACGTGAGGCAACCGACCTCGACCCGGTAACAAAAATTGCGAGTCAATGCGACCGGCAGATTTAGTTGTCGCTGAACAACCGCGGATTCGTCCGCTTTAGAACGCGCGCAAAAAGGGATGGGTCGTACCAAGATAGAGGCGAAATGATCGACCGCGCGGAACTTATCGGCGCGGTTTGGAACGAGACGTTTGTCTTCTGGCTTCGGCGATGACTTTCCGAAACGCGCGGTAAGCCGCTTCGACCTCGGCGTCATCGGCGTCGCGCCTTACGTCGGCAGGAACCCGCTTGGCGTAGAAGTAAAGCACGTCCGCCGACAGATTCAGAATCTCCGCGAGCTGCTCGATCACCTCATTCTCCGGTGGATACCGCCGATCGTGCTCCAGGTCGTTCAGGTACGGCGGCAGAACCTTGCGGCCGTCACCGCGCCGAAGCTGCTCCGCGACCTCCTTTTGAGTGAGACCCGCTTTCTTACGCGCCTCGGTTATCACCTGGCCGAACGTCTTCATCCCCCGTATTATCCTCTCGCCGCCGACGCCAGGGCGTCGGCGATCGTATTAAGCGGTAGAACCAACTTCAACGGATCGTCAAGAAGCCTCAAAGCGCTGAAGCGTTCGTACCAGACGGCCGCGCGTTCGTGCTTTGCATCGATAGCGAGAGCGACGCCGCCAACCTCTACGGCGACTGAGAGCGCTCTTTTCCCCGCCGCGAGCAGAAGTTCACCGCCCAAGCCGCTGCCCTGGGCGGATCGGTCCACCGCGAGCCGGCCGAGTCGAAATACTGGAACTTCGTAGCGGCCTAATCGCCTCGTCACTGTCGCCGGAACCTTGGCGAACTCGATGGCGCCGGGACTGATCGTGTAGTAGCCGAGTATCCGGGCCGGCTCATTTGGCAACACGGCAACGAAGGTCTTGGCGCCGCCAGATTCGTGATTCTGGCGTGCGTACCGTCGAAGATATTCGTTGAGTTCGGCAGACCCGCAGTCGAAATTTCTGCGGTCGTGGCGCTTGCTAATCGCCTCCTCCCGCCAGGCGATTGCAGCGCTCACACTTTTGCGCGACGCCTCGCGGCGGCGATCAGCACCTCGGTTGGCCTAGGCGGCTTCTCCAACAATTCAAGCACGCGCTTCGAGTCGCGCTCCGACAGAACAATTCGCTCGGATCGCCGCACCACCTCTCGCGCAACGGGGAGCACATTGCGCATTATGAAGCGCGTCACATCGAGTTGCTCACGCGCGGCAGCTTCTGCAATTAGGCGCTTTTCTTCGCGCGTCGCACGCAACTCTATTCGGTCGTCTCTCGCCGGTGAAGCATTTGCCATGGTCAACCTCCGCCACTCAGCCGCCGCATAATATATCGCACGGACGTCGTGCGTACAAGGTAAGCTGCTGCCGCGTATCCCGTCTGGCGCTTTGAGCGCCTAGCCACTCTCCATAGCGTCGCGTGCACGGGGACGCACCGGCGCGTCCGAGCCGGTCCAAAAAGCTGTGTACAAACCGGCAGAAAATGGCTCGATTCAGGGCCGGCACCTGCCAAAATCGGTCTTATGGCTCGTAAGACCGCGGCGGCCGGCCGCTGGGCGCTGGCAGCGGAAAAGCAAATTAATTTTACCACTTTCCATGCCACAGAGACCGCTAAACGGGGGCTCGCGCGGCAGGCGTTCTTTCAGTTAGTTGGCTGAGTTTGTTTCGAATGAATCGGCGCCGTAATTTCCATGGAAGGCGATAAGGTTCCTCCATGACCGCACCGCCAAAGCTCACGCCCTCGGAAGATAGGTTGATCCGGGGTGCGGCGGAAGGCAAAGCCGCCGACTATACGCCTCAATGGGTGGTGTCTGTCAACTGGTGGAAAAAGCCTGGCATCGAAGGTCTGTGGCGAGTTGAGCAGTTGAATTACCAAGTTGCTATTACGCTGCCTCCGAACCTTGATTGAGGGCGGTGAGGTCGCGCCAGCCGACCAGCCGGCGCAGCTTCACCTGGCCGCTGCGCAGGAGTCCGAACAGCAGGAGCAGAACCGCCTCCTCGTTGGGAAGCGAAGCCTGGGTTTTGGTCCGCCGGCGAAACTCCTCGTTGATCCGCTCCAGCGCGTTGGTGGTGCGCAACGCCTTCCATTGCGAGATTGGAAAGGCGGTAAAGGTGAACAGTTGGTCGCCGGCTTCCTCGAAGCTTTTGGCGACCGCCTGGCAGCGCAGCCGCCACTAGCGTGCGAAGGCGACCCGCGCCTGTTCCACCGCCGCACGGCTCTCGGCGTAGAGCATGCGTCGATAATCCTCGGCCAGTTCCTCGCGCAGATGGGCCGGGGCCTTGGCGAGCAGATTCCAGAGCTTGTTGGAGATCGCGCTAGAAAACTGATCAATTTCGCGCCGAAAAAATGATCCACCCGAAAGCCTATTGCGTCTCGCATGTCATAGTGACAGGTTCGCTTGCCGCCAGCAGGAGCGCGCCAGGGGTGGGCGCCGGCGCATGCGCCGCAGGGCGCGGCGGGCCTGATAGCTGAGCTGGGTGAAATCGCGCGGGCAGAAGTTGGGCAGTTCGTGGTGTTTCCAGTAGCCCCATATGTATTCGACCGGATTGAGTTCCGGCGCGTAGGCTGGCAAGCGCTCGATGGCGAGCCGGCCCCGCTGCGCGCGGATGAACTCCGTGACCAGCCGCGCCCGATGCTGCGGCAGCCCGTCCCAGACCACCAGGAGCTTGCCCGGCAGGCAGCGCAGCAGATGGCGGAGGAAGTCGATGACCTGCGGCGCACGGATGGCGCCGGGATAGAGCCGGAAGTAGAAGTTCCACCCGGTGCGGCCGTTCGCTCAATCCGCTTTCGTCGATGAAGACGATCGTGCGCCGCTCGCAGAGGGCTTTTGTTTAATCCGCGGCCACGCGGCTTTCTGCCACTGCTGGATCGCCTGCTCGTCGCGTTCCAGCGCTTTCCCGGCAGGACGCTGGCAGGTCCAGTTAAGCCGGCGCAGGATGCGCCAGACGTGGGCCTCGTGGTACCGCACCCCGGTTCGGTGCTCGATGAGATCGCGCACCCGAGCGGCGGTCCATAGCCCGCTGGCAAATCCGAACGCCTCCGGCCCTCGTTTGAGCGCGCGTTCGAGATCCCGCAGCTGGGCCGGGCTGAGCCTGGGTGGCCGCCCGGTGCGTCCTGCCTTGCGCAACCCGCGCACTCCGGACTCTTCAAGCTCCCGCGCCCACCGGCTGACCGACTGGCGGTGTACTTCCACCCGCCGCGCCACCTCGGACTGGCTGAGTCCCTCTCGTAGTAACCGCGCCGCTTCCATCCGCCGCCGTTCCAAGGCAGTGAAGTCACGCCGCACGCCTGCCGGATTACCCATGCGCTGTACATTAGCAGAAATCGGCACTCTTGTCACTATCTTATGCGAAATTCGATAGACTCCGGTTGGCGGGCGCGAGGACGCGCGTGGCGCCGGAGGACGAGGATGCTGCGGAAGGATCAGGTGCACGTCATACGACACAAGGTTCTGATCGAGGGGCAGAGCAGCCGGCGGGTGGCGCGTGAGACGGGTTTAAGCCGGGTCACGGTGAAGAAGCACCTCGAGCAACCGGAGCCGGGGCCGCGGCGTTATAAACCACGAGCGCGGCCGATATGGGAGCAAGTGCGACCGCGCCTGGAGGAACTGCTGGCGCAATGGGAGCCGCGCACGACCGCCAAGCAGCGGCTGACCGGAGTGCGCTTGCATCGCGCGTTGCGGGAAGAAGGCTACCAGGTCGGCCTGACCATGATTCATGAGTGCCTGCGCGAGCGGCGCCGCCAGCGGGCGGAGGTCTACGTGCCGCTGGTTAATCGCGCGGGCGAAGCACAGATCGATTTTTTCGAAGTGGTGGTGGAGGTCGGAGGGGAACGGCGCAAGGCGTGGAAATTCCTGCTGCGGCTGATGTACTCGGGGCGGGAGTTCGCCTGGCTTTACGAACGCTGCGACCAGCTCGCCTTTCTCGACGGCCACGTGCGGGCGTTTGCTCATCTGGATGGAGTGGCGCGGCGCTGCGTCTACGACCATCTCGGGCTGGCGGTGCGCAAGATCGTCGGTGCGAAACGCGAACTGACCGGCCGGTTCCTCGCCCTGGTCAGTCACTATCTGTTCGAGCCCGACTTCGCCCGGATCGGCGAGGGACACGACAAAGGCGGGGTGGAGTCCCGCGGCAAGGCAATCCGGCTGGCGCATCTTACCCCGATTCCGCGCGGCGAGAGCCTGGAGGCGATCTCGCGCCAGTTGCTCGCGGAGCTGGATGCCGCATTCGAGGTGCGACGCGATGTGAGTGGCAAGTCTGCCAGCGAACTCTGGACGCAAGAGCGAGCGCAGCTTTTGCCGCTTCCCGCCGCCAGCTTCGAGGTGCGCAAGCCGGCGCCGGTTGAGATCAGCTCGCGCTCGATGGTCCGTATCGAAGGCGCCTGGCGCTCGGCGCCGTCGCGCTGGGCGCGGCTTGGTGCAATCGCCTGCATCGGCGTGGATGACGTCCGCATCACCTCCATGGGCGAGAGCGTGACCCATCCGCGAGCGCGATTCGGAACCCGCCAGGTCCGCTATCGTCATTATCTTCCAGAGCTGGCGCGCAAGCCGCACGCGGTGCGGCAGGTCGCCCCCGAGTTGATCGCGGAGCTGGGTGCGCCGTGGAACGGTCTGTGGGAACTGCTCAGCAGGGCGCACGGTGAACTGGAAGCAGCGCGGGTGCTCGCTCGGCTATTGGGTGCGGTCTGCGAACATGGCGAAGAACGCGTGCGCCTGGCCCTGGAAGCAGCCATCGCTCAGCATCGCATCGACGCGCCCGAGTTTCCCGCGCTCAGGCCGAGGATTGAGAACGTCGCGGTCCCCGATGCGCTCGCTGGTTACGTGGTGGAAGCGGGACGCGCCGCCGATTATGGCCATCTGCTGCTCGCCGACGGAGGCGCTCATGAGTAACGCAGCGTCGGAGGCGGTGATCCAGGAGTATTGCCGCGAACTCAAGCTCGCGGCGGTGGTGCGCGATTATCCGGGCCTGTGCCGGCGCGCTCGGGATGGCGGCTGGACCTACGAGGACCTGCTGCGCGAGCTGCTCGAAGCCGAGGTTATCAATCGGCATCAAAGCACCGCGCGCCGGCTACTGCGCGAGGCGCGCTTTCCCGACATCAAAACTCTCGACCAGCTCGACTGGTCCGCGCTCAAGGGGGTGTCGCGGCCCAAGCTCATGGAGCTGGCGAGTTGCGAGTTCATCGGGCGCGCCGAGGATGTGATCTTGGCCGGTCCGATCGGCAGCGGGAAGACGCACGTTGCGATCGCACTGGGAGTCGAGGCGACCCGCCGGCGGCTTAAGGTTCACTTTACCCGCGCCGCGGATCTGGTGCAGAGCCTGCTCGCGGCGCGCGACGAACGACGCTTGACCGCGCTGCAGCAGCGCTATCAGAAAGTCGCGCTGTTGGTGGTGGACGAGCTCGGCTTCGTTCCCTTCGAGCGCGCCGGCGGCGAACTGTTGTTCAATCTGCTGGCCCAGCGCTACGAACGCCGCTCCACCATCATCACCACCAACCTGGCCTTTTTCCGAGTGGGTCAAGGTGTTCGGCGATGAAAAGCTAACCACGGCGCTGCTCGACCGCCTGAGCCATCGCGCCCACATCCTGACCACTCGGGGCGATTCCTTTCGCAGTCAGCGAACGACCAAAGCCGCCGCCACCGGCGGCGGAAAGAAGGAAGCACATGCCGACGATAGTGGAGCGCGTTAGTAACGCTGATCGCGCAAGGTGCGCGCTGGCGCGCGACCCCTAACGCGCGCGGAGAGAAAGACCAGACGATTAAAATCTTTTCTCAGAAAAGAGCAAAAACACAGTCTGGAGCGTGGATCATTTTTTCGGCGTTACACTGGATCACTTTTAGAGCGTTGCAAACACTTGTGGTTGGTACAGCGTTGCAGCGCGAGCTTGGGCCACTGCGCCTTGAGCGCCGCGGCCAAGCCCGGATTACCGTCGATCGCCGCCAGCACCGGCGCGCCCAGATTGCGCGCGACCAGCGAGTGGACCGCGTCGAGCCAGCCTTGCTCGCTTTCCGCTCCCGCCAGCCTGAGATCCAAAATCACCCGGCGCCCGTCCGCGCACACCCCAAGGGTGACCAGCACCGGTGCCCGCACGCGCTTCTTGCCGATTCGCACCCGCGGATACCAGCCGTCGAGAGACAAGTAACGAACCTTTAGTTCGCCGAGATCGCGCCGGGCCCACGCGGCAAAGTCCTCGCGCAATCGCCCAACCAGGCGCGATACCGCGTCCTTCGACAACGGCGCGCCGCGCAACAGCGGGGCCAGCGCTCCGCGCAGCCGGCGGGTGTTGGTCCCGCTCAGGTATACTCCGAGGATCGCTTCATCCACGCGCTCGGTGCGTCGCTGATAGCGCGGGATGATCGTGCTGCGCCACTCGCGGCGGCGGCCGTTATCAGCCTCGATTCGGGCGCGCGGCATCATGATGGTGGTCGCGCCAAGACTGGTGCTCAGCGCTCGCGGGGCTTCCCATGCCGATACCTATTGCGATTTGCGCCGACGCGCTGCGAGGGCGCGGCGCCCAACGCCTCTTCGAGCTCTTCCTCCACGATGGCCTCGATCGTGCCGCAAATCCGCTCCCGCATCAGCTCCTCGAGCCGGCCTTTTCCTGTCCACCTACTCCTGCTATCCCTCTCCACGGCGTCATCCTCCGGCGCCCGCGCAAAGGCGGGCGCTAGTTGTGGCTCAACTCGCCGGATCCTGACGCCCTTTCACTTTTCCACCAACTCCGCGACACTACCCCCTCAAGGTCAGCAACCAGACGATCCAGCGAAGGGGGCAACTTGGGGCGAAGAGCGGACAATTCGAGCCGAGTCATTCGAGATCTTTTGATAGGTGCGAAAGCCGAATGGCGTGTCGCCGGGGAGGTTTGGATCAAAGGTGCGAAGATAGTCGGCGCGCTGGACTTGATGCGCGCGAAGACGAAATGCGGCCTCATGATCGAGGGTTGCCACGTACAAGCAATAGTGAATCTATGCTTTGCTGAAGTTCCGGATTTGTGGCTGACTGGCTGCCGCGGCGTCTGTCTCGTCGCTCAACAGGTCAAGACAGGATTTCTCTCGGTGGAGTAATTGTCAAATGTTGTGGATCGACGGCCACGGTCAGGCGGCTTCCCTTGGTTGACTGTCAGGTGACTGAGTAATGGGATTGGCTCGATCCTTCTGAACTCCGTCCACGAATTTCACGCGGGCACGGACCAGCGGCAGGAGGTGGGCGCCATCGAGGCGCCGCCAGCGGAGCTGGACCATATCGAGCAGCTTGAACGCCATCAGCAGACCCTTGGTTCGCGAACCCGCTCCCTTGGTCGCGCGTTCACGCAGCCGCACGGTGGCGAACGGCGATTCGATCACGTTGGTGGTGCGCAGGTGCTTCCGGTGCTCGGCCGGGAAATCGAAGAACGCGGTTAGCCGCTCCCAGTTTGCCCCCAACGACTCGACTGCTTTGGGATACTTGAGCTGATACTCGTCGGCGAAACGGGTTCTGGCGGCTTCGCACTCCGACCGAGTCTCGGCGTACATCATCTCGCGCAACGCGCGCTTGGCGCGCGGCTGCAGACGCCGGGGCAGCTTGTCGAGCACGTTAACCAGCTTGTGGCGCCAGCAGCCCTGGGCGCGGGCCTCGGGCCACACGTCGCGCGCTGCGGCCCAGAATCCCAGCGCGCCATCGCCTACCGCCAGCAGCGGGGCGACCATGCCGCGCCGCTTCATTTCGCGCAACACCGTCTTCCAGCTCTCGGCGCTCTCCCGGTAGCCATCCTCCACTGCGAGCAATTCCTTCTCGCCGTTGGGCAGCGCGCCGATCATCACCAGGGTGCAGAGCCGATCCTCCTCGAGCCGGATGTTCAAGTGCACCCCATCGACCCACACGTAGACGTACTCCCGCCCGCTGAGATCGCGCTCACGAAACGCCTGGTATTCTTGGTCCCAGCCGGCGGTCAGGCGCGTGATATTGGTCGGCGACAGCCCGGCCGCTTCCGCGCCCAACAGCGCCTCCAGCGCGGGCCGGAAATCACCGGTCGCCAAGCCGCGCAAGTAGAGTATCGGCAGCACCTCGGCGACCTTGGGTGAGCGGCGCATATAAGGCGGCAGAATCTGGCTGGTGAAACGCTGGCGCCGGCCCTGTTCATCGCGGCGGCGGTCGTTGATTCGCGGGGCCTGCACTTGCACGGTTCCAGCTCCCAACGTGAGCGTGCGAGTCCGAGCGCGGCCATTGCGCTCGACCAAGGCGCGCCCATGTTCGTCGCGCTCATTGCGATGGCGGTCAACGTAAGCATCGGACTCGGCCTTGAGCGCAGCCATCAGCATCCGCCGCGCGCCTTCGCGCGCGATCTCGTCCAATGACCAGAGTTCTTCGCTCGCTTCCCCTGCATCCGGCTTCTCGACTACTCTCAGCATCGGTGGCGTTCTCCTTCCACCCGGCTCCAACCGGGCGTTGCGTTGCTCACGCGGACGGGTACGCCGCCTTTTTCATCACGTCACGATCCACAACTTTCGGTAATAGCTCCCTACTCGGTCGCATGGCGACCGAGTAGGTGTGGCTCATTACATGTTGGGCGGTGGTGCGAGCGATCTAAAAATGATCCACCTCTGGTTTTTGGCTTCCGCATCGACGCAGGGAGAAAACGCGGACGGCAGAGGACACTGTGGAACGATGAGATGACCGTCATATAGCGCAAAGCGTTGCGCGATGGCCGAATCGAGCGCGCTGTGGCTCAGGAGCAGTTCATAGTTAGTCAAATCTGATTAATATCGAGCACCGTCTCGATTTCGTCGTTGAGCAAGGTGATCTTCTTTCGGGCGATGCGAAGCTCCTTCTTCTCTTGCCGTAACACATGCACATAGAATCCGAAGTAGTTGGACGCCCGCCGCTGAGCCGGCCGATAGACGCACACCTGCCAGTGTGAGTTCACGCACAAGCGATCCCCTGTGGTCGCGCCGGCGAGATGCAAATTGGTGATCATGTGACAGGTGCGAATCAACGGATCGGAGGCGAGGGACTTTCCCGACTGGATACGCCAGACTCGGTCTTCCAGACCCGCGCGGCTATTATAGTAAATCAAAGAAAGTTGCGACTGGGGATCGCTCGTCGGATTAGTCTCGGCATTCCATGCCGGCAGCCAGAACTCGGCGTCCTCGACGTAGAGCGCCAGCCATTCGGTCCAACGCTTTTCGTCAAGATATGCGGCTTCACGATAAATCAATTCGGTGCAGCGATTCAGCAGGTTATTGTCCATTGACGCCACTCCGCAGACGGGCTTGACCGTCTTTCATCAGCTTCAGCCATTGGCGATATTGGCCCTGGAAAATAATCTCGTCCCTGAAATCGCTATTGCTTGACAGGGGCTGTATCCCGAGCGTTTGAGCTTCGGCGTCGGCTCCGAGAACGGCCCGCTCAGCGCCCCGCACATATCCTTGCTGCCAGCGCACGAGCCGGCCGCGGTAGCCCTCCTGACAGGCCTCGAACGCAGCTAAGTCGTCAGGCGTGCCGACGCCGCTGGCGTTGAAGAAGTCCTCGTACTGGCGGAGACGATGGGCTCGCGCCGAAGGCTTTTCGTTGACCGGCGCGACGCAATAGGTGGAAACACGGGTCTTATCCACCGCCAGGGGGTGGATCACGCGAATCTGCGTAGAAGTCTGGTCCATCAGGAAGACATTCGGATACAAAAGCAAGTTGCGCACTCGCTCCATCATCCAGCGGGCGCGTTGCTCTCCAAGCTTGGCTACAATTTCCGCACGTCGCTCGTAAAGCGGGCGATCCGTCGGATTCGGGTAATCCGCCCAAAGGAGGCTATGTCCATTGCCGAGATCGTAACAGCCATTGGCGAGGTCGGGAGCCGCCAGACGTCCAACGTCGAGCGCACGCACGGCATCCTTGTCCGACTTCATGCGCCGCTGAATTACTCCGACGAAAGTGCGGTGCACGATGTCGAAATGGTAGCCATCGACTCCATTCTCGGCCTGCAATTTCCAATTTCCCGAATATGAGTAATCCGCACTTCCCCTTACTATTTCCAGACCTTCAGGCGCCTGATCGACTATCATGTCAATGAATACACGAGCCGCTCCCAAGTGGGTTTCGAGATCGGTAACTTCGTCAGTTAGACTGCCGAAGAGGAAGCCGCGATAGTTGCCTAAACGCGGAATTCGCATCAATCCGTGATCGAGACGAGAGAAACCGTCAGGGTAGGCGCCTGTCGCGTCGTCCTTCATATTGACGAGGGCGCCATTGCTGCTGAAACACCAGCCGTGATACGGACAGGTCAGAATTTTCCGATGCCCGCTTCGCTCTTGGCAGAGCATTGCGCCGCGATGCGGGCAGCTATTGATGAAACCGCCGATTTCGCCCTGCTCGTCGCGGATGAGAATGACCGGCTGGCGACCGATAGTAATAGTGTAAAAATCATGCGGTCGCGGCACTTGGCTTTCGTGCGCCAAATAGATCCAGTTACCCTCGAAAATGTATTTCATCTCGAGCTCGAACAGGGCGGGATCCGAGAATACCGCCCGGTCGACAGTAAACATCCCTTCGGCATCGATGATGTAATTGCCGAAGCTGTGCACCTGCGGATTGTCTTGCACGGAGAACTGCCGAGGCTTGTTTCGCTCACTCACAATCGTGTTGTTTCCCATCGTAGCTGCCCTCTTTCAGTTCCAAGTTGATTGCGTGCGTTGGTTTCTTTCTATAGACGCGCGCCGCATCCGGTCGCGACCACGCCTTACGGCTTCTTCCGCCACGCCATTGGCAGCGAAGGATCGACATCACGCTTCAACTCGCGTCGGCCGCGCTCCTACATAATCGGCCACGACGCTGTGGTGATGAACGATTAGGGATTCCAGACTCGGAGACAGCGTCATGAATGGCATCGCCCCCAATCGCTGAGCGGCGTGAGTGTTTTCGATCGTGCTCAGGTCCTCCCGAATAGCGTCTCTCATCGCCACCTTGGAATACTCTTGAGCTATTTTCACCGCGGGGCTGTTGCTGCGCTGCTGGTAGTATTTTACCTGCCAGTCGGTGTGATCGACGGTCGTTGGCCAGAACTCATGGCACAGCATCCAGCCGTCGCCCAAAAACAGGTGGAAGTTGGGGAAAATCACGAATTCGTCAAATACCCAATTGTCGCGCCGCGCGGAGTTCAAAGCTGGCCAGCGGCGGTTTTTCAGTTCGTTCGTCCGGTCTATGCTAAGGAAGGCTGAAGAGCTGAGCTTAAAGGCGAGGGCCTCCGCGGGTTTCGGCTCATGCAGCATATTTTGGTAGTAAGTGAGCTTACAGTGCTTACCCATGAGCTGAGCACCCGTGACGAGTGGATCCTTGCGAAAATCAGGGATAGAACGCCGGTGGACCGCCAACACGTGATAAGCTTCAAGAAAGGCATCTTGAAAGGTCTTCCAATTCGAGTTGAGACTGGCGCCCCACGAGCCGCTCAATTCAAGGTTCGCGAACGGAAATCCATCGAGCAGGGCTGCGACAGGCGAGAGATAGTCTCGCAGGCTCTGTTCGGGTGCGCTGTTCCAGTGCACGAAGATGAAGCCTTCCCAAACATCGAGCGCCAGCCGGATCAAACCCAGCTTCGCCTTATTACAGCCGGGGAACTCCTGCTCCAACGGGATATTGACCAGCTCTCCTTCTGAACTGTAGGTCCAACCATGAAATCCGCAAGCGAACGCTTTTGCCGAACCGGCGCTCTGATTAACCAGACGATTGCCTCGATGCCGGCATAGGTTGTGAAACGCCCGCAGCACGCCATCGCGGCCTCTAATCACCAGTACTGAGGCGTCTAAAACTGCAAGCTCTTTGATAAAATAATCGCCGGGGTTGGGTATCGTTTCCGCGCGGCCTACCTGCAGCCACACTCGCTTGAATATTCTCTCACGCTCCGCCTCGAAATATTGAGCGGAAATGTTAGGTTCGACCGAAACATAGCTGGGTCCCGTTGAAGGCGCAGAACCTTGACTCATTTGGTCTCCTCGATCGGTTTCTTAGCTTTGTCGATGTTGCGCTCTCCAAACTGAAGCGAAGTCACGGACTCAGGATCACGAGACGTTCAGCATCAATTGCCGCCGGCACGTCGGGTGAAAAATACACTTCGACCGCCGGCGCGATCTCCATGAATGAGAAAGCAAGATTCAGTAAGCGGCGTTCCCGCTGCGGCAGTTCCGGCAGGCTGAAATCGTTCAAATGCTCCGCGATTGCGGCTATATGTTCCAGCATCGCATCGTAAAAGCTTTGGATTTCGTGCATTGAAGATGAACGCCGCTTTCGGTTACGCTCGTCTTCCGTGGCAAGCGACCATCCGGATACAAAGCGCTCGAGGCTCTTAAAGGCTTCTGGCAAAGCGCCACTTTGTTCAGTTTGACTCATATATGCCCTCGCAGTATTACTCGGCTGGAGCGCAGCAGCCCTTCCGGGCTTTCGCCGAGTTCGGTAGTTCCAACGAATCTTACCCCGTGCGCGCACTGGTTTGATCGAGCAGACGCTGAGCCAAGGCCTGGCATTCCTCACGGCGCCTGGTCTTGTAATACACCATACGACCGCCGAAAGGATCGCCGGCAAAGAACCATTCATACATGAACTGGCGTCCACCGAATTCTGTGCCGACAACGTCCCACGCCATTTTCATGATTCGCAGCCGCTCTGCAGCGGGGATCTCCTTGCCACGCAAGTATTTGGCGAGCGCCTCCCGCACGTCCGGATGCGCCAGATCCTTTTCCGTTGGTGTCAGAATGAGTCCGCTGCTCCCCATCAGCCGGATGGTGTCGATCGCCCGAGTCATGGCCGGCGGAAAGAACAGTCGCACCGCGGTGATTGATAGCATCCCCCGGCCCGGCGCTCCGAAGAGGCTGCCAACCCCCGGAATCACGCCGTGTGCCGCAGCGCGAGAACCTGGGCTCTCGTCCTGCTCCTCCAGTGGATGGTTGAAGTTGTTGAGCACGTCATGCGCCGAGGCGGTCAGCAGTCCTTCCGCCAGCTCCACGGAACCGACCAGTTCGCCCAGCATCTCCTGATAGCGCGGCATCTCCGTTCGCCCGATCACTTGTGCAACCAGGCAGGCGAGGCCGGTCAAGAAGCGCAACTTGACGGTGCCGCGGACCACCGCCTGGAGCGTCATCGTGCCCGGAAACGCCGGTCCCATCAGGTTGTAAATTTCGAGGTCGCGCGCCGCGAACACCCGCTCCCACGGGACCAGCACGTCGTCGAAGATGGCGATGGCGTCGCCTTCGTCGAAGCGGCTGCTCAACGGCCGATCAAACGAGCTGCGCCCGGTATCGTAAGGTTCGCGGCAAACGAATTTGAGACCACGAGTGGCCATCGGCAGGGCGAAGCTCAGCGCGTAATCTTCCTCGCCTGCTCGGCGCGGCTGGAGTTGACCCGCTTTCGTAGACGGTGTTGGGGAAGAGGTAAGGAAGGAGGACCCCAATGCCACGAAGCCATCCACCATACGCGCCGGAATACCGGCGGCGGATCATCGAGTTG
>JAJYYI010000035.1 GCA_021801125.1 Deltaproteobacteria bacterium | reverse complement strand
ATCTCACCGCCTCGACGAGCACGATCCCGATGCCGAAGGTGAGGAGAATCTGGTCCTCGGGCGGACGCGCGTAGTAAGAGCGGATGAAAGTCCGCTCCAGCAACAGGCCGACGCCGCCGGCGCAAAGCATTCCCGCCGCCATGCTCAACACGAAGGAGCCGGTGTACGTGAAGGTCAAGTAGCCGGCGAAGGCCCCGACCATAAAAAGCGCCCCGTGGGCGAAATTTACCACGCCGAGCGCGCCGTATATCACCGTGAGACCGGCGCTGGTCAGGGCCAGAAGCGCACCGAGCGCAAGCCCGTTGAACAACTGCGCGCAGATGAGCGGCCAGTTGTTCATTGCCGGAACCACGCGCCCGTGATCCGGCGCCTTGGGGCAACGCCGGTGAGGCGCATGCCGTCGCGCAAGCACCATCTCTTTGAGCGTTCGCCGGAAGCACGCCGGTCCGAGACGCGAAGCTTTACGGCGCGCGGTTCGGTCGCCGGGATTAAGCCGGTCTCGCCGCGCGCACGGCCGCGCTCAAGCGCGCGCCGCGTCGCACAACTCGGGCTGACTCTTCCCCAGGCCGAACTTCCGGGCATACGGTCACGCGTAAGGGCCCAGCTTGCAGCCGAACAGATCGCAGGGAGGTAATACCGACTCTCCCGCCACAAGGTCGACAACCTCAAAAAAGTCCTCCTGGTTGCGCATCGCGCTCGGCTGCTTGCCAACCACAACCGGCACCGCGCGCACCTGCTGATGGTCGCAGGCGCGATAGTAAACTGGCCCGAGCGGCATTTCCAACCGGTGACCGTCCTCGAGCGCCTTAATCACCGGCGGCGGGTAAAAGGTGCCGGCCCGTTCGACCGCGTCGGCCCAGACCAGCATCTGGGTGTACGCGATATGAGCCGTCCAGCGAGGCTTGTAATGATACTTGGTTGCGAAAGAGTCAACGAAGATGCGCGCCGCCTCGTTGCGTTCGGCCAGCGTCCACCAGAAGTCCAGGGTGCCGTACACGCCCTGCATTATCTCGGCGCCGACTTGGGCCGCCTGAAAAGGCGAATCGTTCGGTACCACCATCTTCATCTTGTCGAGAACGCCGAACTCCTTGGCTTGCTTTGAAGACGCGACCGCGTCGAGCCCAAAGGTCACGTTGACAAATACGTCGGCGCCGCTGTTAGCGATATTGACCAAGTAAGGGCTGAAATCCGTCGTGCCTACCGGAACCACCTGTTTGGCGGCGATGGTCCAACCGAGTTTGCCGGTAAACTCGCTGGTCGAATCAAAAACGGTGTGACCGTACGTGTAATCGGGGATCAGATAAGCCGCTTTGCGCTTGCTCCCCAGCGCTTTTACAACCACCGGAGCCAGGGCCTTGGCGGCCATGTACGCCGACGGCTGCGAGCGAAACCCGTAACGCTGGCAGTCCTTTCCAGTCGTATCGTTGGAACCGCTACCACCGATCATGTAGACCACGAACTCGCGCTGCGCCAGCTTCTCCAGAGCTACCGACACGGCGCTGCTCAGGCCTCCGGCCATGACGATGGCCTGGTTCTGATGGATAAATCGAGTTTGCGCCTCGACAGCGGTGTTGGGCTGAGTCTGGGAATCCGCGACCTTGTAAGTCAGGCGCTTGCCCAGAACGCCACGACCGGAAAGAGTGGGTATTTTCTTAACCAGCCCGCCGCCGTGGTTCAAATGCTCGATCGCAAGTTCGTTGCCGTACTGCTGATCCTTGCCGTCCGACGAATATGGCCCCGTAAGCGGCACGGTGATACCGACGAAAGCGGTATCGCCTGCAACACCGGCCGGAAAGGTGCCAAGCGCGGGATAGCTCTTGCGCTGCGTCTCCCGCTCGTCCGCGAGCGCCCAATGCGCGAGAGTCAGTGCGCTGGCCGCTCCCGCCATGCGCAAGAAACGACGCCGTCCGATGGTCATCCTACGCTCTTCGAAGAAGTTGTTGTTCACGACGTTGCCCTTTACATCCGAGGCCACCATGCGGCAAACGAGCGCATATTTGTGGGCCGTTTGAGCCGCAGACAGACGCGTGGCTATCCGCGCAGTTTCTACCGTTCGCTAAAAAGCTGGCTGTAATGCTGGGACAAAAAGTCTTTCTGCACCTTGCCCATTACGTTGCGGGGCAGCGCGTCAACGAAGAGGACGCGCTTGGGAACCTTGTAGTTCGCAACCTGAGTTCTGAGCCGTTCGATAATCTCAAAGGCCTTAGGACAACGCCCCGCGTCATCGGGCACCACGGCCGCAACCACGGCTTCGCCGAAGTCGGGATGGGGCACGCCAAAAACCGCTGATTCGACGACTCCTTCGATGCTGTTGATTACAAGCTCTATTTCCTTGGGATAAACGTTGTATCCGCCGCTGATGATCAAATCCTTGGCCCGCCCCACCAGAAACAGGTACCCGTGCGCGTCGAGACGTCCTATATCGCCAGTCTTAAAAAATCCGTCGTCGGTAAAGTCCTGCTCGGTCTTCTCTGGCTGTTTCCAGTAGCCGCGGAAAACGCTTTCACCCTTGACCTGCACCTCGGCGGGGACGCCCGTAGGAACCGGCCTCCCATCTTCACCGGCCACACGCAGCGAAACGCCAGGTAGAGCAAGGCCAACGCTGCCAGCCACACGCGGTCCATCAAGCGGGTTCGACGTGGTGATGAGCGTTTCGGTCATTCCATAGCGTTCCAGAATAAAATGGCCCGTTCGATGCTCGAACTGGTTAAAAGTCTCTACCGTTAGAGGCGCAGAACCGCAAGTGAAAAGCCTCATGTTCCGACAGAGCGCCCGACTCAACTCTGGAGCGCCCAGCAAGCGCCTGTAAAGTGTCGGCACGCCCATAAAGACGGTCGAGCGTGGCAAGAGTTCCAGCACGGCGGCGACCTCGAATCGGGGCACCATACGCATCGTTGCCGCGCCAAGCAGCATGCAATGGGTGGCGATGAACAGGCCATGGGCGTGGAAGAGCGGCAGCGTGTGCAGAAGCACGTCAGCTTCGTTCATTCCCCAGGCTTGTGTCAGAGCCAGAGCGTTGGCGGCTAAGTTGCGCGAGCTGAGCATCACCCCCTTGGGCCTGCCGGTCGTCCCCGAGGTATAGAGAATCGTGGCAGTGTCATCCGGCGCGCGGTCCACCGGCGTGAATTCGGCAGGCAGGCGCTGGCACGCCTCGGTCAGCGAGCCTTCCCCACGTTCATCAAGCGTCTCGACGAGCGCCGCCGGGGCGAGCTCGCGCACGGTCGCCGCCGCCTGCGGTCGGCATATGATCGCCCGCGGCTCGGCGTCCGCAATGAAGTACTCAAGCTCACGGCGCTGGTAGGCTGTGTTGAGCGGCAGATATACCAGCCCCGCCCGCAGGCATCCAAGGTACACAAACAGCGCGTGAGGCGAGTTCTCAACCGAAACCGCGACGCGGTCGCCCGGCTCCAGCCCCAGCCGGCGGAATCGACCGGCCAGCCGCGCACTATATTGGTCAAGCTCAGCGTATGTGTAGCTTTGACCGTCAGAAGTCTCGATCACAGCCTTCGCCGTATTTGTCGGGAAACGATTGGCAAAAAATGTGTAAAGATTTGAGTACATCGACCCTCGTCCGTGCGCTCGGGTACCCGAGCGGGGAGTCCCGCTTTAGACTTGACAGCCATTATCCTAGACTAATAACTGGTTGCCGACACGAGCGGGATGCGCCAGCGGATATCTCGCTAACATGGGTTTCTGAAAACATCCAATCTGTCATCGGCGTCACATCTCGCCGGTCGGCAGACTCGGCGTGGACAGAGGCGCGCATGCGACGTTCGAGACTTGCCCGTCTTAAGACAGGTGCTTCAACTAATTCGTTGGGTCACGACGGCGCTGGCGTGCACAACTGGCGGGCTCGAACGTCCGTGGTGGAGCGAACCCGCGCGCTCTGCGGTCTTCTACTTTCCGAGCGGGGCGAAGCGTCGGGCGTGGCGCTGGCACGCAACCTGATTACGCTGTACGAGGCCATGGACCGCGCTTCGCGCGAGGCGTTTTTTGACCGGCTGGCGCGGGACTTCGACCCGAACCCGGCCGCGATCGCGCGCGCGGCGCAAAAGTACCAGGAATCGCCGACCCCTGAGGCCTTTCTGGCCCTGTCGGCGACGGTGGAAGCACCGCGCCAAGAACTCTTCCGGCGGATCAATTTTGCGCCCGGCGGCACGCGAACGCTGGTTGCGATGCGCGGGCATCTATTGGAATTCCTTCGCTCTCGGCCGCATCTGTCGAGCGTGGAGTTCGACCTCAAACATCTGCTCGGGTCCTGGTTTAATCGCGGCTTTCTGCGCCTGGAGCGCATCGATTGGCATACGTCCGCCGAAGTTTTGGAAAAGCTCATCCAGTACGAGGCCGTGCACGAAATCAACGGCTGGCCCGACTTGCGGCGCCGGCTTGCGAAAGATCGCCGATGCTTCGGCTTCTTTCACCCGGCCTTGCCCGACGAGCCGTTAATCTTCGTTGAAGTAGCTTTGGTGCGCGGCCAGGTCGCCGCGCTGGAGCCGTTGCTCGACCTCAACGCGCCTGTCACTGACCCGGTCACCGCCAATACCGCAGTCTTTTATTCCATCAACAATTGCCTCAAGGGCCTACGCGGCATTTCATTCGGCAGCTTTCTGATCAAACAGGTGACGGAGGAGCTGCGTCTGGAGTGGGCCGAGATCAAGCGGTATATCACGCTGTCGCCGCTGCCAGATTTCGCTCGCGCCTTGCGCGAAGACGGCGTGAATATGGGGTCAACGCACTTCCCGCGCGAAAGACTTGCTTGGCTGCTGCGTGACTACGCCGGTGCACTTACTCGGCGCGCTGGATGCGACGACGCGGTGGAGGCGCTGGGCCGCCTGCTCGAGCGTCCGCTCGACCATCGACGGGTGCTTGCCGCACCACTCTCGCGACTTGCATTGGTCTATCTCACTCAGCTCAAACACGACGGCACGGCGCTCGACCCGGTGGCGCAGTTTCATCTGGCCAACGGCGCGCGCCTGGAGCGCATCAATCCCTTTGCGAATCTGCGACCGTACGGGCTGAGCAGATCGTTCGGCGTGATGGCGAATTACCGTTACCTGCCCGGGGAGCTTGAGCACAACCATGAGCGCTTCCTGTGCGGGGGCGAAATAGCGATGGCGCCGAAGCTTAAGCGGGACTATGAAGAGATGGCGGCGCCAGAGCACGGGCGGGTAGTTATCGCCGCGCATCCGGAGGCGAAGTAAATGAACTCAGCATCGTACGCGGTCGAGTTGACCCGACAGCTCATTCGTTTCGACACGATCAATCCGCCCGGCAATGAGCGCGAATGCAACCATTACCTTGGCCAGCTTCTGCAGAACGCGGGTTTTGCCGTCGCTTACCATGAATTTGCCGACTTGAGAACGACGCTGGTCGCCCGACGCGCGGGGTCCAACGTGAAGAAACCCATCTGCTTCACCGGCCACGTGGACGTAGTTCCGCTCGGCCTGCAACCCTGGAGCGAGGAGCCGTTCGGCGCGGACATTAGCGACGGCAAGCTCTTTGGCCGCGGTTCCAGCGATATGAAAAGCGGCGTCGCGGCCTTTGTCGCGGCGGCCGTCGAGATGGGCAAAGCCTTGGAGCGCGGCCCCGGCCTGATCATGGTCATCACTGCGGGCGAGGAAACCGGTTCCGCCGGAGCATTTCAGTTGGCATCCCTTGGCCCGGCCGCCTTAGGAGAAGCTGGCGCATTGGTGGTCGCGGAACCGACCAGCAACCAGCTCTTCGCCGGGCACAAGGGCGCGTTGTGGCTTACGGCGCGCACGCGAGGACGGACCGCGCACGCCTCGATGCCTGACAAGGGCGTCAACGCGGTATACAAAGCGGCGCGGCTTATATCAAAACTGGAGCGCTACCACTTTGAAGCGCCGCCGTACCCGGTCCTGGGCAGTCCCACGCTCAATGTGGGCAGAGTGCGAGGCGGGCTTAACGTGAACTCCGTACCCGACTCCGCTGAGATTGGAATCGACATTCGCACCATTGCCGGCATTGACCACGCGCATCTTCGCAACGCCTTAGCTGAGTATCTAGCACCGGAACTCGACCAGCTTGAGGTCACGCTGGACATGACCGGCGTGCAGACCGATCCTGAACATCCGTGGATTCAAGAAATCGCCGAGATTATGGCCTCCTTGCTTGGCCAGCGCTCGGAACTCGGGTTGGCACCCTATTTCACCGACGCCGGCGCGCTGACCCCCGCTTATGGCGGCGTTCCGACGGTCATCCTCGGCCCGGGCGAAATCGAAATGGCCCATCAAACCGACGAATACTGCTACGTCTCAAGGATCGAGCAGGCGTTCGAGATTTATCGAGCGATCATCGAGCGCTGGCAAAGCGGCTGATTAGGACATCGGCTCGGTCGGCGGGTCGCGAGCCGCCCCTTGGCGACCCGAGAAAGCCCAAGGGCCCCTCAACGGCACCCTGTCTTCGCGACGACTGCGTCGAGCAATTACGGCCGCGCCACTCAAGCCGGCGCGATCTAAGCGCAACCACGCTCTTTGCGGTCCCTAGCGGAGCCAATAAATATACGGCTCCTCCAACGGGACTCGCGCGTTTGGGTGATGAGGTAACACCCGCGGCGTATAATGTTCGGCCGGCCGCTGCACGGGTATGGAAACCTCGTAGCGGAGCGTTTCGGTGCCGGCTCCCCCGACCACGCTCATGGCCACCCGTTCGGCTTCGCACCCGGGCAATGGATCGGCGTACAGTTCGACACGCAGCCATTCGGGCTTAAGCGCGCCACAATGCAGGCCGAGGCGAAACAGATAGTTCGCGCCCTGCCGCTTCACGTCGAACTCCGCAAAGCGCAGCTCAGGCCAATGAATGAGAAGATTTCGATGCCACGATTCGAGTTCTTGGGCGACCTTGGGATCGCGCCGGCGATGTTCCTCGAGGTTGGGAACGTAATATCGCTCCACGTACTCGCGCATCATCCTATTTGCCGAAAATCGGCCGGTGAGCTGCACCATGCTCGCGCGCATCCTGCGGACCCAGTCGATCGGGATACCCTTGGCGTCGCGCTGATAGAAGGCTGGCACGACCTCGCGCTCGAGGAGCGAGTAGAGCGTCTGGGCCTCAGCGACGTCCCAGGCCGGATCGTCGCCGTGCTCGTGCCCATCGCCCAACGCCCATCCGACCTCGGGCGTGTACGCTTCGGCCCACCATCCGTCGAGTTCTGAAATATTCAGTCCGCCGTTGACCAGCAGCTTCATGCCGCTGGTGCCACACGCCTCCCACGGCCGTCGAGGGTTGTTCACCCAGACGTCCACCCCTTGCACCATCTCCGCGGCAAGCGCCATGTCGTAATCCTCGATGAACAGGACACGACCGTGAACCTCCGGGCGGCGCGCGAACTCGTTCCATTCACGGACCATCCGCTTGCCTTCCTGGTCCTGCGGATGCGCCTTGCCGGCGACGACTAGTTGAATCGGCCGCTTCGGGTCGGTCACTAGACGGATAAGCCGGGCGGGATCGTGGAGCAGCAAATTAGGACGCTTATAGGTCGCGAAGCGGCGCGCGAAGCCGACCATCAGGGTGTCATAATCGAGAAACTGACGCACGGCTTGAGCGGCCGAATCGCCGCTCAGCTGCGGCCTCGACATTAAGCGGCGGCGCAGCGAGTCAACCAGCGCTCTTCTCGCGCGGGTGCGGAAACTCCATAACTGCTCGTTCGACACGCACGAGATCTGCTCTTCCAGTTGCTCCAGGTCGCCGCGCCATCGCCTTTCGCCGCAGCTTTCGGTCCATAATTGGTCAGCGTTGGCCGACTCCCACGACGGCACGTGAACGCCGTTGGTGACATATCCGACAGGCACTTCCGACTCCGGCCATCTGGGGAAAATCGGCAGGAAAATACGTCGGCTGACCGCGCCGTGTAGCCGACTGACCGCATTGACGCTGCCGCAGCCGCGCACCGCCAGGTACGCCATGTTGAACGGCTCCGTGCGATCGTCGGGGACGCGGCGTCCGAGCGCAACCAGGTCGTCCACGGAAATGTGCATCGACTTGGCAAAGATGTTGAAGCAAGGGGCAAACATCTCGGGCTGAAAACGGTCGAACCCCGCCTGCACCGGCGTATGCGTGGTAAAAATGTTGCCTAGGCGAGTGGCGCGAAGCGCGGCGAAAAACGGCAGTCCGCTGCGCTCCATGAAATCGCGGGCGCGCTCCAGGACCGCCAATGCGGCGTGCCCTTCGTTGAGATGGCAGATCTCGCAATCGAGACCCAGGCTTCTCAGCACCCTCCAGCCGCCGATCCCCAGCACTATTTCCTGCTGCAGCCGCATCAAGGAGCCGCCGCCGTAAAGCTCTGAAGTTATCGCGCGGTCGGCAGGCGTGTTCAACGGGTCGTTGCTATCGAGCAGATAAAGCGTGACGCGCCCCACTCGCGCCTGCCAGCAGCGAATGTAAAGCTTGCGACCGGGCAAATCGACCTGAATCCGCAGCCACTGTCCGTCGGCTCCGGACACCGGCGTTATCGGCAACATGCTCGGATTGTTGTAAGGGAAGTATTCAAGTTGATCCCCATACGCGCCGATTGCTTGCCGGAAATAACCCTGCTGATACAGGAGCCCCACGCCGAAAACCGGCACGCCTAAGTCGCTCGCGGCCTTGAGATAATCGCCGGCCAAGATGCCCAAGCCGCCCGAGTAGATCGGGAGAGCTTCGCTGAGACCGAACTCCATGCAGAAGTAGGCGATTCCGTTCAACTTGAGATGGCCGTAGTGCCGCTCGAACCAGGTGGGAGTGCTGAGGTAGAGCTCTCTCGCCGCGGCGAGGCGGCGCACTTGTTGGGTGAAGCTTGGGTCTCGCGCCAGCTCTTTGAGTCGCTCGCCCGAGACGTCTCGCAGGATTAGCCAGGGATTGTACGTGGCCTCCCAGAGTTCGGCGTTGACTTTGCTCCACAAGGGGCCGCTATCGCGGCTCCAACTCCAGCGCATATCCAACGCCATATCAGAAAGCTCCTCCAGTTCCGGAGGCAACGACCTCGCCATGTAATGTCCGTGTTCCATGCGCTGGTACTCCTTACGCTCGGCCCGGGTTCGCGAAAATAGTAACGTCGACTTTGTCCGCCTGTCGGAAGTGACGCGAAACTCGCCTCGGAATTCAAGTTAACCCATCGCGAAAACAGCGAGATGCAAGGTATCTCGCGCCGATTCAAATTGGTGTGAGCCCGGCCTAGGAAATTCATGGGCTGCGAGGCGCCCCGCGCGCAGGGACCTGATTGCCCGCTCGGTAGGTCAAGGTCCAATAAAGTCTAGCCCGGACTTTCTTCCAAAACGACCAGAGAGCGCGGGGCAAGACGTATGTTTGGACGCCCCACCAACTGGCGCGCCGCAACTTCGGGTATATCGTTCGGCGCCTGAGCGCCCGTATCGATCGCGATCCGCCACGCCAGACTATGAGCGGCCGGAGGAAGCTGAAACTCCACTTCGTGCTCCTCGGCATTGGCCATGAGGTAGAGCCGGCTGCCGGCCCCCAGGACATCCAGTATGAGACAGGCGATACTCCTCTCGCCGGTGTTCCAATCCGGATAAACACCGCGCGAATTGAACCATAGAACCTCGTCATGGCCGTAAAAGCGCTCCTCGCGCAAGACGCTATGATCAAAGCGAAAGGCGATCATTCGGCGGGTAAAACGGACGAGCTCGCGGTTACGCTCGATAAGCCGCCAGTCGTACCATGAAACTTCATTGTCCTGGCAGTACGCGTTGTTGTTGCCGCCTTGCGTGCGCCCGAACTCATCCCCGCCCAGCAGCATCGGCACCCCGCGCGACAGCATCAAGGTGGCGATCATGTTCTTGGTCTGGCGCAAGCGCACCGCATTAATCGCAGCGTCGCTGGTCTCGCCCTCGACGCCGTAGTTGCAGCTAAAATTCGCCGGGTTGCCGTCGCGATTTCCTTCGCCGTTCGCCTCGTTGTGCTTTTCGGCGTAGCTCACCAAGTCGCGCAGCGTAAAGCCGTCGTGGCAGGTAATAAAGTTGATACTGTTAAGCGGAGCGCGGCCGGAGTGCTGATAGATGTCGGCACTGCCGCACAGGCGGCTGGCGAACGCCCCCGTCATACCGGGATCGCCTCGCCAAAACCGACGTATGTCGTCGCGGTACTGGCCGTTCCATTCAGACCAGCGAAGGCCCGGAAAACTCCCCACCAGGTAGGCACCGCCGGCATCCCAAGCCTCCGCGATCAGCTTAACGTTGCGTAGAATCGGGTCCTCGGCTATACGTTCGAGCAACGGAGCGTTGGGCGTAATATTGCCCGACTCGTCGCGGCCCAAGATCGCCGCCAGATCGAAGCGGAAACCGTCGATGTGCATCTCGATTACCCAGTAGCGCAAGCAATCGAGAATAAGCTCGCGCACCACGGGATGATTGCAGTTCAGCGTGTTGCCGCATCCGGAAAAATCCCGATAGTGGCGAAGATCCTCGGAGAGCAAGTAATAGACGCTGTTTTCAAACCCGCGCAGGCTAAGCGTAGGGCCGGTCTCGTCGTCCTCGGCCGTGTGGTTAAAAACCACGTCGAGGATCACCTCGATGTCCGCGGCATGCAGCGCGCGGACCATCTCCTTGAATTCAGTGACCTGCGCTCCCTTTCCGATGCTTGAGTAGGTCTCTTTGGGAGCGAAGAAACCCACCGGATTATAGCCCCAGTAGTTACCCAGCGGCTCGCCGGTGATCGGATTGGTCCTTCGAGTTTCGTTCTCGTTAAATTCCTGTACCGGCAGGAACTCGAGCGCTGTAACGCCCAATTCCTTGAAGTAAGGAATCTTCTCGATGACCCCGCGATAAGTGCCAGGATGCTGAACTCGGGACGACGGATGAATCGTCAAGCCTCGGACGTGAGTTTCGTAGATTATGGTACGCGACCAGGGATGGGCCGGTGGGCGATCCGCCTTCCAGTCGAATTCCATCGCTAGCGCCATCGCTCTGGCCGCGTACGGACCGTTGTCCTCAGCCAAAAACGACAAGTCTTTGATCGGTGAACTGGCGTCGTAGCCGCGCGCGCGTTCGAAATCCCAACCGCTAACGCCAGTTAAAGCCGCGGCGTACGGGTCCACCAGCACGCGCCAGCGATTAAAGCGCAGCCCCTCGTAAGGTCGGTACGGACCGTCGATCCGATACGCGTAACATTGCCCAGGCTTTAGACCGCCGACCCATACGTGCCAAATCTCGCCCGTGCGATTCGCCAGCGGGTCAAGCGCAATCACGCTTGAGGGGTACGGATCGTCAGCCGAGTCGTATAGCAGCAACTCCACTCGCGTCGCGTGGCGGCTAAAAACCGCGAAGTTCACGCCGTTCAAGCCCACCGTCGCACCCAAAGGCAGGGGGCTGCCGCTCTTGACCGTTGGGCTGCCTTGCAAACCTTGGCTGCCCTCGGTTTGGCCTGACTGTTTGTCGGGTAGTTTCATGGCCGAATGCGCAACCGTTGCCGTCCGCTTAACCGCGCGCGATCAGCCGGACGGCGGCACGAGCTATGTAACGCTCCTCGTCGAGCGGGATCACGTAGGTCTTCACGGATGCATCCGGCGAGCTTATCAGCGCCTCACGGCCCTTGGCCTCTATGTTCGCCTGAGGATCCAGCTTGATGCCAAATGCTTCAAGGCCGGCGCATATTCTCATACGTATCTCCGCCGCATGCTCTCCGATGCCGCCGGCGAACACTATACCGTCTACCCTCCCCAGCACCGCAAAGTAGGCCCCCAAGTACTTGCGCGCCCGATGGACGAACACCGCCACCGCCAACGCGGCTGCCCCGTCCGGGTCGCTCTTCGCGGCCGCCAACACATCGCGCATGTCTTCCGAAATGCCCGACAGTCCGAGCAATCCCGAGCGGTGGTTCAGCATCTGCTCGATTTCGTCCGGCGTCATCGCTTCGTTGCGGGCGAGGTAGCTGAAGATGGCGGGATCGATATCGCCGCAGCGCGTGGCCATCACGAGACCTTCGAGCGGCGTCAGCCCCATCGAGGTGTCAATCGAACGGCCGTTGCGTATCGCCGCCATGGAGCAGCCTGCGCCGAGCTGCATCGTTACAAGATTCAGCCGATCCACAGCCGCACCCGTCAACTCGGCATAACGCTCGAGCATGTAGGCGTGACCGATCCCGTGAAAGCCGAAGCGCCGGATGCCGTGTTTCTCGGTCAAATCGCGCGGGAGTGCATAGGCGCGCGCATACGCCGGCATCGTCGCATGAAACGCGGTATCGGTCACTACAACAGACGCGACCGAAGGCATCTTCGCGCTCACCGCGCGAAGCGTCGCGAGTGCCGGCGGATTATGCAACGGAGCGAAGCGCGATGCCTCCTCCAAAGCGCGAATAACCGCCGCGTCGGCGAGCGTCGGCTCACGGACGTGGTCTCCACCATGCACGATCCGATGAGCGACCGCCGCCAAAGCCAGGCTTCCCATGGTTGATTCCAGCCACGCCAGCACGTCGATGGCCGCTGTAGGATGGTCGTTTCCGTTCCAGTCGCTGACGCTCTTGCCGCCGCTTTCGGCTATGAGCGTTCGCTTTGCGTTGGGCCGCCCGATATCCTCGTACTCGCCGCGCGCAAGGGTGCGTTCGCGAGCGCCCGTCGGCTGAACGAACTCAAACAATTCGAACTTCAGCGAAGAGCTGCCGCAATTGAAGATGAGGATCAGCATTTGACGCAGCGGTTCAGCTGACCGCGCCGAAACGCCGCATTGGAGGATGTAGGCGCATCCGCCCATCCACTACGACCGCGCCCTGACCCGGAGCCAACACCTTGACCGGATTCAGGTCCAACTCGGTTATCTCCGGCACGGCTTCGACGAGCGCCGAGACCCGCAGAATGATCGAACGCAGCGCCTCGCGATCCGCAGCCGGCGCCCCGCGATAGCCATCGAGCAGTCGCGCCGAGCGCAGCCCGCTGATCATCTCGTCAGCGTCCACGTCGGTGACAGGATGGAGCCGAAACGACACGTCCTTTAGCAATTCGACCGTCACGCCGCCCAGGCCGCACACCAAAAGCGGGCCGAACGTCGGGTCCGTGGTTACTCCAACCAGGGCCTCTATACCACCGCTGATTTCCCGCTGCAAAAGCACTCCGTCCAACATCTTGCCGGCGTTTTTTACGCGCTCCGCCAAGGTCTGCACCGCTTTTGCCACCTCTTCGGCAGACCGCAGCCCCATGATAACGGCTCCGATATCGCTCTTATGCACGAGTCCTGGCGCTATCGCTTTGGCGACCAACGGATATCCCAGCCGGTCCGCAACGGTCGGCGCTTCAGCCGCGGTGGTTTGCTCGGCGGCCGCGGTTTCGATTCCCGCAGCGCGCAAAACCGTGGCCAAGTCGCGGGGCTCGAGCCAACAGGCCTGCGCGCTGTCTTTCAAGACTCTTTCCACAACCGCTCGCACGACATCGCGCGCAAACGGCTCGAGGCTGACGCTCTCGCCTCGCGGGCGGGCACGCCAGCAGCCGAAACGGTACGAGGCCGCCAGCGCCATCGCCGCACTCTCCGGAAACGCGTAGCACGGAAGCTGTCCGCGCGGACCGGCATTCAGCGACTCGGGTACCCGCGCGGTTGAAATAAACACGGTCAACACGGGCTTTTCGCTGGGAACTCGCGCTACCCCGTTTGCGATTCCGGCGGCGATCTCCTCGGGCCTGGTAACCATTGGCGGTATATAGATAGCGATCAACGCGTCAACGCCGGGATCGTTCCCCACTAACGCGACCGCGCGTTCGTAATCGCGGGCACCGGCCGAAGCGGTCATGTCGATCGGGTTGGAAAACCCCGAGCGGTCGGGCAAGAACGAACGCAACTCCGAAAGCGTCTCTTCAGCGAGCTGCGGCAGCGTTAGCCCGTGCGCTTCGCAGGCGTCGGCCAGCAAGATGCCCGGGCCACCCGCATTGGTCACCACGCCGACGCGCGGCCCGCGTGGAATTGGCTGCGCCGCAAGCGTCGCGACCACGTCGAACATCTCTTCCAGTGTGTTGGTGCGAATCACGCCGGCTTGAGCGAACAATGCCTCGACGGCCACGTCGAGATTCGCCAACGCGGCCGAATGGCTCGAAGCGGCACGCGTGCCAGCCGCGGAACGGCCGGACTTCACCGCGACGATCGGCTTGTGCCGTGCAACCGCGGGCGCAAGCCGCGCGAACTTGCGCGGATTGCCTACGCTCTCCAGGTACAACACGACCACGCTCGTTCGCGGGTCGCTCATCCAATAAGCGAGGAGATCGTTGTTCGAGACGTCGGCTCGATTCCCCGCAGAAACAAACGTCGAAAAACCCAAGCCGCGCGCGCGCGCATAATCTAGGATCGCGATTCCCAGCGCGCCGCTCTGCGTGAACATGCCGATATTGCCTGGAAGCGGCTCGCTGGGCGCGAAGGTGGCGTTCAAAGACACCGCCGGGTCGGTGTTGATCACCCCCATGCAGTTCGGACCGACCAGCCGCATGCCCGAGGCGCGGGCCAGCTCGGTCAACCTGCGCTCCGCTTCCCGCCCGGCTTGCGAAACCTCGGCAAAGCCGGCACTGATCACGACCACTGCCTGCACACCGGCGCGCGCGCACTCGTCAACCATTTGTTCCACCGCCTGAGCCGGAACCGCGATCAGTGCAAGATCGATCGGCGCTCCGACGGCGCTAATCGAAGGGTAGCTTTTAAGACCCTGGACCTCGGCTGCCGAGGGGTTAATTGGATAGACGGCTCCCTTAAAGCCCTCGCGCCGGATGTTGGCCAGCAATGCTCCGCCGATTTTACTGGCGTCGCGAGACGCGCCAACCAAGGCGAGGGATCTTGGCTTCAGCACGCGCCCCATGCTTTGCGCAGCAGCAAGCCACTCTCGCGTCTCGCTAGCCTCGATGGATTGCTTGGTCAGGCCGGTCGAGATTGATATGTGAATCACTCCCGCCTTGCTGGAACGATGAACGCCGAAGCCGCTGCGGGCGAAGACTTCCAGCATGCGGTTATTTTCACCAAGGACGTCGGCCTCGAACTCAGTGATTCCGCTTTGTCGCGCGATACGCGCGAGGTGGGTCAGCAACAGGGTGCCAATCCCCAGACCCTGATATTCGTCGAGCACCGCGAAGGCAACCTCCGCCCGCGACGGATCGTCTCCGCGCACGTAGCGGCTCACTCCGATGAAGGACTCCCGCTCGTCCACCCCCAAGGTCGCCACAAGACCGACGTGGCGCACGAAATCGAGCTCGGTGAAGCGCGCAATCTCCTGCTCGCTCAACGCTTTCTTGTACCCAAGAAAACGGAAATAGACCGACTGCTGGCTAAGACGGCCGAAGTGCTCACGCAGCCTGGCCTTGTCCTGCGGTCGAATCGCGCGGATGTGGATGGATCTCCCATCTCTTAAAAGCTCGTCCGCGGCGTAATTGCGCGGATCGACAAGCCCGCCGTCGTTGATCAGCTCGGCCATTGCCCGACCTTCACTCCAAGCCCGGCTTTTTGCGGATTCCTGCGCGTCAGTAGCTTCGCGCTGGCTCACCGCAACTTATATTTCATAATAGCGCGTTCGGGAATCATACCCACCGAACTCTCCATGCTCCCGCGGGTTCAGGCGACCCGGCGTTGGCGAGGCGATGGTCGGAACCTCATCATGCACGGCCTCGCGGAGAAGCCACCGACCCGGTCAGCGCTCGAGCGCCTTGATTCCGGGGAGTTCAAGCCCTTCGAGAAACTCGAGCGTCGCGCCTCCGCCGGTCGAGATATGCGAGAATCGCGCCGTCCAAGGCCGGCCCTTGACCGCCGCTGCCGTGTCGCCACCGCCAAGTACGCTGAACACCGACGGCATCGCCGCCAGCGCTTCACCAAATTTGAGCGTGCCCTTGGCGAAAGCTGGGGCTTCACAGAAGCCGAGCGGGCCGTTCCACACGACGGTTTTGGCTCCGTTGAGACAGGCGACGAACTCCTTGACCGTGCGGGGTCCGATGTCGAGCGCCATCTTGTCGGGAGGAATCTCGGTTACGGTTTCACCGCTCGCGTCCGCCTTGGCTTCGGCAGCGACGACGTGGTCGCAGGGCAACACGAATTTCACCCCGCGGCGGCCGGCCTCGTCCATCAATCCGCGCGCCAAATCGATTTTGTCGGCCTCCAACCGCGAGCGGCCAACTTCCACGCCACGAGCCTTGAGAAACGTATAGGCCATCGCGCCGCCGACCAGAATTGCGTCGACTCTGGCCATTAGATTTCGAATCACGCCGATTTTGTCCGAGACTTTGGCTCCGCCCAAAACCGCCACATACGGGCGCGCTGGATTCTCCAGCAAAGCGCGCAGGGCCTTGATCTCCCGCATCATCAGCAACCCCGCGGCGCGCTCCTGTAGAAACGCCGCCACGCCTGCGGTCGAAGCATGCGCGCGGTGCGCGGTGCCGAACGCGTCATTTACGTAAACGTGCTTGCCGTGCGCCAGCGAGCGGGAAAAGCCGGGGTCGTTGGCTTCTTCCTCACGATGAAAGCGCAAATTTTCCAACAGCAACGCGTGGCCGGGTTCGAGCGATTCCACCAGACGCTCCGTCTGCTCCCCGACGCAATCCGGCGCCAACGGCACTTCGTCACCGAGCGCGCGGCTCAGGTACTGCGCCACAGGCTTCAGGCTCAACTCCGCGCTCGGACCGCCTTTCGGACGCCCGAGATGAGAGCACAGAACGGCTGCCGCGCCATGCTTCAGAACGTGCCGAATCGTATCCAGGCTTGCGTCAATACGCGACGGATCAGCGATCTTGCCATCCTTCAACGGTACGTTGAAATCGCATCGCAATAAAACCTTTTTTCCCTCGAGCCGTATATCTTCAAGAGCGAAAACCATTGCAAGCTTCCCCCCAAACAACGATCACATCTTGTAGGCGCCAAGTGCTCGAGACTGCCGAGAGCGGCAAATCATCCCCCCTGGCACGTTTTCGTCCAGCCGGAATCGGCCCATGCGAATAAGCGGGTCACGGATAGCGCAGGCGGCCTTTCGCAGTCCGTCGGTCGCGCCGCAAGGCCGACACGCGCACGCCTTGTACCGCGCCCGCCGAATCAACGTAGCCCGGCTAAAGCCTCACCCGGTTTGGTCGAGCCAATGGCTTGAGGCCGCGTGGAACCGGACGGGAGAATAACACACCCGCCGATCGCTCCTAGGCGCCGCTCTCAACCGTCCCCGCTTTCGCCGCTCGCCGCCTTTTTCGCGGCAAACGTCTCCGGCCGAATGGTCAGGACCGGGCAAGGGGCCTCGCGCACGACTCGTTCTGCAACGCTGCCTAGGACGAAATGAGATATTCCGGTTCGACCGTGGGTGGCCATAACGATCAGATCCGCCTTCGTGCTAACCGCCACGCCAATGATCCCCTGAGGAGGGTCGCCGACCCGCACGATTATCTCGCACTTGACGTCGGCCCCGAGTTGCTCGGCAATTTTTTGCAGCCTTTCTTGGGCGTCTTCCGCGGCGGCCTTGTACGGCTCCAATGTCCACTCCATCGGAACCATCACGACCGGCGCAACGTGAGTCAGCACGAGCGTCGCCCCCTGATTTGCCGCGATCTTCTTTGCTACGTTGAGCGCGACCATCGAGTTCTCTTCGAACGCGATGGGGCATAGCACCTTGCGCAGTGTCATGAGAGCCTCCCCTTCAGCCTGCCGGTTGGGTTGCCCCGTGGCCCGGCAAACCGGCATGAGAAGCCTCGCGAGGGCCGGCACTCGCAAACCTGTCACGCATCCGCATCTTACCCCAGAATTCAAGTTCTCCGGCGTCCCATTGCCGGCCACTCTCAAGACCGATCGAACTAAGTATAGCTTTTTCGGTTGTACGGCGAAAGCTTTTTGCAAAATGGACGATGCACCATCATTGCCAATTCGGCACTCGGGCAAACCGCGAAGATATCGCTAGACTAAAGCCACGCAAGAACCGCCGCATGAGGGGAATTACGCCGGGCTCCAAGCACTAACACTTCCCACGCAATAACCGCGCTTGCCTTGTCCGCAACGTTAGCGGTCTCCCATTTGACGTTTTACCGCCGTGATCGAGTTCTGCCCGCGACGGCCCGCATCACCACCGCCATTTGTAATTAACACACTTAACTTTCGAAGTGGAATAGACATTGCTACTTCACGGCCAGCGAATTCTTGATCTGCAAATCAAAGCGATGATACAATTGAATGAACTGGGGTACTCAATCATCCAACGAACCGTCAGTTTATCAGCTTTTGTCCAGCGATTCGCAAGTGAACAGCATATTCCGAATTGCAAATAGGTTACCTCACCAACTGGTTAGCGCGCCTTGCGATTAAGGATGGCCAGGTCAGCGGAAACTTCTTGGCCGACATTTTGTGAACACGAATATTCAGATTTCCCCTTGAGCGGCAACCAGTCGGTCAGCAGACGAAAAACGCGGCTTTGGCGAACCGCAAGACCGGTGAGCGCGGTATTATACTGCCGGTCTCTGGATGCTCGGCGAATGGTTTTAGTCCGTGAGCGAAGCCGTCGGGAAAATGACCGCCATCAGCGCTTTTTACCGCGCATGCCAACACGAAAACGTGGCCGCGCGCGATGCCGGTTGGTAACAGCCCGCCCAGTTAGCGTAACCTGAGCTTGAGGCAAGTTGAACTCGGCCGCGGACGCCACGAACGAGCGGCATCAAAGAGCTTCCCTCAGGAGCTCGACCGCCACTCCCAGCGGCCGCGGTCGCAATGACGCCGCAAAAAGCATGTTCATCGTTATGGTAACGTCGGAGTGCTCGCCGGTCGCCGTTAGCGGCGGTCTCGGCGACGTGGTCTTCGGCCTAAGCCGGGAACTCGAAATTCGCGGCAATGCCGTCGAAATCATTTTGCCGAAGTATGATTGCATGCGCTATGACCAGATTTGGGGCTTGACGCGCGAGCGCGCCGACCTTCGAGTGCCCTGGTACGGCGGCGCGATCAACTGCTCTGTCTGGTTTGGATTCGTTCATGGCCGCAAGTGCTTCTTCATCGAGCCGCACTCGGCGGACCAATTCTTCAATCGCGGAACCATTTACGGCTGTGCCGATGACGCGATGAGGTTCGCGTTTTTCAGCAAGGCGGCGCTCGAATTCATGCTCCAGTCCAATAAACGGCCGGACGTGATTCACACCCACGACTGGCATACCGGCCTGGTTTCGGTGCTGCTCTTCGAGATTTACAAATACGCGGGCATGAGCAACCAACGCGTCTGCTTCACCGTGCATAACTTTCGCCATCAGGGAACGGCCGGGCGCGAGGTGCTCTGGGCCACAGGCCTGGGAAGGCCCGAACATTTTCTGCATGCTGACCGTCTATCCGACACCTCAAATCCGGGCAGAGTGAATTTTCTCAAGGCCGGCATCGTGTATGCCAACTTCGTCACCACCGTGTCGGATCGATACGCTTGGGAGGTTCGTCATACCGCGGAAGGGCATGGCCTTGGTCACGTGCTATACGTGCACGCGCCAAAGTTTGGCGGTATCCGCAACGGCGTCGATTACGACGTGTGGAATCCGGAGATCGACCTTCTGATTCCGCATCATTACAGCGCCGAAAACATTCAGCCGAAGTACCTCGACAAGGAGGCGCTGCGCGATCGCCTCTGGCTAAACAAAGGGATCAAGCCGCTCATCGCCTACGTGGGCCGCCTTGACTTCCAAAAGGGTGCTCATCTGGTGCGACACACGCTCTTTTATTCGCTTGCCAACGGCGCGCAGTTCGTGTGCCTGGGAGCGAGCCCGGACCCGGCAATCAACCGCGAGTTTTGGGACCTCAAGCGCCGATTCAACGATCACCCCGACTGCCATCTTGAGTTGCGCTTCGATGAGGCGTTGGCCCATATGGTTTACGCGGGAGCCGACATGGTGATCGTGCCTAGCAACTTCGAGCCTTGCGGGCTGGTGCAGATGATCGCGCTTCGTTATGGCACCGTGCCGATCGTGCGAGGAGTTGGCGGATTGGCGGATACGGTTTTCGACCGCGATTACTCCGAGCGGCCTTTCGCGCAGCGCAATGGGTACGTTTTCAACCAACCGGACAATGCCGGTATCGAATCAGCACTGCGCCGCGCGCTCGGCCTGTGGTACCATTTTCCCAATGAGTTCCGGCAATTGATGACCAACGGGATGCGCTGTGATTACTCGTGGAACAATCCGGGGCAACACTATCTCAACGTGTACGAGTACATCCGCCACAAGTAACGGCGTAGCGGAAACCGCCGTGACCGGGGCGTCAAACCGATCAGAGTGAGATGAACAATGAATGAGATGCCCGAGCAGATCGACGGTCTGCCGAATATATGTGGCCAGGAAAAGACCCTTGAGAAGGCGCTGCGAGAACTCGGCGACAAGCCGAGGCAATCGAGAGGCAATCGGGTCGACCTGGGACGCGCGCGCAGCGCGTTCGCGATCGCCCTTCACATGCACCAGCCATTGATTCCGGCGGGAGGTTCGGACCTTCGCACGGCTGCGATTATCAGCAACCTCAAATACATGATGGACCATCAAGGTATCGGCGACAATCATAACGCGCCGGTCTTCCACTGGTGCTACAAGCGGATGGGAGAATTTATTCCCCAGTTGATCCATGAGGGCAAGCAGCCGCGCGTGATGCTCGACTATTCGGGAACACTGCTGCACGGGCTGCGCAACATGGGTCTCAACGATGTCTTTGACAGTCTGAAGACTATAACCCTGAATCCGGACTATCGCGATGCCGTTGAGTGGCTTGGCGTCGCCTGGGGTCATCCTGTCGCTCCGTCCACGCCGGTACAGGACTTCCGCTCGCACGTTAAAGCGTGGCAGCATCATTTCGCGGCCATTTTTGGCTTCGAGGCGCTTGCCCGCGTGCGCGGTTTCTCACCGGCCGAGATGGCGCTGCCCAACCATCCTGACGTCGCCTACGAGTTCGTCAAGACGCTGCGCGACTGTGGCTTTCGCTGGGTCCTCGTCCAGGAACACACTGTGGAACAACCGAACAGCGGACGCGGTCCGGAGCATAAGCACGTTCCGCACAGGCTGGTATGCCGCAGCGCGAGCGGCGAGGTTGCTTCGATCGTCGCGATCGTGAAGACCCAGGGCAGCGACACCAAGTTAGTCGGTCAGATGCAACCCTACTACGAAGCCAAAGGGCTCTCGCGCGTCGAAATCGCAAACCGGGCCATCCCGCAGTTGGTCACGCAA
>JAJYYI010000086.1 GCA_021801125.1 Deltaproteobacteria bacterium | reverse complement strand
GTTGGGTTTGGCCGACCCCGCGTCCGCTTCGCGAAACGCGGCCCACGGCTCTGGCATGGGGCAAAGGCATGGTAACATAAGCTGAATGAACGAGCCGATTCGACCACACAGCGGCCTCCACGAGTTTCGTGGCGTGCTCGCCAAATTCGTGCGAATGCTGTTCGGCCGCGACTTTCGCATCGATTCGTTTCCGGAGTTCAAGCCGCTCGCGGCTTTTACATTCCCCTTGCGCGAAAGCGCGAGAATCTCCTTGCCCGAGCGGATAGAGGAATTTCCCTCCCGCAGTTCCGCGTTTCGCTACTACAAAGTTCTTGCGGCACATCTCGCGGCACGTCACGAGTTCGGCAGCTTCTCGCTGACTTTGGGGGAACTGCCGGGATTCGCCGGGCGCGTCGAAGCCGGGGCGCAGGCGGTCGATGCTTTTATCCAGGCCTTTCCGGACCGCCAACTTGGCGGCGCCTTGCTGCGGCTGTGCGAAGCGGCGCGAATCGACGCCGCGACGGCGCGCAGGTATCGCGGTCTCGCGCGCGACATTTCCGCAGTGAATCGGGCCCTGGCCGAGAGGTTTAGAACCAACAGCCTGAGCGGTCTCTTGGTTCGAACCGCGCTTTTGTCCGATAACCACGACCTTCCCGGGCGCTCGGCTCTGAAGGAAAAGGCCGCGACTTTTTTCGCCCCGCTTCGCTCGCCGGAAGCCTCGGTCCACACCAGCGCGCTGCAGGCCGTCGCGCTGTACGACTGGGTCAACGAATTGTTCGACGCCGCGGCGAGTTTCGGCGCCGAGGTCGAGGTGACCGAGGACGAGGCCGATTCGCTGCAGGAATTGACGCGCGCGACGGGCGGCGAGACCGACACTGACGAGAGCTACGACGGGTCCACCGACCAGAGCGAATTTGGTCGCGACACGGATGATTCGGCACAGGCGCGCGCAGGGCGCCAAGGCGGCCAGCCCGCAAGCCGGGACGCGCGCTCGACGCAGGCAACGCGCAGCTCCGTGGAAGCAGGCGGCACGCTCGAGACTGCGCAGGCGCAAGGTGCGAACGGACAGATCGACGGCACCGCGTCAAAGGACATCGCGCAGAGGCAAGCGCGCCAAATCCAGGAATTGCGCGCGCAGCTGGCCGAAGCGGGTGCGACGATTCGCCCCGGCCAGCGGGTAGGCAGCCTGCTCGGCGACGACGACGACTCTTACTTTTCCTACGACGAATGGGACTACAAGGCGGCTGATTACCGCCGCGGATGGTGCCGCTTGCGCGAGATCCAGTTGAGCGGCGACGGCGGCGAATTCTACCGCGCCACGCTGGAGCGCTACGCCCAGCTCGTGCCGGCGGTGCGCCGCCATTTTCAGCGCGTCCGGCCGCAAGCCCTCAAAATGGTGCGCGGCTTGGAAGACGGCGAAGAACTCGACTTGGAGCGTACGGTCGAAGCCCGAGTAGACCGCGCGATGGGCCGCTCGCCCGATTTGCGCCTCTACAAGGCGCGGCAGAAAGAAGCGCGCGACGTGGCCACGCTGTTTCTGCTTGATATGTCGGCATCGACCGATGAACCGATCAAGGCCAAACCCGGCTCCTCCGCGCCTCAGACCGATTTCGAGGATTGGCTCAAGCCCTGGACTGAGAGAGCGCCCAGCGCTCGCCCGCGCCGCGTGATCGACATCAACAAGGAAGCCCTGGTGATCATGGTCCAGGCGCTCGAAGAGATCGGCGACTCCTACGCGATTATGGGATTCTCAGGGCATGGACGCCACAACGTCGAATTCTACGTAATCAAGGAGTTCGACTGGCCGCTCAACGAAGCAGTCAAAGCGCGCATCGGAGCGATCGAACCGCGACGATCCACGCGGATGGGCGCGGCGATTCGCCATGCGCGAGAAAAGTTCCGAGACGTCGCCGCGCGTTCCAGGCACGTCTTCCTGCTGAGCGACGGCTTTCCCCAGGATTTCGATTACGGCGAGGACGCCCGCTCGCACGTCTATGGCCTGCAAGACACGATGGTCGCGTTGCGTGAACTGGAAATCGCTGGAGCGATGCCCTTTTGCGTGACGGTCGACCGCTGCGGCCATGACTACCTGCGCCAGATGTGCCGCCCGTCGCGCTACCTGGTGATCGAAGATATCACCTCGCTGCCCCGCGAACTCCCCAAAATCTACGAACAAATCGTCCGCTGGTAGCGCCATTCGGACGCTGCACCCTTCGGAAAACACACCGCTTTGCGGCCGTCGCTAGATAGACGACGCGCCGCCGTCGCCAAGAACCGCAGTAACGCGATCGAAGTCGCAGAGGTCAAGGAAGTCCCGCCGACGCGTGCAAAGGGCAAACTCCGCGGCTTGGCTCGGATCAATGCTCTTCACGAGAGGAGGCGGAGGTCGCGGCCGGTCATTTCCTTGGGCGCGGCGATACCGAGCATGCCCAAGAACGTCGGCGCGACATCCGAAAGCGTACCGCCATCACGCAGCCTGCCACGGTAAGACCGGTCGACGAGGACCAGCGGCACGGGGTTGGTTGTGTGCGCGGTATGCGGCTGGCCGGTCGCCGGGTCGATCATCTGCTCGGCGTTGCCGTGATCGGCGGTGATCAACGCAACACCGCCGGCCTTTTCGACCGCGGCAAGCACGCGTCCCAAAGCAGTGTCGCTGACTTCAATCGCTCGCACCGTGGCGTCGTATTTCCCGGTATGGCCGACCATATCTGGATTGGCAAAGTTCATCACGATCACCGGGAAGCGCCCGCTTGAGATCTGCCGCTCGGCGGTCTCGGCGATCTCCAATGCTTTCATCTGCGGCTCCAAATCGTAGGTCGCCACCTTGAGCGACGGAATCAGTATCCGCTCTTCCAAAGGGAAGGGCTCTTCGACTCCGCCGTTGAGAAAGTACGTCACATGGGCGTATTTTTCCGTCTCAGCCAGGCGCAGATTGGCGACTCCGTTTTTGCTCAGCACTTCGCCCAGCGTATTGCGGACGTCTTGGGGCGGAAACGCGATGGGCAGACCGAAGGTGCGGTCGTACTCGGTCATACAGACATAGCCCACGCGCGGATGGCGCGGGCGCTCGAAGCCGGAAAAGTCATTGAGCGCCAGCGCGGCCGTCAACTCGCGCGCGCGATCGGCACGGAAGTTAAAGCAGATAACCTGATCGCCGTGCTTTAGCGGCTGCGGCCGTCCGATCACGACCGGCTCGACAAATTCGTCGGTCTGCCCGGCCTGATACGCAGACGTTATCGCGTCGCGCGCGTCGTCTGCCTGTCGCCCCTGCCCTTCCACGAACGCGTCCCATGCGCGCCGGATCCGTTCCCATCGCCGGTCGCGGTCCATCGCATAGTACCGGCCACTCACCGTACCGATTCGACCCCGGCCCAGACGCTTTAGATCGACCTCGAGCTGGTCGACGACCGTCAAAGCGGAGGACGGCGGCGTGTCTCGTCCGTCCAACGCCGGATGAACAACGATATCCTCGACGCCGTTTCGCACCGCCATCGCCAGGAGCGCGAACAGATGCTCGATATGGCTGTGCACCGAGCCGTCGGAGAGCAATCCCCACAGATGCAGCGTTCGGCCGTTGCGCGCCGCCTCGCGCATCGCTCCGACCAAAATTGAGTTGCGTTCGAGGTCGCCCGACTCGATCGCCCTCCGGATGCGCATCAGGTCCTGGTAGATTACGCGGCCGGCGCCGATCGTAAGATGGCCAACTTCGGAATTCCCCATAATTCCCTCGGGCAGCCCGACCGCCGTACCAGAAGCGTTCAGCGCGGTATGGGGCGCGCCGGCACTTAGCTTATCCATCACCGGCGTGCTTGCGGCGGTGATCGCGTTGCCCTCACGCTCGTCGCGCAAGCCCCAGCCGTCGAAAATAATCAGCGTTGCAATCGGTGGTCTCTTCATCACGCGCCCTTCCGCTTCCACTTCGCAAACACGGACCATCCCGGATAGGACGCGCGCGAACCCAATTCTTCCGAGATTCGCAGCAAGCGATTGTACTTAGCCAATCGCTCGCCGCGGCTAACCGAACCGGTTTTGATCTGACCGGCTCCCGTGGCCACCGCAAGGTCAGCGATAGTAGTGTCCTCGGTCTCACCCGAGCGATGAGAAATTACGCAGGTGTAGCCCTTGTCACGCGCCAGACGCATCGTATCCAAGGTCTCCGTCAACGTGCCGATTTGATTGACCTTAATCAATATGGAGTTGGCGACGCGGCATTCGATTCCTCGTTGCAGCCGTTTCGGGTTCGTTACGAAAATGTCGTCTCCGACCAGTTGAACGCGAGAGCCGAGCGCCCGCGTCAACGTCTCCCAGCCCTCCCAATCGTCCTCGGCCAGGCCGTCCTCGAGCGACACAATCGGGTAATGATCAATCAAGTCCGAGTAAAAAGCGACCATTTTCTCGGCGCTGCGCGCCTTTTTGTCCGAGCGCGCGAACACGTAGCGGCCGTCCTCGTAAAACTCGCTCGCCGCCGGGTCGAGCGCGAGCGCGATCTGCTTGCCCGGCTCGTAGCCGGCCTTGGTGATGGCCTCGCAGATGACGTCGAGCGGCTCCCGGTTGCTGCGCAAGCTCGGTGCGAAGCCGCCCTCGTCGCCCACCGCGGTCGAGTAGCCCTGCTTCTTCAGCACCGATGCGAGCGCGTGAAACACCTCGCTGCCGGCGCGCAACGCCTCGGCAAAGCTCGGCGCGCCGACCGGCACGATCATGAACTCCTGCAAATCGACGCTGGAGTCGGCGTGCTTGCCGCCGTTGAGGATGTTCATCTGGGGGACGGGCAGGATGCGAGCGTCGGCGCCGCCGAGATAGGCGTACAAAGGAGCCCCTTTGCTCGCCGCGGCCGCATGCGCCACGGCTAGCGACGCGCCGAGGATTGCGTTGGCGCCAAGGCGCGACTTGTTTTCCGTGCCATCCAGGTCAATCAACGCGCCGTCGATCGCTTTCTGGTCGGTTGCGTCCATTCCCGCGAGCCGCTTGGCGATCTCCTGTTCGACGTTGGCCACCGCCTTGAGCGTGCCCAACCCACCGTAGCGGCCGCGGTCGCCGTCGCGTAGTTCAATCGCCTCGTGCACTCCTGTCGAGGCTCCCGAGGGCACCGCGGCGCGCCCAAACGCCCCGCCACTGAGTCGCGCATCAACTTCCACCGTCGGATTTCCGCGCGAATCCAGGATCTCGCGCGCTTTGATTTCTACTATCTCGTTCCCGGTTCCCATCATTGGCTCCTTGCCGGTTTGACGCGAAGACAGGCGCGCTTAGGGTTGTTTTTTTCACAGCGGTCCATCATGGCCGACATGGGGCCCAATGTACCTGAGCGATCGTCTCCGCTGCCCAAGCGACCAACGCCCTACGCAGCCCGAAGGGCGCGCCGCCCATTGTCTTACCGTGCTTGCCCCCGATTGACGAATCTATCAGCTAGCGTGATGGCAATCCAAATCCATTTCCTGACGCGGTGCCAAACGAAACGTTGCAGCGCTGGTGAGAACGATTACCCTGCCGCCGCAGCCGTGGTCGACGTAGGACCCTGGCGCGTTTTAGCCAGCAAGCTCTTGCAGATGATCGACAATATCTAGTTCCGCGGCTCGCCAGTCTTCCTGATGCACGAGAATGTGAATCGATCCGAGATCGCTACGTGGCTCGACTCCGGCAAGGCCGCGCGAGACTTCGCGAATCACTCCACGATGCGCCGCGAGCAGCGCCGTCCCCTGAAGCGTGCCGTCGGTCCCAATCGCACGCCACAGCTCCAGCATCCACTCAAGCCCGCGCCTAACTCGCGCGGAAAAATCGGCCCGGCTCTCACCACGCGGGTAAGCGTAGGTCTGCTCAAACCGTCGCTCGTTCCAACTAGCGAAGTGCTCTGGGTAGCGCGCCCGAATCTCTTCTACGGTCAGGCCTTCGAACAAGCCGAAGTCGATTTCCGCGAAATCGGCAACGGTAGCAATTTCCGCGTTTTCGCCAGCTATAAGACGCGCGCTTTGTACCGCGCGCTTGAGCGGGCTCGAGAAGACCCTGGCGAATTTCTCTCGCGCCAGAAACTGCGCAGCCGCTCGCATCTGCGAGCATCCGAGCGCCGACAGTTTGACATCGCTGCGACCGTGATAGCGGATACTCGATTCCCCCACGGTCTCGCCATGACGCACCAGAATCAGCCTCGCCGCCAAAAAACTTCTCGCCTCCTGTTGAAGGCTGTCGCCGTGATCTTGCCCCCCCAGCGACGCACGACGCGCTGCGTCAAGGAGAATCATTTAGGCAAATGGCTCAAGCGCAGACCGAAGCCGCCGCAACACAAGCATGGGGTCAAGCAACGCAGAGCGCCGCTGGGCAGCGACAAACGCCGACGAGGTGTCGGCAACGGAGCGATACGCATGCACAGCAGCGGGCAGAAAGCGCGGCCGTTTCGCTAGTCCTCCACGGGATTGATTACCAGCCCGGTCAGGAGCTTCGGATAGAAATAGGTCGATTTTTCCGGCATCGTCGCTCCCGCTTTGCTCACCTCCTCGATCTCACGCAGCGACGGCGGATTGAGCAGAAAGACCGCATCTGCGCCGTCATCTTCCACAGCAGCGCTCAGTGCGACGTCGGCATCGGGCGTGTACTCGATATTGCCCTCGGTCTTGAGCCAAGCCTCGTCCAGCCCCAGCACCTGCTTTAGCACGAGGTGATGCAAGATCGACACGTCGAGAGAACGGGTTGGCGCGGGCAGTTCGTACATCGCTTGATCAAGCTGCTCCGTGCTTTTCGGCCTGACGAGGAAAAACTGCGCCGGCTTCCCAAGCACCGCGGCGATCGTGCGCGCGCCGGCTTGCTTAAGGCGCGCGCGCAGCTCATCTCGAGTACCGACGCGCTCGACGTTGAACCAGCGCGCGGCTCGTTGCGCGAAGTCGCCGAGCACTTCGCTCTTCAAATGGCGCAAAACGCGATGAAACGATAAGACCGCGAGGCCGGGATCGTCGGACGACGTAAGCGTGATCATAGTGTAGTCGTACGGGCGGGGCGTCGATGGGTTGTTTTCCTCGGCGCGCCGACGCTCGCGATAAAGCCGCGCGGTTTCGTAGCGATGATGACCGTCAGCGATAAAGAAGGGCCGGTCGGCCAGCGCGTGCTGCACCGACGCGATCTGCTTCGCTTCGTCGATCATCCGAATGTAATTTTCCACGCCCAAATGGTCGGCCACGTACAGCAGCGGCGCGCTGCTTTCCAGACCGCGACAAATCTCGTCGAATTCCGCGCAGGCGCCGGAGTAAATGGCGAAGATCGAGCTGGTGTTGGCGCGCGTGGCCGTAAGCAGTTGCAAACGATCCGCCTTGGGACCGGCGAAGGTTTTCTCGTGCGGCAGTATGCGACCGTCCTGGGGATGGTCGACGCGGATTCTCGCGATTAGTCCGTGGCGGCGCAGCCGTCGCCCACCGAGATCGAACACCTGCGTATACAGGTAAAAAGCCGGAACCGCCGCGAGCGTCATAACTTTCTCTTCGCGCCATTGGCGCAGAGTCTTCGCGGCCGCGCTATACGGCTCGGTTTCGCGGTTCAATTCCACGCGCACCACGTTGTAGGGACTGCGCGCGTATAGCTGCTCCTGTAGCTCGCGATCGATAAGGTCGTACGGGGGCGCCACAACCGAGCGCAGACCTCCGCACCGGCGCGTGTCATACATCAAGGCCCGAAACGGTTCGATGCGATGCGAAAGCTCACTCATACCCGATCTTCAGTCGGATAGCGCGGCGTGGAGCGATTCTTCAGAGATAGCTCCGCGGCGCAAGATCGTTAGCGCGCCCTGCTCAAAGGCGACGACCGTGGATGGGAACTCGGCGCTCAAGTGTCCGCCGTCAACGTACACGTCAACCGAAAGGCCCAGCGCAGCTTTGGCTTGCGCGAGCGTTCTGGCAGGGGCTTCGCCGCTCAAATTGGCGCTGGTCGCGGTCAGCGGCCGTCCCAGACCCAACGCCAGCGCCCGCGCCACCGGATGAGACGAAACCCGCACCCCCACACCACCGGTTGGCCCGACAAGCAAGGGCGAAACCGAGGGAAGCGCCGGCAGCACGATCGTTAATGGTCCCGGCCAGAACTGGTCGGCCAGCCGACGCGCCGCAGACGGAATTTCCCGGGCAACTTGCCGCGCGTGGTCAAGCTCGCCCATGATAAGCGCGACCGCTTTGGTGCCTTCGCGCCGCTTGAGCGCAAACAGGCGCGACAGAGCGCGCTCCGAGCATGCGTCGGCACCTACCGCGTAGAAGGTCTCCGTCGGGTAAACGACCAAGCCTTCGTCACGCAAGGCCACGAGCGCCTGCGCAAGAATCGACTCGCGGACGGTATCGTCAACCGTATCGTCCTTTGCGGAGCACTTTGCGGCACGACTCATATTCGAACCTGCGAACGTCAGGGCTTTTGCGCAGCTTCCAGTGCGTCGCCCGAGACACGCCTTAGCGCCCGAAATCCGATGTCGCGGCGCAAATGCATCCCTTCGAACGTGATCACGCTGGCAGCCCCGTAAGCGCGGCTAATCGCCGAGGGCAGGTCGTCTGCCAGCGCGCTGACGATCAACACGCGGCCGCCGTCCGTCATCAGCACACCGTCTTTAAGGGAGGTGCCCGCATGAAAAACGCGGACGCCGTTCATCCGCTCGGCATCGTCCAGGCCGCGTATCGGGAATCCCGACCGGTAACTAGCGGGATACCCGCGACTGGCCAACACCACTGAAACCGCCGCGGCCGGCGACAGCGGCAGCATCTCGTTCACGAGCCTGCCCTCCACGGCAGCCTTAAGCGCGAGCGCTAGATCTCCGTCAAAGCGCATCATGAGCGCCTCGCACTCGGGGTCGCCGAAGCGTGCGTTGAATTCCAGCACGTCGAGCCGGCCGCCGTTAATCATCAGGCCTGCGTATAGCACGCCGCGAAAGGGCATGCCGCGAGCAGCCATCGCGGCCAGCGTGGGCTCGATTACTTCGCGCATCACGCGCGCCTCGAACGCCGGCTCAATCGGCGCCGGCGAGTAGGCGCCCATACCGCCCGTGTTGGGCCCGCGGTCACCGTCAAAGACCGCTTTATGGTCCTGCGCGCTGCCCATCGGCAAAGCGCGAACGCCGTCACAGAGCGCGAAGAACGAAAGTTCCTCGCCTTCAAGGCGCTGCTCGATCACGACGCGTCGGCCGGCGGCGCCGAACGCGCCGCGCCGCATAATATGGTCGATCGCGGCAAGGGCAGTTTCGCCCGTGTCGCATACCGCAACACCCTTCCCCAGTGCCAGTCCATCGGCCTTGACCACCAACGGCAGCTCGCTCGCACGCACGTAATGGCAAGCCGCGTCCGCGTCGTCGAAAACCTCGAAATCGGCCGTGGGCACACCCGCCTCGCGCATCACCGCCTTAGCAAACGACTTGCTCGATTCGAGTTGCGCCGCCTCTTTCGACGGGCCGAAGATTGACAAGCCGCGGCTTTCGAACCCGTCGACGATTCCCAGCGCGAGCGGCTGCTCCGGACCAACCACGGTCAAGTCGATCTGGTTCGCTGCGGCAAAATCAGCGAGCGCGGCTACGTCGCAGGGATCAATCGCCACCGGCTCGGCAACCTGCTTGATTCCAGGATTAACGGGCGCGCAAAAAAGCGCGCTCACACCGCGGCTCTGCGCGAGCTTCCAGCACAACGCGTGTTCGCGACCGCCTTTGCCGATGACTAGAACTTTCATTTTCGAACGAGACGCGTCGCCCTCAATGGCGGAAGTGACGCACGCCGGTAAAGACCATTGCCAGGCCATGCTCATCGGCGGCAGCAATAGCCTCGGCGTCGCGCACCGATCCGCCGGGCTGCGCTATCGCGGTAGCACCCGCCTCAGCAGCAAGCTTAGGTCCGTCGGAAAACGGGAAAAAAGCCTCCGACGCCATCACGGAGCCGGCAAGCGGAATGTTAAGGCGCGCCGCCTTGTCGCGAGCCACGTGAACCGCGTCAATGCGCGCGGTCGCCCCGCCGCCGATCGCCAGCGTCCGGTCCGCTTTCGCGAAGACCACGGCATTGGACTTCACATGCTTGCATACGCGCCATGCGAACTTAAGCGCCTCCATCTCCTCGGCGCTCGGCCCGCGCCGCGTGACAACGCGCCATGAGTTCGGGTCATCGTGTCCTACGTCAGCAGTCTGCACGAGCAAGCCGCCGAAGACCTTTTTGACATCAAGCTCACCGCGCGCGACGGCTCGCGAGTTGAAATGGATTAGCCGCCGGTCCCGCTTGCGGCGCAGCAAGGCGAGCGCTTCCGCGTCGTACCCGGGCGCGATCAACACTTCGGTGAAAAGCTGGTCCACGGCGTGGGCAAGCTCGACGTCAAAGGGACGATTCGAGACGATGACCCCGCCGAAGGGAGAATCGGGATCGCTGGCAAAGGCCTTGTCCCAGGCCTGGCGAGGTGTGTCCGCCACGCCCACGCCGCAGGGCGTATTATGCTTGAAGATGGCGACCACGGCCTGTTGGTAGTCGGCAAGGTCCAGGATGAGGCCAATCGCGCAGTTGATATCCACGACGTTATTGAACGAAAGTTCCTTGCCGTGGAGCGGCTGCGCTATCTTGAGAAACTCGCCGTAAAGGGCGGCCTTCTGATGCGGGTTCTCGCCGTAGCGCAGCGCGTGTGCGCGCGCCAGGGAGATCGAAAACGTGGAACCTAACTCCGCTGCTTCGTCCGTGGCGCCGAGTTTTTCCGCGTCGCGCAGGTATTGAGTAATCGCGCAGTCGTAAGCGGCAACCCGTTCGAACGCCTTGCACGCCAACCGCCATCGGCTCCGCTCGCTCAGGCATCCGTCGCCGCGGCGCAGCTCTTCGATGAGGTCGGCGTAGTCCGCGGGATCGACGACCACGGCAACGTCCGCGTAGTTCTTCGCCGCCGCGCGCGCCAAGGTGGGGCCGCCGATGTCAATATTCTCGATCGCCGTCTCAAGGCTGACCGACGGCTCGGCGACGACTCGCTCGAACGGATAGAAGTTGACCACCACAAGGTCAATCGGCTCCAGTCCGTGGGCGCGCATTTGCTCCTGATGGCTCGACAACGAGCGGCGTGCCAGGATTCCGCCGTGGATTTTGGGATGAAGTGTTTTGACCCTTCCGTCAAGAAGCTCGGGAAATCCCGTAAATTTTTCGACTGTCTTGACCTGCAACCCGGCCGCTTCGAGCGCCGCCTGAGTTCCGCCCGTCGAAATCAACTCAACGCCGTAACTGCTGAGCGCGCGGGCAAAGTCGGCAAGCCCTGTCTTGTCCGAAACCCCGAGCAACGCCCGAACGATCTTAAGCCTGTCCTGCGCCATTTAAGCTAACCCACGTAAACCCGCGGCACTCGTTTGCCGACCGTGCATAACATTTCATACGAGATGGTCTGCGCCAAGCGCGCGATTTCGTTGACGCTAATCATGTCCTCCTTCGACCCGCCCCATAAAATCACCTCGTCGCCGGCGGCGGCATTCGGCACGTCAGTCAAGTCAATCATCGTAAGGTCCATGCAGATCGCGCCGATGACCGGCGCTCGCCGACCGCCGATCAACACCTCCGCGCCTTGCTGCAGGCCGCGGCGGTACCCGTCCGCATAGCCTACGGGAAGCACGCCGATCACGCTGGGTCGCGAGGTCACGAACGTACGGCCGTAGCTCACCCCGGTTCCGGCCGGCACCGATTTTAACTGTAGCAGCCTGGTCTTAAACGTCATCACGGGCTGCAAGGAAACTCGGGCCTGCACCGTTGGGGTGGGCGCCAAGCCGTACAAAGCGAGTCCGATGCGCACCAGGTTAAAGTGCGAATCCGGCCGCAGCACCGCGGCGGCGGAATTGGCCGCGTGGACCATCTCGGGGCACAAGCCCGCACGCTCGAGTTTCGCTATCGCGCGCCGAAACACTTCCAATTGGTCGCTAGTCGCGGAACTCTCCGGGTTGCCGGCGTCAGCCAAAAGCGTACATACGCCTTCCAGGCGCAATCCCGAGCATCGACGCAACTGCGCGATCGCCGCGTCGAGTTGGTCGAAGCATACTCCAAGCCGCGTCGCTCCGGTATCAAGCTTAAGATGGACCGGATAGCCGATACATCCGCGAGCGCGGGCCGCTTGCTCAAGGCCTGAAATTGCGGACTGATCAAAGACGAACGGCGTAAGCTGCAGATCAATTATATCGGCGGTTTGCGATTCGAAAAACCCGGCCATCAGATAGATCTTTCCGTCGATACCGGCAGCTCTGAGGACGCTTGCCTCCTGCACCGTGGCCACGCCCAGATGACGGCATCCTTCGCTGCGCAGCACTCGCGCCACTTCTACGGCGCCATGACCGTAAGCGTCGGCCTTGATCACCGCCATGACTTCCGGCTCGCCGATCAGGGCCTTGAGCGCGGCGTAATTTTCGCGCAGCGCCGTTCGATTAATTTCGGCCAATGTCGGCCGGTCACCGCTGATTTGGTCCACTGTGCGAAGCCGCCGGGTCACAGGAGCGTCAGACCGCGTCCAAGGTCAAACCACGTTTATAGCGCGTGGCTCGCCTTGAGCAATACTTTTCGCGAGATTAGCATGGATTGGCCAGCCCGCTGCTAGAAAAAAGTTGTCGTAGACGTGCCGCGCCGGATGAGCGGCAGAACCTTAGCCGCTTTCAGCCCACGCGACAGAATCCGCGCCCCTGCCAGCCGAAGGAAAACGATTGCGGATGGAGCATTTCGGCGAGTATCTCTAGAGAATCGACGATCCGCGGCCCGGGTCGGTTAAAGTACTGGTTGCCGTCGGCGATGTAAACGCGCCCCTCGCGAACGGCCCTGAGCCCGCTCCATCCTGAGTGCGCGCTGAGCAAGTGGATTTCTTCCAGCGAGCGAGCGATTGAGAATCCGCACGGGGCGATCATCACGACGTCCGGGTCCTGCTCGATCAGCGCCTGCCATTCGATCCGCGGCGAATGGCTGCCGGGTCCCCCGAACAGACTTTCGCCGCCGGCCAACGCGATCAACTCGGGCATCCAGTTGCCGGCCGCCATCAGCGGTTCGATCCACTCGACGCACGCCACTTTCGGGCGGTCGGCGAGAGTTTTAGTCGCGCGGCGCACCTCGTCAACACGTCGCCACAATTCCGCCACCAGGTCGAAGCCGCGCTGTGGCTCGTCCAGAGCGTCCGCGCAGCGCTGTATGTCTTCCCAGATGTCAGCTAATGTCCGCGGATTCAATGAAAGGACGCAGGGTCGCGAGCCGACGAATTCTCCAATTACCCGCTCGACCTCTTCCAGGCTCACCGCGCAGACCTCGCATTGAGACTGCGTAATGATCAGGTCGGGATCGAGGTCGCGCAACATACGAGCGTCGACCTCGTAGACGGATAGTTCACGTGCCACGACGTCGCGCACGCGCTCATCGATCTCGCCGCTCGTCCCCGCAGCATCGAACTTCGGCGCGGTGCAAGCGGGCATACGGCGCACCGATTCGGGAAAATCGCATTCGTGCGACCTGCCGACGAGCCACTCTTCGAGTCCAAGCGCGCATACTATCTCGGTCGCGCTCGGCAAAAGCGTAATTACGCGCCGCTTCGGCTCCATCGTTCGCTCCAGCCCTCTCGCTGCGTTTTCAGGCCGCGGACATGGCCTAGCGCGGTTCAGACCAGCCGTCTCGGGTATTCGGCGGTGAGCTGCGGCATCCGGAGGCCCACGCGCTGGCACCGCAGCCGAGTCAGAGCAAGGTAGAGGTCGGCCAATTGCTGGTTGTCCTTGCGCTTGAGGCCAAGCCGCAAGCATTCGTTGGTAAATCCGCTTCCAGCCGGACCAAACGAATTCACCGCCATCGGAAGCCAACAAAAAAGCCTCTCGCTTACGAGTTCCAGGCCGAGTCGCGGTGCTTCCTGGGCGAGCAGATCGCTAAAAAGCTGATCATGCGCCGCCTTTTCCTCCAGCACGACCTGCGCCAAGCGAGCGTGCGGAGCGTAACTCGATTCGACGTAGTTGACACCCAGCATCAGTAAGCCGCTGGTCTCGAAACTAAGCCCCGCCATCAGCAGATCGATCTCGCCCTGAGCGCGTTCAGCGAAGAAAAGCGGGGCCTCGAACGACGGCGAACGGAAGGCCCTTAGCAGGGTTCGGTCCGCGCTTTGCTCTCTGACCCCGATTTCCTCCAACAACTGGTAGACCAGCTGCGCATGGAGGCGTTCTTGAAGATGAATTTGCTCGGTTAGTTCGCGAAGGCTCGGGTCCGCGACCGTATCGAGCATGCGCTGGTAGCCCGCGACGACCAGCTTCTGCGTCATCGCGTGAGCCGCCAACACGCGCGTCAACGTCTTGACGTAGTAGGGGTCGACGCGGCCACACCTAATCTCGGAAGCTTCAATACTCCACGGCTCAAGCGAGCGGCTCATCCAGCGACGAATGATTCAGCCGGCACGCGTCGGCAGGACAACGATCGCCGTGCCGGTTGTATTCTTATCTCCTTTAGAATTTTCCAGCCAAATTTCGCATTCGACGACATGCTCGCCGCCTTCCACGGCCTTCCTGGTCACGCGGCCTCGCGCAATCAGCTTCTCGCCGGGCTGATCCATTCCGCGGTACTGCACCGCGAGTCGGCGCAACGTGCCCTGCGCGCCGGCAAAGTCGGTCATCAGCTGGCCCAGGAAGGCGTTTTTGAGCGCACCGTGAATAATCACGCCAGGAAGGCCATTACCCAGCGCGTAATCTTTGTCGTAATGGATTTGATAGAAATCACCGGAAGCTCCGGCGTATTTAACTAATTGCTGAGTAGTGGGATTCTTCTCGAGCGAAGGAATTTCCGATCCCACTTCAACGTCCTCGTAGTGAAACTGTGGATGCATGATCATCGCCCCGGCAGAATCTTCTAATAGTGAATCGACGTATTGCGTTGCGTCACGCATCGCTCGCCGAATTGATTGGTGTAAGTAGTTTCCACCACTACCAGCGCCATAAGGCCCAGGCGCCCTTTGGCCTCGCGTATATCCGCCACGCGAGATACGACCGTGATGCGGTCACCCGGCCGGATAGGCTCGAAATACTCCCACTCCGAGCCTCCGTCCAAGATGCGATGAGTGCCGAGCCCGATTTCGCGCAACAAGGGCACGGCGCCGAGGGAACGACAAAACGTGGGCGGCGCGATCATGGTGCCGAATCGGCTCTTGCGTGCGGCCTTCTCGTCATTGAATACGGGATTCGGATCGCCTATCGCCTCGGCGAAGCGGCGAATCGCACCGCGCTCGACCTCAACAACGAAGGGCTCGCTTTGGAGTCCGATACGCCTCTTAATCTCGTCAGTGACCAACTTGTCGGCCATTGTTTCTATCTCGTGCCTCCATCATGAAAAGCGCCAGCCGGCGCGCTCAAGACGCTGCGGCGCACTGAAATCGGCGCGATCGTTGGCGCTGCCTGCTAGCGGTCGGCGCCCGTTGGCAACGACCCGCACAAGCTCGACGCCTCGCCCACACGCGCCGTTCAAGCGGGGAGGCAGCGAGCAACGCCGGAGCCTGATCCGGCCTCATACGAGCAACTTTACGGCGGGCGGTGCTTTGTCGCAAGACGAGCCCATCGGCGCGGGCGCTCGTCGCGCGCAACATCGCACGCGCTTTCGCGCCCGCTTGGCGGTATCGCACGCGCCACTATAGTAGAATTAATGTCCCGGAAGCTCTGAACGTACCTCAGCGGAACGGAGGTCATTGGCGATGGCAAAGCTCAGCCCGCAGCAGATAGCCGCCAACCTTAAGCTCCCTGGATGGGAGTATAAGAACAACGCTTTGGTGAAACGTTTTCAATTCGAGAGTTTCATGAAAGCGCTCGACTTCATCAATCACGTCGGTGAAGTGGCCGAAGCCGCGGACCATCATCCCGACATCTACGTAAACTACTCGCGCGTGACCTTTTCGTGCTCCACTCACAGTGAGGGCGGCGTCACCGAGAAAGACCTGAGCTTGGCGGAAAACATCGAAAATCTCTACGGACGCGAGGGTTCGTGGAAACCAGCCACCTAGCTCACGACGTCTCGTCGGCTGGCGACACGATCGCGGCGCAGACGAGCTTTCAAGCGGTATACCTCAGCACGCCGCACAGGCGCCGAAAATAGCGCAAGGGCGCTCCAACTCGGGAGAAACCACGGATGTTGCGCACGGAAATCTGTGACTACTTCGGCATCGAATATCCGATCGTGCTTGCCGGGATGGGCGGGGTTTCGATGCACCGGCTGGCGGCGGCGGTGTCAAACGCCGGCGGACTTGGCGTAATTGGCGCCGCCGGGCTCGACCCGCAGCGCTTGCGCGATGAGATCCGCGCCACGCGCAAATTGACCACGAAACCATTTGCAGTCGACCTGCTTGCGCCACTGCCCGAGATGATTCGCCCCCATGTCACGGTGATGATCGAAGAAGGAATCAAGATCTTCGTTGCCGGCCTCGCCGTGCCCAAGGAGTTCATCGCGACGATGCACGAGCACGGCATGAAAGTAGTGGTGATGTGCGGAAAGGTGCGCCACGCGCAAAAAGCCGAGGCGGCCGGCGCCGACGCCGTCGTCGCGCAAGGAACCGAGGCGGGCGGCCATACCGGCGAGATCGGCGCACTGGCGTTGGTTCCGCAGGTGCGCGACGCCGTGCGGATTCCAGTGCTGGCGGCGGGCGGTATCAGCGACGGCCGCGGCGTCGCCGCTGCGCTCGCACTCGGCGCCGCCGGCGTGGTAGTGGGCACGCGCTTCATCGCCACGCCCGAAGCGCAAGCTGCTCAAGTCTACCGCGAAGCACTGTTATCGGCCGCGGATGATTCGACCACGCGCACGCGATGCTACACCGGCAAGCCCGCGCGATGTATCCGCAACTCGTACGTCGCAGAATGGGAGGGCGATCCCTCGCGCATCGAGCCCTTTCCCGAACAAGTTCGGGTCTCCTATAAGAACCAGGTCATGGACTACACGGGAGAGCAGGGCGACGCTGATCCGTTCCGCACGTTTATGCCTGCGGGACAGGGCGCCGGAATGATTCGTCAAGTTGAGCCCGCGGGCGAGCTTTTCGCGCGCCTGGTCGAAGAGGCGAAGACCGCTATCCGCAAGCTCAACCGCGCCGTCAGTTAGCCGAGCGTACGAAGGGTCGGCCGGCAGTCCTGCCGGGTTTGGGTTCCCGCGGGTTTCTCTCTTGCCCGAACGGCGACTAATGAGACAGGAACGCCGCCTTGACGCCGGCCCTCGCGAAACCTGCCGCTGAAGCGTAAGCGCCGGCCGCCATCTCGACGTAGGGACGCGGGTACACGCCGATCAAAATAGTTGCGACGACCGCGACCGCGAGCGCCGCCAGAAGGCCGGGCCCGCGCGGGCGAAGTTTGCGCTCGGCGCCTTCGCTGACGTACATCACCGCGATAACTCTGGCGTAGTAATACGTGGACACCGCGCTGTTCAGCGCCGCCAGAACGACGAGGTAGACGTAACCGGCCTGGATCGCCGCAGAAAAGACGTAAAACTTGCCGACGAAACCCGCCAGCGGCGGCAACCCCATCAGCGAGAGCATGAACAGCGCCATCGCCGCGGCCAACATAGGTTGGTCCTTGGCAAGCGCGCCGAGATCGGTCAACGTTGTCCCCGGCTGTCCGGCGCGCTCCACAGCAACCAACACCGCGAAGGCGCCCAGATTGGCGCACGCATAGCCGAGCAGATAGTACAGCACCGCAGCGCCCGCCGCTGCGCTGCCCGCGGTCATACCAACCAAGACGTATCCGGCGTGTGCGATAGCCGAGTACGCGAGCATACGCTTGATATTGTCCTGGGCAAGAGCAACCAGGTTGCCCACGGTCATCGTGAGCGCGGCGAGGACCCACAACGCCCACCCCCACTGAACGTGAAGGACCGTCAAATACACCAGCAGAAGCCGCAGGAAGCCGGCGAACGCTGCCGACTTTACCCCGACCGCCATCAGCGCCGTCACCGGCGTGGGCGCGCCTTCGTACGCATCCGGCGTCCAGGAATGAAACGGCACCGCCGCAACCTTGAAGCCGAACCCGATCAGCATCAGCGCCAGACCGAGTAAAACCAGCGGGCTTGCGGCGAGCGCCGGAGTTTGCAGAGCCCGCGCGATAACCTCGAGCTTGATCGAGCCGGTCGCGCCGTACAGCAGCGCTATGCCGTACAGAAAAAAGCCGGTGGAAAACGCGCCGAGCAGAAAATACTTTAGGCCCGCCTCGCTCGAACGAGGATCGCGCCGCGAGATCGCCGCCATCACGTACACGGAGATGGACATCATCTCCAGCCCGAGAAAGATAATTATCAGGTCGCCCGCCGCCGCCATCAGCATCATGCCCACCGTCGCCATGAGCAGCAGCGTGTAGTATTCCGTGCTGGGCAGGGCCAACGCCGGAACATAGTCGAGCGAGAGCAGCACGACTATTGCGGCGCATGCGGCAGTCAAGCAGTAGAAAAACGCAGTGTAGTAGTCGACGATCAAGGCCCCGGAAAAAGCCAAAGTATGCTCGCCAACCGCCCCGAGCGAGCAAAGCGTCGCGAGCACAAGCCCGCCGAAGGAAAGCCAGCCGAGCCCCTCACTTTCTTCTTCTCCGAGGCGGCTGCCGACCAGCATCACGGCCAGCGCGGTAAGGACCACCACGACGGGCGCGAACACCGGCCTCCAGGAAATTTCAAGGGCATCTATGATCGAACCGGCCATCATTGAACTATGCCAAACGCGGCTAAATCACCAGCCTTGGCTCCACTCGAAGAAAGCTCGACCGGTTGCGCAACGTGGGCGCGCGCAAGAAATGCGATCACCGAGGGTTCGATTCTGCGCAGCAGCGGACGCGGATAAAGGCCGAGAAAAAGCATCAGCGCCATCAACGGAACAATCACTGCGACCTCGCGCGGCCGAAGGTCCGTCGTCTCGCTAGCATCCGGCTTAGCGAGAGGGCCGAAAATCACCCGCTCGTAGGCCCAGAGCATATAAAGCGCACCCAGAATAAGCCCCAGGACCGCTAGCGCAGCCGCCTGCCAGCTGGCGAAGAAAGCCCCGAGCAAGACGAGAAATTCGCCCACGAAACCGTCCAACCCGGGCAGTCCGACCGCCGACAGCATCGCCACCATGAACATCGCGCCCAGCATCGGCGCTGGTCGCCAGAGCCCGCCCAACTCGCCGATCATGCGCGTGCCTCGCCGCAGATAGATCATCCCAATCGCCATGAACAGGCCCGTCGTCGAAAGCCCGTGAGTAACGAGCTGATAAACGGCGCCCTCGACGCTAAAGCGGTCGAGAGTGAACACTCCAAGGATCACGAAACCGACATGGCTCACCGAAGCGTAGGCGACCAGGCGCTTGAGGTCAGACTGTGTTAACGCCAGCAACGCTCCGTAAATTATCCCCACGACGCCAAGCGCCATGAAAAGCGGCCCGGCCTGGCGCGCGACTTCGGGAAAGAGCGGAATGGCGAAGCGCAAAAAGCCATAGATACCCATCTGAAACATCGCGCCGCCGAGCAGCATCGAACCCGCGGTAGGAGCCTCGCTGTAAGCGTCAGGCAGCCATGAGTGCAGCGGCCAAAGCGGAACCTTGACCGCAAAGCCGAGCGCAAGCGCGGTGAACAACCACACCGCTTCCTTATGGTTAAACGAAACGCGAAGAAGATCAGTCAGTTCGAAAGTCGCCGCTCCGTAAAAGCCGCGCGCGCGCAGCACCATATAGACCAGCGCCACCAGCATCAGGAGCGACCCAAGCATCGTGTACAGGATAAACTTGAACGCGGCGTACACGCGGCGCTGCGAGCCCCATATACCAATAATGAAGTACATGGGGATCAGCGTCAGCTCCCAGAAGACGTAGAAAAGAAAGAGGTCCACGGCTAGCAACACGCCGAGCAACCCGGTCTCAAGAATCAGAACGAAAAAACAAAACTCGCGCGGCCGGTGATCGATTTCGCCACCGCTCGCGTAGAGAAGTGTCAGTGAAACCAAAAGGCATGCCAGCGGAACCAGGAACAGGCTGATGCCGTCCACCCCCAAGTGGTAGGAGACGCCGAAATCGGCGATCCATGTATGGCGCTCGACGAATTGGTAACCGTTGTTGCCGGGATTAAAAATGATGAGCAGAAAGATGCTAAGCGCGAGCGGGATGAGCGAGAAGATAAACGAGGCGGACCATATCGAACGCTCATCCGCGAACAACGCAACGGCAAGCGCGCCAGCCAGGGGGACAAAAATGATTAGCGTCAGAAGATTGGCGGTCATCCGTGCCTCAGCGAATAGTAGAGACAGTAGGCAATCACGGCGAGTGCCCCGCATAGATAGGTCAGGGCGTAGTGCTGAACATTGCCGGTTTCCACGCGGCGCACCGCACCGGCGCCTTCGCGAGCGGCTGTCCCAGCTCCGTCAACCAACCCGTTGATAGCGTAACCATCGACGACGCGGCCCAAGGCTACGCCCGAAACGAAATACAACGGGCGCGTAATAATGAAGTCATACAGCTCGTCGACGTAGTACTTGTCGCGAAGCGTACCGTAAAGAGCACCTGACCAAGCCGCTATGCGATCAGGCAAGCCGGGGGCGACGACGTAACAGATAAGGGCCGCAACCAGGCCGATCAAAGCAGCGATTGACGAGATCGCCGAGAGCATCAGGGCTTCGGACCGCGGGGCGCCGTTGAATTGCCCGACCACCGGGCGTAAAAACTCGCCAATTCGGTCTCCCCACAGCATCCCCGACGGCAACCCTATCCATCCGCCGCCCAGCGAGAGCAATGCTAGGATGATCAGCGGCAAGGTCATCACCGCAGGCGACTCGTGCAGATGCGACCATCGCTCCGCGCTCATCCGCCACCGCCCGTAAAAGGTCAGGAAGAACAGGCGGAACATGTACAGGCCGGTAAGGGCGGCGGTGATCACGCCCAAGCCCCATAGCAGGTAATGATGAGACGTATAGGCGGCCTCGAGAATTTCATCCTTGGAAAAGAACCCGGAGAAGCCAGGGATCGCTGTGATTGCCAGCGTCGCCACAAGCATCGTCAGGTGCGTCACCGGCAGTTTCGCGCGCAAGCCACCCATTCGGGTCATATCCTGCTCGCCGCTCAAGGCGTGAATCACCGAACCGGCGCCCAAGAACAGCAGCGCCTTAAAAAAGGCGTGCGTTACTACATGAAAGATGGCCGCGCCGAACGCGCCGGTTCCGGCGCCGAGAAACATGTAGCCAATCTGACTGATCGTGGAATAAGCGAGTACGCGCTTGATGTCGGATTGAGCCAACGCCACTGTCGCAGCGAAAAAGGCCGTCACGGCGCCCACA
>JAJYYI010000067.1 GCA_021801125.1 Deltaproteobacteria bacterium | reverse complement strand
GACGATCAGGCGCTCGCGCAGCGCGAGGCCCATCAGGACCTTAATCATCGCCCAACCATCGCGGCTACGAGCCTGCTTCGATCGCTCGATGCCAGAGCGCGTTCACCTGTAGTGTCTGGCCGATAACCACCCTTTCCCCCGGCTCGAGGCCCGAAGTCACCCTGGTGTAGCCCTGCTCGCTCCACGAAGCGATCGCAACCTTGCGCCGTTCGACAGCGCCCGCCCCCGCTTCGACAAAGGCGTAATACGAGTCGGTGTCGAACACCAGCGCGCCCTGGGGAACCACCAGTGCGTAACCGGGCTTCGTCAATATCCGCACTCGCGCGAGCATCCCGGGCTTAAGCTCAAGGCCCTCGTTGTGCACGTCGCAGCGAACCGCGGCCGTGTGCGTCTGCGGGTCGATATCCGGGCTGATGCGGGTGATTGTCCCGCGGAACACCTGGTTGGGAAAAGCCGTGGTCACGGCTTGAAGCTCCTGTCCTTCGTGCACTCGCGCCAGGTCGTCCTCGTACACCTGCGCCGTGACCCAGACCTCGTTGAGCGTGCCGACGACAAAGAGCACGTCGCCCGGATTCACCTGCGAGCCGATCACCGCCTTGTTCTTGATGACCGTGCCGCTGATTGGCGAGCGGATCCAGACCCTCGGCTGCGGCGTCTGGAGCTTGAGGATATCCGTGTCGTCCATCCCGAGAAGCTCGAGCTTGGTCCTCGCCGCCGTGACCATCGCCTGCGCAAGATTGCCCGTGCCGGCCATCTGCGGCGCCTTGCTCAGACTGGCGGTGCTGAGCGACTGCAGATATTCCGCCTCAGCGGTCATGAAGTCAGGGCTGTATAGCTGGACGATCTTCTCGCCCTGGCGCACGCGGTCCCAGACCGCAATCGGCGAGGCTTCGATGCGGCCGGAGACGCGCGCCACGATCTTCGCGACCCGGCGGGTGTCGAAGGTGACCACGCCGTTGGCCACGAGCACGTCGGGAAGCGCGACTTTCCTTACCTCGGTGAAAGACATTCCCGGAATCTGCGAGGGTTTGATCGCGAGCAATGGCGGATGGCCGGGCCGGCGGATCAGCTGCGTCGTGAGGCGCGGCGCGGGCGCCGGTGCGGCAGCCGATTGACCCTGGCACCCCGCTGCTCCCATCGCGACGAACATTGTTACCGTCAATGCGGCCAGACGCAGTCGTATCACTTTGGTAAAGGCGCTCCGATCGCCTGCTCCAGCGCTACTCGGCCAGCCAGAAAGCGATTGGCCGCCTGCAGATAACTGAGGTTAGCATTGTAGCCGCGCCTTAGTGCGCCAGCCAGCGCGAGATAATCCACCTTTCCCGACTGATAGGCGATCAGCGAAACCTCGATATCCTGCCGCGAAAGCGGCACCAAGGAGTCCCGGTACAGCCCGGCGGTTTCGTACGCGAACTGCGTGGTGCGATAAATCGAGGTCACCATGGCCGCAGTCCGCGTGCGAACTGAACGCAGATCGTCTCGCGCCGCGTCGAGCGAATAGGCGGCCTGCTTCACATCCTCGTTCTGCCTGAGCCAGAAGAATACTGGCAAGTTGAACCCGATCATAAACCCATGGGTCTGGGTGTCCGTCGGGGAAGGTGCGAAGTTCGGCACGAGGTAATGGTTGAAGATGTAGGTAGCGGTGAAGTCTGGCAGATATTCCATGCGCGCAAGCTTGAGCGCGGTCTCCGAATTGCGCTCGCTCAGCGCCGCTTCGAGGATCTCCTGGCGAACCGCGGCCGCCTGTGCCACCAGCGTATCCACTCGCACCGTCAGAGGCTCGAGATGAAGCGTGCGGTCGAGGTCGAGCGGCGTGCCAGGAGGCCTGTCGAGCAACTGGTTGAGCACGGTCTCGTCGTTGGCCTCGGCTACGCGATTTTCACGCTCAGCCTGGCGCGCAGCGGCGAGATCGAACTCCGCGTTTATGAAATCGGCCTGCGTGACCTGGTTGGCCGCATACGCGACCTGCGTGACCTTGAGCACGCGCTGGAGGTTCGCCACGTTCTCGGCGCTGACCTGGGCGAGCGCTCCATCGAGCAGGATCTGGTAATAGGCGGCTTCCGTCGCCGCCCGAACGTCGCGAACCGTGGCAAGAAAAAACAGCCGCGCTATTTCGGCGTTGCGCCGCGCAACGTCGGTTTGCAGCATCGCCTTGCCCGGAAACTGAAACGACTCGCTAAGCTGGAAGGACTGCTCCGACGGCGGACCGATCGGATTGACCGGGCTGTCGCCATTAAGGAACGAGAAGACCGGATCGTTGGGCGCATAGGCCTGCTTGATGGAGTGAACTGCGGCAAGGTAGCGGTTGCGTGCGGCGCGTACTCGCGGATTCGCTTCGATCGCGAGTTCGACCAGTTGGCTCGCTCCAAGCGGTCTCGCCCGAGCGTAAGACGGCATCGCGGCCGCGATCGCAAAGACCAGAACCCCAACCAGCTTCTTCACCTGCATCTAAATTCCCCCCAGCCACGCCTGTTGTACGGCTACTGCCCGCACATCGGGTCAGCGCAGGATAAGACGCGGGCAGGTCTGGATAATTAAACTAAGGTTGGGGCTGCCAGTGGAAGGGGCCGCAGCCGGGGGCCCGGCGTCATCGGCGCGCCGGGTCCGAACAGGAGCCCGGTCCCGGCGCGTCGGCATTTTCCTACTTGCTTGCGGTCTTTTGCGTCGCCTGCTGCTGGAGATGGCGCACGAACAGCACCACCTGCCATCGCTCGTGCGACGACATGATATCGTAATACGGCGGCATCGCGATTCCGCCGTTGCGGATGGTTCCGTAGATGTAGCCGTCGGGCAGCGCCTTGCTGAGGCCCATCGCGAGATCAGCTGGCGGAGTCCTGAGCAGATGCGCCACGGGCCCCTTGCCTCTGCCGTTGTCCCCGTGACACGGCGCGCAATCGGTCATGAACAGGAACTCGCCATGCTTGAGGTTGGCGGGTGTCGGCTGGAGCGGGCTTTTGAGGTGAACGGTCATCGCCTCGCGCGTCATCGGCGGAAGGCCGCCCTTCACCGGCATCGTGCCGCTCGGCATCACGCGCGGCGCGACTTCCAGCGGCTGAAGCGCCGGGCCGCGGTACATATCGATGCTCCAGGGGAAGGACCATGCCGCAGGCGCCGCAGCCGTGAAGGCCAAGGCCGCCAAGGCTCCGGCGAACAGGTATCGAACGGGCAGGCGAAAGCGTTTACGCAATTTCCCGACTCCGGAAGTTACTTCTCAACAGTTAGATAACCCACCATCCCGGCGTCTTCATGCGGCACGCAGAAGTACTTGTATTGACCGGGCACCGTGAAGGTATAGCTGAACTTTCCGCCCGGGGGAATAAAACCGGAGTCGAAAGGCTTCGCGCCCTTGGGAAGCTCAACGTCTTTCGGATTCCGCGCGTTCTGCACGTTGGTGGAAACGTCGTGAACAGTCGTCCCCTTGTTCACCCACTCAACAGTCTGGCCGACTTTTATCTTGGCCTTGTTGGGATGATAGAAAGGCGCTTCGTCCTTCATCGTCACTACCAGCGCGGGCTTGGCGTCAGCGGCGCGAGCC
>JAJYYI010000087.1 GCA_021801125.1 Deltaproteobacteria bacterium | reverse complement strand
GACAGCGTGCGTAAGATCCTCCACGGCCTCGATTCACGTCTGCTGTGTATCGTTGGACCCTGCTCGATCCACGACCCCGAAGCGGCCATGGATTATGCGCTGCGCCTGCGTGACCTGCAGCAACGCCTCAGCCATACGCTCTATATCGTGATGCGCGTGTACTTTGAGAAACCGCGCACAACCGTGGGTTGGAAGGGCTTGATCAACGATCCCTTGATGGACGAGAGCTGCAACGTCGAGCTCGGGCTGCGCACCGCGCGCAAATTGCTGCTGCAAATCAATCAATTGGGATTGCCTGCCGCGACCGAGATGCTCGACCCAATCACGCCGCAATACATTGCCGACCTCGTGTCATGGGCGGCTATCGGTGCGCGCACGAGCGAATCTCAGGTCCATCGCCAGATGGCAAGCGGCTTATCGATGCCGGTCGGCTTCAAGAACACGACCGACGGCAACCTCGAAGTGGCGATTAACGCCGTCGCCTCGGCCCGCCGCCCGCATTCGTTTTTCGGCATCACGCAGGACGGCGTCCCGGCGGTAGTCCGCACCTCGGGGAATCCGGACACCCATGTGGTACTGCGCGGCGGCAGCAAGGCGCCGAACTACGACCGCGAGAGCATCCTTGATTGCTGCAAATTATTGACCCGCGCAGGGCTGGACGCTCGCGTGATGGTCGATTGTTCACACGCGCAAACCAACAAGGATTACACCAAACAGCCCGCCGTCCTGGCGGCGCTCATCGACCAAGTCGAGCAAGGCGGCACCGGACTGATGGGCGTGATGTTAGAAAGCAACATTTTCGCGGGCAACCAAAAGCCCTCCCACGACCGCAGCAAGCTCAAGTACGGGGTCTCCGTTACCGACCCCTGCATCGACTGGGAGACTACCGAACGAAGCCTTAATGACGCGGCGCGCGCGCTTGGAGAGCGTCAACGGGTTTCGCGAAGCGCTGCTCGTCAAGCGGCCGGTTGATAAAGCCGCGCCTGAAATGCGCGCCGCGCCATCCGGCGCCCGCGGCTGTTGGCACTGTGGACAGATGAGACACAATCGGCCGACCGCCGACCCCGGTGCTCGACAAGGGTCGCGCACGATTCGACGGAACGTGGACTCCGCTCTCCACTCGCAGACGCGTTTCACCCAACACGACGTGAGCGCGCAGCGCGGGCCAGCGCCGGTCGATTCGCCCGGCCACCACGACAGCGGCCACTAGGCTCGTGCTTCTTCTCGGTGCTTCGGTGATGGGTTGGCTACGCTTGGCGCTTTTGGACGCGCACGCGCTGCTCGATCAGCGCGGCCTTCAGCGCACCGCTGTAGCGTACCGGGTACACGTCGGGGCGCTGCAGGCCTTTGAAGCGCTCCTCCAGTTTGGCCCAACTTTCAAGAAAGGTTTGACGCGCGTCAGTCAACGATGGACGTGGCAGCACGCGACGTCCATCGCGCATCTGTGTTGCAAGCAGCGGCTCCACGCGTGCCGACGAGGGCGTGAAGCTCTGCGCTACGCTGTGCACGCTCTCTTCGCTCAACCCGATCATATCGCCTAAGAAACGATCGGAAGCGTCCATTCCGCGGAACACCTGCTTGCTGCCCGGCAAGGTCGCCTTATCAGTGGAAACCTTGAGGCGAGGCTCTCCGCGGTACTCAACCAATTTGTAGACCGCGTCCAGCGCGGGGAGATCGTTGCTCGTCACCATGGCGCTGCCCACGCCGAAGCCGTCAATCGGAGCGCCGGCCCGCAGCAGGGCGTCGATCTTATGCTCGTCGAGATTGCCGCTGGCGAAAATCGAGACCTTATGCAGTCCGCGGTCGTCGAGAATACGCCGCGTTTTGCGACTTAAGTCCAAAAGATCGCCGCTGTCGAGCCGAACCGCTTGGATGTGGATTCCCTGCGGCTCGAGTTCTCGCGCAACCGCAACCGCGTTCTCGACCCCGCGCAGCGTGTCGTAGGTGTCCACTAGCAGCGTGCTCAGATTGGGAAACGTTCGAGCGAAGTTCGCGTAGGCGTCACGCTCGGCATCGTGAACCATGATGAAGCTGTGCGCCATCGTTCCGAACAGGGGGATGTTGTAACGCTTGCCGGCCAGGACGCTGGCCGAACCGTCGAAGCCGGCCACGTAGCTCGAGCGCGCGGCGATGAGCCCCGCGTCCGCGCCCTGAGACCGGCGCAGGCCGAAGTCGACTAAGCGCCTGCCGCGGGCGGCGGCGTAGCAGCGCGCGGCTTTGCTCGCGATAAGCGTTCCCATGCCGACTTGGTTGAGCGCCAGGGTCTCGAGAAACTGCGCCTCGATGAGCGGCCCGCGCACCTCGAGAACGGGCTCTTCGGCAAAGAAGATCGTCCCCTCGCGCATCGCGCGCACTTCGCCGGTAAAGCGCAGACCACTCAGAAAATGAAGGAAATCCGGCTTGAACAGCTTGAGCGAGTCGAAGTAGTCCAGGGCCTCCTCATCGAAGCGAAATTCCTCCAGCGTCTCCAGGAATCGCTCGACTCCGGCGGCCACCAAAAAGCCGCGCGATTGCGGCAGCCGCCGAACCCACATCGCGAAGCACGCTGTATCGTTGAGACCGTGTTCATGAAAACTCGCGGCCATCGTAAGGTGGTAGAAATCGATTAGTAGCGGTGTTTCACGAGGGTCTAGTCGCAGGTCTATCGTCATCGCCTACATCATCTCTACAACTGGTTTCAGTGCAGCCTTTTCTGAAGTCGGGATCGTCATGGGCAGGCTTTCGGCCGCTGCTCGGCGCATCGGTCAATTTCCTCAGCTTGGCGGCTCGGGCGGGCCGGGCGGCTTGGGCGCCGGCGGTGGCGCCTCGATTTCGTGGATCACCCTGGTCTCGGGCTGCCCGCGGCTTCTTAGGGCCTCGGCCATCGCCCGCAACCGCTGAGCGACGAGGTAGTTGACCGACCCCTTCTCGTCGATCGTGCCCGCCGGAAGGCCGGTGAGCAGCGCAATACCGCGGTCAATGTGGTCGACAGGATAGATATGGAACTTTCCTTCCTCGACTGCCTTGACGACCTCTTCGTCCAGCGTGAGGTTCTTTACATTGGCCTTAGGAATCATCACGCCTTGCGTTCCGGTAAGCCCGATAGTTTTGCACACTCGGTACATACCTTCGATCTTTTCGTTGATCCCACCGACGGCCTGGACCCACCCGAATTGGTCAACCGAGCCGGTGACCGCAAGTTCCTGGCGAATCGGTACTCCACTGAGCGCCGAGAGCAACGCGTACAGCTCGGTCGAACTTGCGCTATCGCCCTCGACCCCGGAGTAAGATTGCTCGAAGCATATGCTCGCGCTCACGGTCAGCGGCTGCTGCTGGCCGAAACGCGAACGCAAGAAGCCAGCGAGGATCATCACCCCTTTGTCGTGAATCGAGCCGGAAAGCCGGGCTTCGCGCTCGATGTTGATCACGCCGGCCTGCCCGAGCGCCACGGTTGCCGTCACGCGCGAGGGTCTGCCGAAGCTATAACCGCCCACCTCCAGCACGGCCAAACCGTTGACCTGGCCGACGCGCGAGCCCTCAAGCTCAACGACCAGAGTGCCGCCCGCGATCAAGCGACGGATCTCTTCCTCGATATAATTGAGCCGCAAGACGCGTTCCTTGAGCGCGCGCTCGACATGTTCCGCCCTCACTGTGGCGGCTCCGCCCTGCTGCGCGAAATAGACCGCCTCGCGAACCAGGTCGTCAATCGGCTCGAGCACCGTGAGCAAGCGTCCCTGCTCGCCGGCCAGGCGCATGCCGAATTGCACAACGCGGCCCAGCGCCGTACCGTCAAACGGCGTGAGCTTCTCATGCTCGACCAACGCGGCCACCCGCGCCGCGTAATGGCGCGCAGCGTCGGTTGTGGCGTCGCTCACCGGCCTTATCTCCGCCCTGATCTTGAACAGGCGCGTGAAGTCGGCGTCGTAGAAACCAAGCAGGTCGAAAAGCCGCGCTCCTCCGAGCAGCACGACTTTGGTGCGAATCTCCAGCGGGTCCGGGCGAAGGCCGCTGGTGCCCAGAAAGGGAAACGGCTCGAACGTCTCCGGCGTTACGAGGCCGGTCTTAAGGCTGCGCTTAAGCGTTTGCCATACCCCGGGCTCGATCACTGCTTCCTCGACGTCGATTACCAGAAAGCCCCCATGCGCGCGCAGGTACGAGCCCGAGATGATGCGATTAAAGCCGGTTCCAACGCGGCCTAACGGATCGAGCCAGCGCTCGATCATGCCAAAAAGGTTGCGATAGGTCGGCGCGGGTTCATAGACCACCGGCGCGCCGGAAAGCGACGAATTGTCGACAACGACGTTGACTTCGTACTCGGCGAACCCGGCGCGCTCCTTATGCGCCGCGGGCCAGGGAAGACCGTCGCTTCTTGGCTCGCCTTCCGGACTATGTTCGCGAAAGAGATCGAGGTGAGCGAGCATATGGGCCGCTACCTGGTCAACGTACGCGGTGACCGCCGGACTGTCGAAGCGGCTCTTGATCAGCTCGATCGCCGGAGCAATCAGGCGGCTGGCGAAGGCTCGTTCGATTCCTTGGATATCCTGGAACAGATCGCGCATCATCTCCTGCTGCTTGCGCATCAGGTCGCCCAGTTCCTGTTGTAGTTTGTCCTGCGCTTGAGCCAGACGCGCGCGCGCCTCCTCGCTCAGCGCGTTCATCTTGAGAGTTAAATCCTCAGGCGATTGCGGCGGCTTGCCGTCGAACAGCGGCAGAAAAATGATCTGGCCGCCGGGCGCGGTATTAATCGCGAAACCCAGTTCACGCGCCCTGGCTTCCAATTTTTCGAACAGCTCCTGCATCCGCTTGTTGTACTTTTCTCTCAGCGTGACCCGCTCTTGCTCGAAGTCTTCCTGGCGAAACGCTTTGGGGAGCTGCGCGCTCAGATACTTGACCAGTTCACCGAGCTGTTCGCGCAACTCGCGCCCTTGCCCGGCTTTGAGATAGATCGCCACCGGCGTCTGGGGGTTGCGGAAATTGTTCACGTATACCCAGTCCCCAGGCGTCGGCATCGCGCCCGCACGGGTGCGCAACAACCGCATCACCAGCTCGCGCTCCGCCTTGGTGCGCGGGCCGCATACGTAAAGGTTATAGCCGGCGGCGTCGATTCCGGTGGCCAGCTTGATCGCCTCGATTGCACGCTGCTGACCGAAAAGCTCGGCGTTATCGCCCGCTTTGGCCAGCCGCTCCAATTCACTGGGCTCGACCGGAAGCGCGGGCACAAGCTGCTGAGCCTTAAGCTCGGGAATCGGTTCGGAGGACGGGGCTTCGCGACGCGTATCGTTTTGCTGGGACAATGAAACCTCTTGGGTTGCCGTAGCCGTGTTCTAGAAGATAGGGACCCTCCGGTCCGTCAGACGCTGCTCTCTCGCGCATCGAACGGCGCCCTCTGGCGCGGACCCTCCTTCGCTGCGCTAGCGCGCAATCAGATGCGCGCCGCCTACTCCTTTGTTTTAGCTCGGTTCGTTCCCTTTCGGCAGTATAACCGTGAGCACTCCATGCCACCAACGCGCCGTTACCCTCGGGACGTCCAATTGCTCGTTGAAAGTAAATTCGCGTTCAAGGCGTGAGCGATGACCGGTTGCCACGGAGACCTTCAGGCGGTTGACGCTGACCTCGACCTCGACGTTGCGCGGATCGGCCTCGCCCGTCGCTATTCTCACTTCGTACCGATCTTCGTACTCGACCAGCGCCCTGCCGGTTGCGTGCGCGACATGCGTGCGAAAGCGCCATGGGCTCAGCAGCATTTCGTCGAACAATTCGTCGAACCAACGTTCGAAACTGTCACGCTCGAGCATCCAGCGCCTTATCACCTAAGACGAGCCTCCCGGCAGCATTCTAGTGTGCCAAGGACCAAGCCGTCGAGAGCCGCCGCTCATCGAAGCGCGCAAGCCGCGACCTTCGCCGGCGCGGGCACCCAGGCCGCTCGCATGGCGCGGACCCGGCTCCGCATACGCCCTTCCGCAGGTTCGCGACCTGCGCCGCGCGGCTTGCCCGGCGCGCCTGGGTTGCGTATCGTTGCTAGCCAACATATGACCGCTGCCACCCAGGGGCAACGCGCGCACATCGCCACCTGCGGCGACGGCGGGCGCGATGCGAGATTTCGCGGCACGAGATTATTGTGGTGGTTGTTGCGCAAGAGCCGCGGTCCGCGTCCTCTTGAAAAGCTCTCAATCCGGTTGAACGCGTGCGACTTACCTCGGTTATCGCTCTGTTTTGCGCTTTAGCGCTTATCTCGGCTCCGGCTTTCGGCTTCGAGGCTCGCCACGCCCTGGTCGTCGCTGAAGCGGACGCGGCGGCGCGCGCCGGAGTCGCAACGCTGAGGCGCGGAGGGAACGCAATCGACGCCGCGGTGGCTGCGGCGCTGGCCGTGGGCGTCGTCAATCCGGTGTCATGCGGGATTGGCGGCGGCGGCTTTATGCTGATCTACATAGCCGCAACCGGCAAGGTCTACGCGCTCGACTACCGCGAGCGCGCGCCCGGCGCGGTGGCGCAAAGCACATTCCTGCGCGACGGCAAACTCGACGAGAATCTGCTCCGGCAGGGACCACTTTCTATCGCCGTACCGGGCGAGATTGCGGGTCTGACAACGGCCCTGCGCCGCTTCGGCCGAATGCCGTTTGCCGAGGTGGCCAGGCCGGCGATTGAACTTGCGCGTAACGGGTTTGGCTGCGGGCGCCACCTCGCTGAGCAGATCGAGCGCCATCGCGCAGAGCTGGCCGCCGAACCGGGCTTGCGCGAGCTTTTTCTGCATCCCGACGGCTCGCCGCGCAGGGCCGGCGAGGAAATAAGAGAATCGAACCTGGCGAGCACACTTGAGCGCCTGGGGAACGAGCCGGCTCAAAACTTTTATCACGGTGCAGTAGCGCATGAACTGATCACGGAGTTGACGGAGCGCGGGGCAAAGCTCAGTCTTCAAGACCTCGCGAATTACAAGTCGGTTTGGCGCGAGCCCCTGCATCATCGCTACGACAACCAGCGCTACGAGGTTTTTACGATGCCTCCACCTTCGGCCGGCGGCGGTCTGGTGCTGGAGATGCTGGGAATCGTCGACGGCCTCAACCTGGGCCGCTACTCGCTACGTTCGCCTCAGTACCTCGAGTTTCTCGCTCGCGTGATGCATCAAGCCTTTGGCGACCGCGCGATGTACGGCGATCCGGACTTCGTTGCCGTACCGCTGGATTTTCTGCTTTCCACCGGCCATATCACGCAACTGCGTCAGAACGTGCTGATGCGCGCACCCGCATCCCCGACACCGCCTCACGCTGACCACGGGACGTCCCATTTATGCGTGATCGACGCCGAGGGAAACGCGGTGTCGCTCACCACGACGATCAACACCAGCTTCGGCTCCAAGGTGATGGCGACGAAGCTCGGCATTATTCTCAACGACGAGATGGATGATTTCGCGCTCGCGCGCGGGATCACGAACGTCTTCGGCCTTCCCGGACATGAGCGCGATTTCATAGCGCCCGGCAAGCGCCCGTTGTCGACCATGGCACCAACGATCGTCATGGGCCAAAGCGGACATCCGGAGTTGGTCATCGGCGCTTCGGGTGGTCCGACGATCGCCACTTCGATTTTGCAGGTAATGCTCGATATTTTCAGCTTCGGCCTTGAAGCGCAGCAGGCCGTCGCCCTGCCGCGCATTTACGCGCAAGAGGTGGCTAACCAGGTCACACTCGAAGACTCTATTCCCCAGGAGGTTGCGGCATTCTTCGCCGAACAAGGGTACCGAATCCGCCGCTTCAGGATGCTCGGCGACGTCTCAGCGGCTTTGATACGCGACGGCAAGCTATACGCCGGGGCAGACCCTCGAAAGGACGGCGGCGCGGCGGGTTACTGATGCAGCACATCCTTCGGTCTGTGCCACGCCAAGCCAACCCGCGTGAGCTTTAATCTCATCTCCAGATCGTCCTGAGATAGAAGTTGAGGCCTTCCCGTTCGTAGATGCGATAGCGATGCGACGTCCTTAAGCATAATAGGAGACTGTTTCTCGCTCGGTGAATTCGCTGCCCAGGGTTCGCGTCATCGACCGGGTACGATACAAATTACGTCGCGCGATGGAATGTCGGCGGCGCTAAAGCTTTAAGGGGTACGAGCAGCTTTGGAAGACCGCCTGGGATATACCATGTCGGGTTCGTGGGATGGACCAGCGGAGTGTGCAGGCGCAGCCGCGAAGCTGCGCTTCGGGCCGGCGCCGGAAATCGGCCTTGCCGCGCTGGCAGGCACGCTTTTCCTGTTCCACCTGGGCACTTACGGACTCTGGCCGGACGAAGCTCGGTATGCCGAGATCGCGCGCGAGATGGTCATCGGTCAGGGGCTGATCGTTCCCCATCTGAACTACGTCGCCTACGTTGAGAAGCCGCCGCTGCTGTACTGGGTGACGGCGCTTTCGTTTCATTGGTTTGGCATTAACCAGTTCGCCGCGCGCTTTCCGTCTGCGCTTTTCGCCGTCATCGGCGTCGTCGCGGTATATCTGTTCGGTCTGCGCGTTTTCGATCGTCCGCGAGCGCTTCTTGCCAGCGCGATCCTGATTACCAGTCCGCTGTACGCGCTGATGGCTCAAGTCGTCACGCCCGACATAACCTTAACCGCGCTCATCACAATCGCCCTGTTCGCGATTTTTCTGGGAATCGCGCGGCGTGGAGCCTGGATATGGGTCGCTTACGGCGCGATGGGCCTCGGCGTTTTGACAAAAGGGTTGGTCGCGCTTGCATTGCCGCTGTTGGCCGCATGGGTTTTTTTATTGTGGGAAGGCGAACTGCGCGACGGCTTGAAGAGGCTGCGGCTCCTGCCCGGCCTTGCCCTGGTTGGCGCCATCAGCGCTTGGTGGTTCATCCTGCTCGCGGTACGTGAGCCTGGTTTTCTCACGTTCTATTTTTGGGACGAGCATGTACGCCGCTTTCTCGACCCAACCTACAGCCATCGCGAGGCTTTCTACTATTACCTGCCGGTGCTAGCGGCTGGCATGGCTCCCTGGTCCGTCATCGGCGCGGTTCTCTTGTGCTTGCGACCAAGCCGCACGCCGCATGCTGCTCGTGCCTTTTGCCTTCTCGCTCCGGTTATAACCGTTGCTTTTTTTTCTGCGGCCCAGAGCAAGCTTGCGCCCTATATCCTGCCGGCTCTGCCGCCTCTGGCGCTGCTTGTCGCGGACCTTATCGTCTCATGCGCTTCATCCGCTGACCGCGGTGGAAGTGAACCAGCGAGCGGCGTACGGTCGACGGCGCGAGTTTTGGCGGTGCTCAGCGTTGTGATGGCAGCGGCCGGAATCGGAACATTCGCTTTGGGTTTAGGCGCGACGAGGTTCGCCAATCCGTACCTTATCTTGGTTCACCCGTCGCTCATCGCTTCGGGTTTGATCCTGTTCGTCGGCGGGACGATCAGCGCCGCTTCCTTCGCGCGTCCGTGCCTACGCTCCGGCTTCGCCGCGGTGGTCGCCACCGTAGCACTTGCGCTCATGGCTGCCAGCTACGGCCGATTGGAGGTCGAACCGAGGCGTTCCTTCGCCGCATTCAGCCGAGAGGTTGCGGCACGCGCGGGCGACGCGCAGATTATCTGCTACGGGCGCTATGTGCATGCCATGCCGTTTTACACTCGCCGGCGGGTGATCTTGATCGGTCCGTTGACCGAACTCAGGTTTGGGGCGGAGCGTGCGTCGGACGCGAAGTCGTACTTCTTTGACTCCGACGACGCGCTTTTGAGGCTGTGGCGGCAGCCAAATCCGGTGGTCGTAATACTCGACCAATCGGAACTGAACCGACTGCGACCGATGCTGGGCGCCTTTCGCATCATCGCTCAAGCGCGCGGTAAGCTCGCGGTGATGCGCGATAACAGTCCCAGGCCGAATAATCCGGCCTGAACGCTGGGGGCTCCATAGCAGACTGCTCAGCGCCTCGGCTTACCGTCGCGGTTGCGCTGTGGCGTCGGTGCCAAACAAATGCCGTTGTGTTCGCTGCAATTCAAGCCGAGGACGAGGCCTGTTCTTACAATCGGCTTCGATTGCCGAGGAAGGGGACTTGTCTGCCGCCCCTACCGACAACCGTGGTTCCGCAATTGAGGTGGGTTAGTTAGGAATGCTCGTAAGTTACAAACCTGCGTGGCCGCAAATTCTCAAGTCGGTGGGTCCGTCACTTATCGCCGTATTGGTCGTGGCCATTTCGGCAACGGCGTTCGACTGGTATACGCGCGATCTTGCCATTCTCGCGATACCCGATCTGCCGCTCTCTCTCATCGGAGCGCTGCTGGGCATCCTGTTGGGATTTCGGACCAACTCTGCTTACGGGCGATGGTGGGAGGCGCGCAGTCTCTGGGGTTCGATCGTCAATGATTCGCGCAACTGGGCCCGCCAAGTAATCGCCTTTACACCGTCCACCGGCGAGGTGACCTTAAAGCGGGCTGAATCTTTCCGGCGACAAATGATCTACTATCAGATAGCTTTCGTTCACGCTCTGCGCCGGCATTTGCGCGGTGAGGATCCTCTCCAAGACCTTTCACAATTTATGGGCGATAACGAGCAGCTCGACAAACTGCGCGCGGAGAAAAACGTGCCGTTGGCGATAATCCAGCAAATGGCGACGCGACTGGCCGCTGCAGTGTCCGAGGGGATGCTGTCCGATTTCAGATTTGTTGCTCTCGACGCCACGCTCTGCCGGATGATCGAGTACCAGGGGGGCTCCGAGCGCATCAAGAACACCCCGTTTCCCAGGCAATACGACTACTATCCGGAATTCGTGGCCCGGGTCTATTGCTATCTGTTTCCGTTGGCGATTTGCCACAAAATCGGCCTTGCGACCCCGCTGCTTACCTTGCTGGTGGCGCTCGCACTCCTGCTGGTAAACGAGATCGGCAAAGAACTCGAGTCGCCGTTCGATGACCTTGTCCACGGGATGCCGCTTAACGCGATCTGCCGAACAATCGAGATCAATTTGCGTCAGCAGCTTGGCGAAATCCAGTTGCCCGCTCCAATTGCTCCGGTCAACGGCGTGTTGCCGTGATTTTTTGTGCAAATGCGCTCGACCGAGAAGTGATGGAGAGGGTTTCGGCCTTTGCTGGTCGAACTGTCACGGTTCGGTATGAAATGGCCAGCGAGAGGCGTTCTGTTAGGAAAGCCGGCGAAGCTTGCGCCGCGATTGTGAGCTTTGTATAGTCGATGCGTATACTGACCATCCGGACAGGCGAGGGAGTGGGTAGATGGACGCGATGAGGACGCTTTTTCTGAACCCGCCGTCTTATCCTGATTTCGACGGCGGCGCAGGTTCACGATATCAGGCCAAGCGCGAGGTTTGGTCGTTTTGGTATCCCACCTGGCTCTCCTACCCGGCCGGGATCATCCCTGGGGCGCGTTTGCTCGACGCTCCGCCCCACGGCTACGACCTGGCCAAGACGCTCGAAGAGGCAAAGAAGTACGACTTCGTCGTTATTCACACCTCGACCCCCTCGTTTCGCGTGGATGTACGGACGGCCACCGCGATTAAGGAAGCCCGCCCGGAGATTCTGATCGCGCTTGCCGGCGGCCATCCCACGGCGTTGCCCGAGGACTCGTTAAAGGCCTCCGAAGCGATCGACGTGGTCTTGCGCAAGGAGTTTGATTTCTCCGCTGCGGAGATCGCTCGCGGCGTCGACTTGAGCAAGATCGCCGGTATCAGCTACCGCGATGGAGGGACGATAAAGCATAACCCCGACCGCGTTCCACTGACCAACGCTGAATTGGACTCCCTGCCGTTCGTGACCGACGTATACGTCCGCGACCTCGACTATCTGCGCTACAACAGTCCGTACTGTCAGTATCCATACGTCTCGCTGTATACCGGCCGCGGATGTCCGGCGCGATGCACTTTCTGCCTATGGCCGCAGGTAACGCAGGGCCATACCTATCGCGTGCGCAGCCCGCAAAACGTCTACGAAGAACTCAAAGAGATCAAGGCGAAGTTCCCCAAGGTCAAGGAGGTTTTCTTCGACGACGATACCTTCACGGCCGATCCGATGCGGGCGCGCGAGATAGCGCGGCTGATCAAACCGCTGGGGCTCACCTGGTCCACCAACTCGCGGGCTAACGTCGACTACGAAACGCTCAAGGCGCTGAAGGACAGCGGGCTTCGCTTGTTCGTTGTCGGCTATGAAAGCGGCAACGCGGAGATTCTAAAGAATATCAAGAAGGGGGTCAGGCTGGATCGGGCGCGCCGCTTTACGCAAGACTGCCATCGGCTTGGTATTCTGATCCACGGCACCTTCATTTTGGGTTTGCCGGGTGAAACCAAGGACACGATCGAGGAGTCGATCAAGTTCGCCAAGGAAATGGACTGCGAGACAATCCAGGTTTCACTCGCCTCTCCATACCCCGGCACCGAACTGTTCGAGTACATGACCGCAAACGGCTATCTAGCCTTTAACCCTCTGCTCGACGAGCAGGGCTACCAGCGTTGCGCGGTCAGCTATCCCAATTTGACCGGGGACGAGATCTACCAAGCCGTGGAGCGCTTCTATAAGAGCTTCTACTTCCGCCCGCGCTACGTGTTCAAGGCGCTGCGCAAGATGCTCACCTCGGCCGAGGAGTGTAAGCGCCTGCTCAAGGAAGCGCGCCAGTTCATGTCCACGATGAGGCAGCGGCGAATCCAAGCGGCGCAGACCGCTACTTGATGGGCGAGCGCCGCGGCCGGCGCGCTATGGCCGCCACGAACGCGAAGTTACCGCCCGGCAAGTCTTTCTCGCCGAAGTTCTTTAGGCTTGCGGTCTGCTGCCCGGCAGGAGCCGGCCTCCCATCCGAATGATGAGTGTCCTATCCTCCCTGGCGTGGGCTTTTGTAATCTGCTCGTTGGGATACTACGTGGCGGCGCTGATGGCGGCGCTGCGTTTCGCGCGCAACGCCGCGCCGCCCGCTTCGCCCGCGCCGCAACGCGCTCCAGACGTGGCGCTGCTAAAGCCGATACATGCGGGCGGCAAGAACCTCGCGCGAAACCTCGGAAGTTTTTTCTCGCTCGACTATCCCGCCAAGGAATTGATTTTCGGGCTGGCGAGCGCGAGCGACCCGGCCAAAGAACTCATCGCGAGCCTCAACTCGAAGGGCGGCGAAGTCCCGGTCAAAATCTCCTTCGGCGAGGTCACGGACGCCGCCAATCGCAAGGTCGCCAAATTGATGAAGATGGTAAACCTCGCGCCACAAGCGGAGGTCTTCGTTTTGAGCGACGCCGATGTCCGAGTCGAACCGGACCATCTAAGGCGCGTGGTCAGCGAACTCATGGCCAGCGAGCAAATCGGCGTCGTTACCTGCCTTTATCGGTCAGTGCCGGAGTCCTGCCTCGCGGCGAGGATGGACGCGCTTTTCGTCAACACGGACTTCGTCCCGATGGCGATACTTTCGAGCACGTTCGAGAAAATGAGGCACGCCTTCGGCGCGACGATCGCGATGAAGCGCGCCGTGGTCGACGCGTTGGACCGTTTTGAGGCCTTGAAGGATCTGCTCGCCGACGACTTTTTCGTTGGGAAAATCGCTGCTGACAAGGGCTATGAAATTAAACTTTCCACCTCGCTGGTGACGATAAGCGCCGAGGAGGCGACTCTGAAAGACTTCTGGCGCCATCAGCTACGCTGGGCGCGCACTTACCGCACCGTTCGCCCCTTGAGCCTGGCTACGATCGTTATCCACGGGCCGTTGTGGGCGCTGGTACTGTTGGCCTCGACGGGCGCGAGCGAAGCTAGCGTAATCCTCGCTGGCGTGCTGATTGCCGCACGCACCCTTTTCGCCGCCGTGATGCTGGATAAAGTGCTCACGGTCCCATGGAAATTGTCCGACCTATGCCTGGTGCTCGTGAAAGACCTCGTCATGAGCGCTATCTGGGTTGCAAGCTTGCTCGGCAATGAAGTGACCTGGGGTGGACGCAGGTTTCGCCTAGCCCCGCGCGGCAAAATGGTCGAGATAAAACCTTGATGGTGCCCCAACCGCTTAGGCTTGCCGACAGGCGCAGTGTATTCGGTTAAAATCCCTCTTGCCGGCAAAGCCCCTGTCGGCCGAAAACGCGAATATAGCCGTTGCGGTGCGCCCGCTGCTAGCGCTGCGCCTCTTCGCGCAGGCGCGTGCGGCGATGACACAGGTAGATCATCACCGGTTGCAAGAGCCGCGTCAGCGCCGCTATCGCCAGCGCCCCACCGATAACTACGATCGCCAGCGGCTTTTGCGGCTGCGCCCCGATCTTTTGCGACAAGGCCGCAGGCAGCAGACCGAGTGCGTCGACCAGCGCCGTCATCACCACCGCGCGAAATCTTCGGTCAGATCCCATGATTATCGACTCGACGAACGGATGTCCCTCGTCCCATAGCTGGCGAATGTAGAAGCTCAGCAGGATGCCGTCGGTAACCGCGATGCCGAAGATCGAGACGAAGCCTACCGCCGCCGATACGCTGAAGGGAAAGCCGGTGATGATGAGCGCCAGGATGCCGCCGATAGAGGCGACGGGAATCTGCGCCAGAATGATAAAGGTGTCCAGCAGCGAACGGGTCGCGCTGTAGAGCACGCCGACAATCAGCAACACAGACAATGGAACGATGATCATCAGGCGGCGCTTGGCTGCTTCCCATTCGCCGTACTCGCCGCTCCAATCGAGACGGACGTCGGAGGGCAGCTTTAGTTCCTTGGCGATGCCTTGCTTGGCGTCTTCGACCGCGCTCTGAAGGTCACGCCCGCGTACGCCGAAGCTCACCGGTATGTAGCGGCGCATCGAATCCCGATAAATCAGCGCGGTCCCTTCGCTGCTGCGGATCGTGGCCACTTGCCTCAGCGGCACGAAGCCCCCGCCCGGCAACGAGATCCTGATCTGCCCGAGGGCTTCGGAGTTGTCGCGGTAACGCGGCAGCCAGCGCACGACCAGATCGAAGCTGCGGTCGCCTTCGAGCACCTGGGTGACGGCCTGCCCGCCCACCGCGGCGCGAATCACCGCTTCCACGTCGCCGACGTTCAGCCCGTAGCGCGAGCAAGCAGCGCGGTCTGGCTTGATCACGACCTGCGGTTTGCCCAACGACCGGTTCACCATCACGTCCACGATACCGGGGACCTTCTGCAGCACTCCTCTGACCTGATTGGCGATAGCCTCGTCGGTGTGCAAATCCGGCCCGAACACTTTGACCGAGTTGGCCCCTCTGATACCCGAGACCACGTCTTCGACGCGGTCCTCGATGAACTGGGTGTAGTCGAAGCCAACCGCAGGGAACTGCCGCCGGAGCTCTTCGTCGATCTGATCGAGCAACTCGTCCTTAGTCAGCCCCTGACGCCATTGCGCTCGCGGCTTCAGTTCCATCAAGAGGTCCGCGCTCTCGAAACCAACCGGGTCGGTGCCGTCATCGGGCCGCCCGAACTGCGAGACGATCGTTCCCGACTCGGGGATGCGCCGCAGCATCAGCCGCATCTTGTCCACCATCTCCGCGCCGTGTTGCAACGAGATACTCAGCGGCAGCGTGGCGTGGACCAGGATATTTCCTTCCTCGAGATGAGGCAGGAACTCACCGCCGAGCCGCGGGAATTGAGCCAGGCCAAGCGCTATCAGCAGCCCCATCAGGGCCAGCGACAGCCGAGGCCACACCAACACGAGCACGAACAGCCGATGATAGAAGCGCTGCAGCGCTTCCCACGCCGGATTGCGCCATGCCTGCGCACCCGCGCGCAGCACAAACGAACTCAGGGCCGGAGAAAGGGTCACCGCCAGCAAAACGCCCGCGCCCAGCGAATACGCGTAGACGTGGGACATCGGAGAGAAGATTGCCCCAGCCACGCCGCGCATCGTGAACAGCGGCAAAAACGCGATCACGAAGATCAGGGTCGAGAAGAACATCGGACCGCCGACTTCTTCTCCGGCCTTCAGGATGACCGCCAATTTGTTCTGCGTTGCCGCCTGGTCCGATCGCAAATGGCGATGGATGTTTTCGACGACGATGACCGTTGAATCGATGATGATGCCGAAGTCTATCGCGCCGAGCGAAATCAGGTTCGCCGGAGTGTCGGTTAGCCACATCCACGTGATAGCGCCCAGCAAGGCCAGCGGGATGTTGATCGCCGCCACCATTGAGGCCACCGGCGCCGCGAGGAAGAAGAGCAGCACCAGGAACACCAGCACCATGCCCAGCGACAGGTTCTCGGTCACGGTCCGCACCGTCACCTTAACCAGTGCGGCGCGGTCGTAGTACGGCGCCACCTTATAGCCGCGCGGAAGCATCCCGGAAGAGTTCAGTTGCGCCACCTTGGCCTCGACTCCGCGCAGGGTCTGCATCGTGTTGCCGTACTTGCGCATCACGACAATCCCCTCGACCACGTCGCTTCGACCATTAATCCCCACCACGCCCAGGCGCGGCGCATGGCCCACATCCACCGCCGCTACGTTGCCGACGGTAATCGGCACCGTCTGCGCGGCGGACAACACGACGTCGCGGATATCTTCCGACCCGCGGAAAAAACCGATCCCTCGGACATCGAAGGCCTGCTCCCCCACCGTCAGATAATTACCGCCGACGTTGATGTTCGAGTTGCGCAGCGCGCCGATCAGCGAGGCGAGCGGCACGTTGTAGTAATCAAGGCGCCGAGGGTCAACGTCAACGTGATACTGTTTGGTGAGGCCGCCGAAGCCCACCACGCCGATCACCCCGGGAACCGTCTTGAGCTGCTTATCCAGGATCCAATCTTGCACCTCGCGCTCGCGCAGCAGGTTGTGCTCTTTGCCCTCGACGATATAGCGGTATATCTCTCCCACCGGATTTTCCGGCGAGATCACCGGGATGACGTTCAAAGGGAGATTGACGAAGCTCAGGCGGTCAACCACCTCCGTTCTGTCCCAGTAATAGTCGCTGGTCCAGGAGAAGTAACATTTCACGTCCGACAACCCGAACATCGTGGTCGACGTGAGCTGCTCCAGATCGCGCATCCCCGCCACGCCCAGCTCCAGCGGGACCGTGACGATTTTCTCCACTTCCTCGGCGCTTAAGCCGGCCGGCAGAGTGAGAATCTCCACCATCGGCTGAACCGGGTCCGGATAAGCCTCGATATCCAGCTCATGAAAGGCGTATAACCCCACGACCAGCAGGCCCGCCGCGAGGAAAATGATCACGATTCGCTCACGCAGCGAAAGCCTAATCAATGCCGTGAGCATCGAACTCTCCAGTTTTTGAGGATTCCTGACCGAACCGGATGAAACACTCTATAGGCGAACCCGCCGCACAGACGCTACCTTCCCAGTACGGCGCGCGGTTCGCCGATAGCCGAGAGTGCCGCTAGCGTCGCGAAGGCGTCATCATGGCGCCGCTCGGCGCGTCTTGCGAGCCCTTCTCACGCACGACCCACGCGCGGCTCTCCATCGCCCCGTATCGCCTGCGACGCCGCTAAAACTACATGCTGTTAGTTAAGCATGACAAGCGACCGCCGCCACAGCACCCCCACCCAGCGCGAAGCAAGCGCGGCGGCTCGGAACGAAGGCGCCGAAACCAACCTATCTTCGGAGCTTCACGTGAGATTTACGCGTCAATGGTTCTAGCGACGCCTTTAACGGCCAACAAAGCCAGCGTCGCGAGCAAGTAAAGGATTTCATGCGAGACGGGGAACATTAAACCTTCGCAGATCAATCAAAAGCGGAAGCGCAACGTGAAGGCGCTTCGGGCATCGGGCTTTCCTAAGAGCCCTTACGAGGTACTTAAGCATTTTCGCCCCGCGCACGCTATAACGAACCAGCCATCGAGCGGCCTTCGCGGTCGCCGCTCAACGCAAGATACCCATGCGCTTGAGTTCTTCCTTCAATTGAGCGCGTGACAACGGTTTGAACAGCACGGCGCACGCCCCCAGCTCATAGCTCAACGCGACGTCGCGATCGTACATCGAGCTGGTAACGACAAAAATCGGCACGTCAGATCCGAAACCGTGCGAGCGCAGGCTTGAGAGCACGCGAAAGCCGCCTTCACTCGGAAGATAGAGATCCACCAGGATCAAATCCGGCCGGTCGGTGTCGGTGAACTTCTCTATGATGCCGACCGCCTCTTCTGCGTTCTCAGCGACCAAGATCTGAGTATCGTCTCCCAGTACCTGGCGTAGGACCGTGAGCGCGATAAACACATGCTCGGGATCGTCTTCTACCAGAAGGATTCGTGAACAACCCGGGTCTACGTCCTTTTGCGGAGTCTCCAACTGCCCCTCCTACCACGCCTCACTTGCGCGCATGCTTTCCCGTCCGCCCATCGCCGAACGGTGATGGCAACACTGCGGGAGCCACAACGCCTACCCAGACCGGCGATTTCAATTACCGTGCCCAGAAAGTTTCGAATTCACTCTAATCGAAACCAAGTAAACCCACCAGCCAAAGATTTTCAAAGGCATCTTGCAGCTAAATTAAGCCTTTCCTGAGGTGGTCCCCAAAGGCAACACCCCCTTCCGACCCTGTTCCGCGCAAAGGCCGGATGTACCAGCGAAGTCAATTTAAGACAATCAGCCAGGGCAACTCCGAGACAAGCGAGCGGGCCGAACTCGAAAAGCATCGAGGGTCGCCACGCCGCTCACCGAGCCGCGCGGTGAAGATTTTTGAGCTAAGCGAATCTTGCGCTATACCATCTGAGCTAAAGCCGTCATCACATTGCCAAACCACTCATTCAATTCCCCGGATGCCCCAAAAGCTGCACAGGATAATTACAGATGTTCTGCAAGAAAAAGGATGGCAAACAAATTTATAATAGATCTTGCATGGTCAAATCATATTTCAAGCTCATTAAGCACGCCTTGCGCGCTTCGCCTCATGGGTCGTCCGCGCTGGCTGGGGCTAAGCGGCGCCCCTCGGCACCGCTGGAACCGCGGCTCTGCGTTGCTAGAATCAGCGGCAGGCGGCGTGGCGATAAAGCTCCACGCGTCCGGTAAAAATCCAGGAGGGCAAATTTTATGCGGCTTGGTCTCAACGTCGGCTATTCCGGCCCGCGCATCTCGATCAACATGGATTTGATCCGCGAAGTCGAACGCCTGGGGTTTGATTCGGTATGGTGCGCCGAGGCGTACGGTTCCGACGCTATCACGCCGGCGGCCTGGATCGCGGCGCAGACCAAGACTATCCGCGTCGGGACGGGAATTATGCAGATGGCGGCACGCACGCCCGCGATGGCGGCGATGACCGCAACCACGCTGGATCAGCTCTCCGGTGGCCGCTTCCTCATGGGAATCGGCGCCTCGGGCCCGCAGGTGGTCGAGGGATGGCATGGCGTCGCGTACGGGAATCCGTTGAAGCGTGTCCGCGAATATATCGAGATTCTGCGCCGGATATGGGCCCGCGAGCGTCCGCTCGAGTACGACGGCGCCCACTACCATATCCCCTATCGCGGCCCTGACGCCAGCGGACTCGGAAAGCCGCTGAAGAGCACGCTCCACGGCCGCCAGATCCCGATCTACGTGGCGGCAATCAAGCCCAAAAGCGTCGAGCAGACGGCCGAGATCGCCGACGGGCTGCTGCCGGCATTCTATTCGCCCTTCCATAACGTCTATAAAGACGCCGTCGCCCGCGGTCTTGCAAAAGCCGGCCCAAACAAGGCCCAGCGCTTCGACATCGCCGCCACCGCGCCCGTCATCCAGGGCGACAACGTGCGCGAATGCCTTGCCATGGTCAAAGCGCGGCTCGCGCTCTACGTCGGCGGCATGGGCGCCCGCGGCAAGAACTACTATAACGACCTCGCATGCCGCTACGGCTACGCCGAGCATGCCAAGAAAATCCAGGACCTCTACCTTGCCGGCAAAAAGGACGAAGCGATCGCCGCGGTGCCCGACGAGCTTGCCGACGAAGTTGCGCTCGTGGGCCCCAAAGAGCGCATCGTTGAACGCGCCCACATCTGGAAAGAATCCGGGGTGACGACCCTGCTATGCGCGCTCTCCCAGCCCGAGGCGGCGCGCACGCTCGCCGGCGCTCTGTTGTAGCCGCCGCCCCATCGCCGGCGTCTCAGGGTCGACGCGACGGATGAGGAACCTGAAACGGCCGCGGGCTGACCGCATCCGCGTTTCCGCCTTCCCGCCGGCGACGTCGCCTGCGAGCGCCGCCCTATGACACGCCGGGACGGAAACGGCAGCGCGCGTCAGCGCAGGTCGGCGGGGAAGCGCAAATTGAAGCGCTCCACCAGCCCCTGGATGCTCTCCGGCTTCATCTCGAGGCCGTAGCGGGCGCACAGCTCGGCGAATTTTTCCGGTTCGATCTTGGTAACTCCGCGCAGGTCGACAAGCTCGCTGAAAAAGCGCTCGAATCCGGCGGGCGAGATCAGTTCCAGGAGGGATGCCGGCTCGTCGCCGGCGTTCCAGAACGTATGCCACTGATTGCGCGGCTTGAAGACGAGGTCTCCCGGATTTGCGTACACCACTTCGTCGCCGAGCAGCGCGCCGACGCGCCCCTGCACCACGTAACTGTATTCGTCTTCGCGCGAGTGGCGATGGAGCGGCGCGGCGAGAACCCGCGGCGGCATCGGATGCTCAACCAGCGAGAATCGGCTGCCCGTCTCGTCGCCATCGATCATGAAGCGGACGCCGATGCTGCCCAAAGACCCAGCCTTCCCGTCACGCGGACCGACGATCTTCGCGGCCATGGCTATACCCTCCATTTTAATCGGACATTGATGTCCTGCTAAAATTATGCGCACGGGCACGGCTAAGTCAATATTGAGAGGACAGGCATGACCGATAAAAAGCGCCGCTACCGGATGACGCGACGCGCTGCGATGGAACAACAGACGCGCCGGCGGATAACCGAGGCGCTCGTGGCGCTGCACGAAAGGGTGGGTCCTGCGCATACGTCGATAAGCCTGCTCGCGCGGCATGCCGGCGTGCGCCGCTCGACCGTTTACCGCCACTTTCCCGACGAAACGGCGCTGCTAACCGCGTGCAGCACGCACTGGCGGGCGGCCCATCCGCCCCCAAGCATCGAGCGCTGGGCGGCTATCGCCGAGCCTGACCTACGCCTCGAGACCGCTTTACGGGAACTCTACGGCTACTACGAGGATAACGAGCGGATGCTCACCAATCTGCTGCGCGACGAGGCGGCGATGCCGACGCTGCGCCGCCTGCTCGACGGGTTCCGCGGTTACCTCGCGCACGCACAAGACATCCTCGCGCGCGCATTGAACGGCGACAGCGCGGCGGAGCGACGGCGCGTTCGCGCGGCGGTCGGCCACGCGCTGGCTTTTTTCACGTGGCGCTCCTTAGTACGCGACCAAGGCCTGGACGGAACGCAGGCGGCGGACTTGATGTGCCGGCTGGCCGCGGCGGCGCGCGCCGAACGCGCATCCGCGATTCCCTCGCCGCGCCCCGCTTTGCGCCGCACTCCCCGCTCCTCCCCCCCCCCCCGCCCGACGTAGCCAGCCGCAAATGGCGGCCGCGCTCGGATGAACGAGAATTCTCACGCGCGTGGGGACAACGCTAAAAACAAAGGGGAAAAATATAGGTACACCGGTTCACCCCCACGCGCGTGGGGACAACCCGGCAATTTCCCTGCCTCGTAGGACCGCCGTGCGGTTCACCCCCACGCGCGTGGGGACAACTGAGTCTTCTACGCATGGGAACTCCTGCTTCGCGGTTCACCCCCACGCGCGTGGGGACAACTGTCCACCTTCTCTTTCCACCGCTCGGACCATCGGTTCACCCCCACGCGCGTGGGGACAACTGCCTAAATCGCGTAATCC
>JAJYYI010000099.1:7376-21671 GCA_021801125.1 Deltaproteobacteria bacterium | reverse complement strand
AATCACCAGCACGACCAGAAGCAGCAGCCAGAAGGGTCGTTGAATTAGTGCCATGGTATGGCTACTGCGCCTTGCACGTCCCGACGAGGATAAGGTTATTAGTGGTGGTACCGCTGGGAGCCGAACCAAGTATCCTTACCTCAGTTTCTTCGCCAGTCGTAGTGGCGCTGGGACTGTCAACCACAATCTGCCAAAAGTCGCCGTTTGTGAAACTGATTGTCCCGATGCCCGTACTCAACATCGTGTAGGTGCCTGAGGACGGCGAAATACTGCCCAGCGTCCCGTTGTCATTGAAGTAGTACAGTTCGGTAGCCGCGCAACCGGTTGTCGTGAAGGTCATCGTGCCTACCAAGGCGACCGGCTGATTCGGTGACGATGCAACAGTGCTTGTCACCCCCGCGGCCGAGAGAGAGCACGTGGCGGGCAGAGTCGGGACGCCAGTGCCCGTACATTGCGCGTGTGTAACCGATGCGGAGGCCAATAGAGCCGCTACAAGCAGGAAAGGCGTGAGTCTTCGCATAGTTTGAATCTAGCTCCCGATCGCATTCCTAACTGGTTGCAAACGATATCGGAAAGCCGCGCTTGAAGACAAGAGGAAAATAGGCCTAGTTGTCCCGTTTTGTTCCAAGTGAAGCCTAACTGGACATCGCACGACAGATTAGCAAAACGCTCTAATGGGAGATTCATCGCGCCTTTGCACGTGTACGCTCACGTTGAGTCGGTGCTCGCCATTACATTTGCACGAAAAGAGGCCTTGCTATTGCCGCTTTAACTAAGCAGCTAACCGGCGCCTGGCTCCTCAACTAACGGGAGATCAAAAGCAAACGGCGAGAGCGCCGCGGCGCATCTTGCGACGAAGCCCCATTTCGCCGCAAGCTTGCCATTGGACCCTCGCTCAGCGAAACGCGGTGCGCAGGACCTCAGCGAATATGGCCAGCGCGCGGGCTGAAAGGCTTCGCTCAAGCCCGCGCGTGAGATAGCTCTTGGCCTGCAGCAAGCGATCGTGGGAAGTTACGCAGACACGGTGAGAATAACTCCGCGATGGGCGGTCGAGTGGGAGCCGGCAGGCTCCGCTTGCCCTTCCCCAGCGCGTTCACTGCGCTTTACACGTCCCAACGAGAACTATACTTGTCGTGGTGGGAGTCGATGAGCTATCGGGAGCATTCAGAAGCATGCGCACTTGGACGACGCTATTGGGCGCCACACCGGGACTATCCACGGTTATTAAGAAATCGGGATTGCCCGGAAAACAGACCTCCCCGATCCCGTTGCTGTTGATCGTGTAATTCCCTTGAAGCCCCGAGATCCCACCGAGGACGCCGTTCTGATTCGATGAGTACGTGATTGTCGCGGCGCAATTCGTCTGGGTAAAGCTCATCGTGCCTACGAGAGCCACCGGCGCGTTGGGTATGTAATTGTCAGCGCCGGTGTTACTCGTGACCCCCGTTGCCGAAAAGGCGCAGGCTGCTGGCAGCGTGAAGGCGGTGCAAGGGCCTGACGATGTTGGACACGGGATTTGTTGCGCCCGCGCTGCGTAAACAAAAGTCAAAGAACCAACCATCAGCAGACATGACGTGGCTCGTCGCATAGCTCAATTCCATCCCCCCGGTTGATGAACGATGGCGCCGACTGTGGTCGGCCAAGCCAAAACTCATGTCATAAAGCAGGTCGCGAGTGAGCAATATGGATTTCCTTCAGCTCTCTTGCTGAGTACGCTGCTTTCACGCCCTTGTCGGTCCCTTTCTTCGTGCTGTCTCTCTCCTCGTGGGCGGGAGGTGAAAGGGACACCGCCGTCCGACGACACGCAGTCGTTTTCATTGCCCCGAACATGTTCCAACGAGTACGAGACTTACGGTAGTCGGCGAGCCTGAATAATCAGGGGTGATGTTCAGCAAGCGCAGCGCCGTCTCGACCGGAGGGCTGTCGGTGTTCGGCGAAGTCACACCAAACGCGAATTTGGGACCGAGACTCGCAGTGAAATCAACCGTCCCAAGGCCGGTTGCGGTCACGGTGTAAACGCCGTTTATCGCAGGCGATTTCGAGCGCAGCGAACCGTTGAAGTTCTGATAGTACTCCAGGGTCGCCGTGCATGTACTTTGGTCAAAGGTCATCACCCCGACCTCCGCATCGCGGGCGTTTGGTGTCGAAATGCGAGAGTTAGGAGTTACCACCCCGGCCGCAGAAAATGAGCAAGTCTCCGGTAGGATGAAGTCCGAACATGCTGTGGGCGACGGCGACGCGGTAGGTGACGGCGTCGGTGTCGGCGAAGGTGACACTGTTGGCGAGGGCGAGGAGGTCTGCGCGTGCGCGGTCACGGTGCAGATCAGGATGGCAGCGAGGGTAAGCGCGGCAAATTTGCTCATCAGGGTTATCGGCCTCAAGGTTGCGGCTCGATTGGCTAGATAAAATACCCCAGGCAGGTCAAGGGGGACAAGACAAAGCTACGCAGGTTGTTGCTTTCAACGGCCAACTTGGGCTTAAAGAATTTGTAGCTCCTGTTCGAAACCAGCGACGGCCAGGCAAGTATCGCCTTGAACTCCTGGCCGAAGCACAGTTAAAGCCAACGGTGGGCAGAGGCGTCGCGGGCGTCAACGTTTGCGCTGCGCCGCTTCGCCAGGAAAGTCTAGGATTCAAACGAAGCTATCTAAACCGAATAACAACCGGCCCGCGCGACGGTGCACAAGCCGCTCCACGGACACGGCCGACCTCTGCCAGGGAAGGTGCGGCTCTGTATGGCAACTGAAAGGAAGCATATAGTGTATCTGAGGATGGATTGTAGCGATTAGGTCGGCCTGAGTGGAGGAACCACTCGGCACTTGGCAGCGCTACGGAAACCGAGGGAGAGACATGGCGACCAACACGCTAACGGTAATCGACAACCGCACCGGTAAGCGGTATGAATTCCCGATCGAAGAGGGGAATGTAATACGCGCGACGTTACTACGTCAGATAAAGGCCTCCGAAGATGATTACGGCCTGATGTCGTACGATCCAGCCTTTACCAACACGGCGGCGTGCAAAAGCAGAATCACCTTTATCGACGGCGACAAAGGCATCCTCCGCTACCGCGGCTACCCGATCGAGGAGCTGGCGGAGCACAGTAATTACCTTGAAACCGCTTACCTGATCATAAAAGGCGAGTTGCCAGACGAACGCCATTTCGCGGCGTGGCAGAACAATATCAAGATTCACACTTTGGTGCATGAAAACATAAAGCGCTTGATGGACGGCTTTCGCTTCGACGCCCATCCGATGGGCATGCTGGTCGGAACGATCGGCGCGCTTTCGACGTTCTATCCCGAGGCTGCGCACATCTTCGACGTCGAATCACGCCGGTTGCAGACGCGCCGTCTAATCGGAAAGCTGCCCACGTTAGCGGCCTTCGCGTACCGCCATAGTCGGGGCTTGCCCTACGTCTATCCAGACAACGACTTGAGTTACGCCGGGAACTTTCTCTCGATGCTCTTCAAGATGACCGAACTCAAGTATCGGCCGAATCCGATTCTGGAGCGCGCGCTCGACGTGCTGTTTATCTTGCACGCGGACCATGAGCAGAACTGCTCGACCAACGCGATGCGCTCGGTTGGCAGCTCGCACGTCGATCCCTACTCGGCGGCGGCCGCAGCTGTGGCGGCGCTGTACGGGCCACTGCACGGAGGGGCCAACGAGGCGGTGGTCAGAATGCTCACCGAGATCGGCTCAACCAAACGCGTGCCGGAGGTAATCAAGCAGGTCAAAGCGGGCGAGCGTTTACTTTACGGCTTCGGCCACCGCGTTTACAAGAATTACGACCCGCGCGCCAAGATAGTGCGCAGGTTGGCAAACGAGGTGTTCGAGGTCACCGGCAAGAATCCCCTGATCGATATCGCGTTGGAACTCGAGCGAATCGCGCTGGAAGACGATTATTTCGTCTCTCGCAAGCTCTATCCAAACGTCGATTTCTACTCGGGGATTATCTACCAGGCGATGGGCTTGCCAACCACGATGTTTCCCGTGATGTTTGCTATTCCCCGCACTTCCGGTTGGCTCGCGCAGTGGAGCGAGATGGTGCGCGACTCCGAGCAGAAGATCGCGCGTCCGCGCCAAGTATATATCGGCGAGGAACTTCGCCATTACGCTCCCATCGAGACACGTCCGGAGCCGACGCAGCGGGAGGACGCCGTAAGCACGGAGATTTGAGTCCGGTGAGCGTCGCGGCGCGCCGGCGAGCGTTTAGGTTGGTTCGCCGCAACGGAGCCGCGAGCCGCAAACCGGTCGAGTCGCGGAGCTGGTCAACCGCTTCGGTTATGAGCGAGGCACTCGCGTGGAATGTCTAGGCAGTAAAAGGCCAAACATTCGACTTGAGAGCCGTAGGTGTTCCAATCGGTCGATCCCAATCGTGGTGGCCTTTGCGCTGCTTGCGCTGGCGATCGTTGGATGTGGTATCGGCGTGGCCCCGGCCCCGATTTCCCATCCGCAATACGCCGTTGCGACGCCGGTTCAAAATGAAATTACCGTGACCGCCAAGCCCGGCGCTCCGATCGGCGGTCTGATCCCGGTGTTCGTCTCGGTTGCCAACGGCGACGAGGTGGCGCGCCAACTCGTCCCGCAGCAGGTCTACGCAATCACGTTGAACGGTGACCGCGTAGCGCCGATCCCGCCTGGGGAAGCGGCCCGCATGGCTGGCGGCGCCAATGAGTTAACCGGCATCTTGGAGAGCGGCGCGATCGGCGCCGGCACGGGTGGTGTCCTCGGCGCGGGCCTTGGCGCCGTGGCCGGCGCCGCCACTGGAGGCGTGGCGAGCGCGACCGCCTTGGGCGGCGCGATCGGCGCCGGATTCGGCGCCTTCGAAAGCGCGCCGGCCGGCCAGACGGCCGCGCAGCGCCAGGCTAGCCAACAGCTCGACGCGCTTGCATTGCGGCCCACCCGCCTTGGCAACAATTTCACCGCGAGCGGCTACGTGTTCTTTCCCGCCGGCACGTACAGCTTTGTGCAGGTCCTGCTGGTAAACGACATGAACGGCAGCACCGAATCCTATCGCGCTGTTTGGTGAGCCGACGTCGTCGAATCCGGCTCGCCGCAGGCTGTTTCTCCCCATCCGTTTGTGTCCTGATGGGAACCCGTTAACCTTTCATGCCGATGAACGATTCACCCACTTCACCGTCGACACAATCAATTAGGGCAACTCCGGCTCGAAGACTCGCGTCACGGCTACTGCTCGTCGCGCTCGCGTTGCGCGAGAGCGCGCTGATCGCCGTTGGGGGCGGAGCGGCTATATCGTTGGCGGCTTGTGCCGTTGCGCCCGCGCCGATCGCCCATCCGGATTACGCTGTGCCCACGCCGGTTGAAAACCAAGTCACCGTCACCGCGACTCGCGGGCGCACGATAGGCGGCGTAACGCCCGTGTATGTCGCGATCTCGAACGGAGACCAGACTGCGCGCCGCGTCGTGCCCCGGCAGATATTCGCGGTCTCGAACGCAGGACGCGTCGCCGCCATCCCGCCCGGTGAGGCGGCCCGGCTCGCCGGCGGCGCCAAGGAGTTGGTCGGAGCGCTGGAGAGCGGCGCGGCAAGCGCGGCCGCCGGCGGCGCCCTCGGCGCCGGCGTTGGCGCTTTGGCCGGCGCATTCGAAGGAGGTGCGAGACCCGCCGCGTTGCTGGGCGGCGCGGTCGGCGCGGGTGTCGGAGCTTTCGAAGGCGCACCCCGAGGCGCCGCCGCCGCCAGGCGTCAGGCCAACCAGCAACTGAAGTCGCTTGCGCTGCGCCCGGCTCGCCTCGACTACAACTTTAGCGCCAGCGGTTACGTCTTTTTCCCGGCGGGAAACTATAATTGGGTCGAGGTTCTATTGGTAAACACCGAGACCGGCCGGACCGAATCGTACCGCGCGTTGTGGTAAGTGCGCCGGCTAATTTAGCGCCGCGCCTATAACATCCGCGCGCGGGCGGCGGCTTGGCGGCCTCTCGTCTTCGCGGCATTTAAAGAGCGTGGGTCGTACTGCGGCCGCGTGAAAACTTAGGGCGTGACCCGCGCCAACTTCAAGCTTGAGCCCGAAGCCCGCGACTGTGCCGGCGCCGTCGCCAACCGGGAGACAAGGGTATAATTCCTTCTGCCGCAAACCAAATGCTACTGGTGGTGAAACGTGGCGCTGCCCCGCTTAGGCGTCACCTAATCGAAGACGAGCTTTCGCTCGGCAGCGATCCGCAAAACGGCCTCGTCATTTCCAATCCAACCGTCTCGCGCCGCCACGCGCTGATCCGACGCCGGCGGGACGGGCGCGGCTGGGAAATTCTCGACTTGCGCTCCACCAACGGGACGCTCGTTAACGGCCGGCGGGTCAGTTCCAGCGCTCCGATTGCTCCCGGCGACCGCATAATGCTAGGCGGGGTCCAGATGGAGCTGTCGGCGGGCGAAACGCCGCGCGCGGAGATCATGCCGGTTCCGGTTAAAGGCAAGAACCTGCGAATCGCGGCGAGCATTGCCGCCGTGCTTGCTGTATCGACCCTGGCGTGTCTCGCCTACTTTGAACTTCGCACGGCCACGCCGACAGCCACGGGGCCGCTTTCCGCGCCAAGCCCGTTGCCGGTCCGAACGACGTCCGCCCATGCTTCGTCGGGGGCAATCCCACCGCCCACCGCGTCAGGCGCGCTCTCATCGTCAGGTTCGTCATCCGGCTCGCTCTCGTCGTCCCGAAACGCGTCCGACGCCGGCGCGAGCGCGGCGAAGCCGTGGCTTCAGGACATCAACTTCTTCCGGTCTCTAGCCAAGCTCCAGCCGGTCTCCGACAATCCCGCGCTCAGCCAAGGCGACTTCGAGCACGCCCGCTACCTGGTCAAAAATTTCGCCGACCTTATTCGGCGCGACGCCGCCCTTGGCCTCTCGATGCATACCGAGAGTCCCGACAGGCCTTGGTATACCGCGCAGGGGCTTAAAGCTGCGCAGAACAGCGACGTCGAGCAATGGTACGACCCCGACCCTGGCGCTCGACGAAGGAAAATTAATCCCATAGACGATTGGATTAAAGGCCCGTTCCACCGCCTCTCGATTCTCGACCCGACCATGCGCGAGGCGGGGTTCGGCGCGTATTGCGAGAACGGCGTATGCGCGAGCGCGCTCGAGTTGCCTCATCATTGGACGCGTCTTGCGCCCGGCGAGCCGGTGATGTTTCCGCCGTCCGGAGCGACGATACCATTCTCGCGAATGGTCATCGGAGAATGGCCCGACCCGCTGGCGAGCTGCCCCGGTTACGGACTACCCGCGGGCCTGGCGATCACGCTACAGTTGGGGATTTTCGTGCCCGCGATTCTTTCCGCGCACTCGCTCACGCTTGCCGGCGCGGCCGTGGAGCACTGCGCTTTCGACGCCCGCACCTACGTCAATCCCAATCCCGCCGACCAGGAGTGGGGACGTAAAGTGCTGGCCGGCTATGGCGCGATCGTTCTGATCCCGCGCTTCCCGCTGCGCCCAGGAGCGACGTACGCGGTCGCGATGACGGTGGGCGAGAAAAGCTACACGTGGTCCTTCACGGTTGGCGCGGACGGGAACCGTTAGCCTGAATCTGGTTAAGTGAAGCGTCGTGACCGCTTTCGGCGGCGGCGTCTTGGCCGACCATATCGCATAGGCGGTCCGCGATAAGCTCGCCCGCCACTCGATGACCGATCTCGTTCCAATGGCCGAAGCCGGTCGGCGTGTTGGAAAAGCCGTGCAGATAGACGCGATGCGTCTGCGCGTAGGCTTGCAGCGGCTTACCTAAACCAAGCACCGCAAAGCCGTCGCGCTTGCCGAGCGCCGCGATGCGATCGTCGGCGTAGAACAAGTCGTTGAGCCCCATCTCGTGCATGAAGTTCTGGCGCACAAGCGGATCAGGCCACGCTTGGATCCCCATGTCGAGCGTGGTCACCAAGAGCATCGCATGATGGGCATGGGCCTCGGCGCTGATCTCTTCGATTAGCGCGTCGGTAACATCCCAAGCCGCACGCCAAGCCTGATCGGCCGGCGGTTTGTAGACGTTGTAGTTGAGGGCTGGTTCGTAAGGGTAATCCGGAGTAGGTTTGCGCGCGGGATGAATTAGGATTTCAAAGGCCCGCCGAAGCATCGCCAACGGCGACAGGCCCCGATAGTCGAAGCGCGCCAGGCACCACAAGCGATAACTGCTGGAGCTTACGAAAGGGCCGACTGGTTCCAGTTTACCGTCGCGCACTATGAAAAACGGCCGGCATCGATTGCTTTCCAAAACGACCGAGTTATTGCGGACGTCATTGCCCAAAAATACCTCGACCACTACGGCGTCGGGATGATACTTCCAGGCGTCTCGCCGTAAAGTGATCAACTCCTGCGCAGTACCGTAGCCGTCCACGCCGAAGTTGATCGCTTCCACTTCGCGCCCCTTGAGCGCCGGACAGGCGCGAAGCCGCCGCTCCATCACCGCCCAGAACGTCTGCTCCACCGGCACTTGAATAGCCTGAGCGTATGAGTCGCCGAGGACTGCGATACGAAAAGTGCCAGGCGGTTTTTCCTTGCTATGCTCGCGGTCGCGCAAGCCGTCGCGGTTGATTTGAACATACGCCTTTCCCTCGCGCCGCCACCATCCCCGAGCCCCAGGCCGCAAACCCCATCCACGGTCGGCGTCGTAGCAGTAGTAATACGGAAAGAAGTAATTCGCGACGGCCACGCCAACCTGAGCCAAAGCCAGCGCCGCGAGCATAGCAAGAAGCGCTAACAGCGGCGCCATGACCCAGGTCTTTGTCTTCGTCAGGCGCGCCAAGCGTTGACCTTTTGATCCCTCGATGGGGGAATGTAGGCCTCTTCGGCCTCGTTGAACGTACGTACCCAATGCATCCGAAGTCATCGCACGCGCGAGCACCCGAGGTCGTCGCCGGGAGCACGGGTCTCGGCCCGGCCGACACGTGAAACCGCACGCGCGCAACCAAACTTCACGGCTCGAGCATCGTCTCAATGCCCCGTGGAGCCGGTCGATGGTTGCCCGGTTTGCCTGGAGCGACCGATCATCCCGCAAACGTCGTCGGCAATAAGCTCGCCACCAAGCTTGTGTCCCAATTCGTTCCAGTGGTAGGCGCCCAGACCCGAGCTGCCGAAGCCGTGTAGGTAAGCATGATGTTCGTCGGCGTAAGCCTGCAAGGCGGGCGCAAGATTTAAAACTGCGAAGCCTTCGCGCTCGCCCAGGGCGGCAATTCTTCTCTCAGGGTAAAAAAGGTCGTCGACGCCGAGCTCTTTTTGATAGGCGGCGCGGCGCGCCTTGTCAGGATAGACCTGGAATGCATCGGAAAGCGTGACCGCCAAAAATCCCGCGTGATGGCTTTCCGCCTCGCGAGCGACCATCGTGATCGCCACATCCGTAGCGCGCCATGCGCCATCCCATACCGGGTCGCGCGGCTCGACGAACACGGGGTCAAGCGGCCATTCGGGTTTTGACTTCGCTCCATTTGCCTTCTGAGGCGAAGGATTCGGTCGGGCCCAGTCGCGCAGCGAGCTGCGCACGCGCATAACAGCGTCGCCCAAAACGTTGGCGACTTGAGACTTGCGCGATTCGTAGCGGACCATGCAGCGAAAACGCATGAACGAAGAATCAACGAAAGGACCGCCAAGCACGAAATGGCCGTCTCGCTCGACAAAGAACGGGCGGCATTTGTTGGGTTCGAGCCGGACCGAGTTGTTGCGGATGTCATTGCCGATATAGATCGCCAGCACGACGAAGTCAGGTGAATATTGCCAGGCGTGATAGCGCAGTGAAAAAAGCTCTTGCGCGGTTCCGTAGGCGCGCACGCCGAAGTTAATCGCTTCGACCCGCTTTCCGGCAAGCGCCGGGCAGGCGCGCAGCCGCTCCTGCATCACCCACCAAAACGTGCGGTCGAGCTCGACCTGGTCCGCCTCGGCGTATGAATCACCGACGACCGCGATCCGGAACGTGTCAGCCGGTTTGGGCTTGGCGTGGTCCACGTCGCGCAGGCCGTCGCGATTAATCTTGACGTGCCCTCGCCCTTCGCGCGTATACAGCTCCTCCGCGCCGGGCAACAGCCCCCATCCTCGGCGCGAATCATAAGTTACCATGTGCACTTCAGCGAACGGCGTATAGCGTATCGCGACCTCGAACATCAAGGCGGCGATAAGCACGCCGATAGCGCAAGTCGTAACTTTCTTCCAAAACATTCAACTTGTAATGCCTTCCACTACTATGTCCAACAATCGCCTCACGCGCTCGGCAACGCAGGCCGGAGATCCGCGCCGCCGAAGGGACGTGACCCGTATCAGAACGGCCGTTCCATGGACTCGCGGCTGCGCTCCCGGCTTGGAACCCGGTAGGTCGACAGAGCGGGATCGAACCCGCGAGCGATTGGGTCTCGGCCCAACGCACGTATCACGCAACCCACTGGCGCGAATAATCCATAATACATCACGGCGCACAGCATGAGCGTGACCAGCCACGCGACGGCGCGCGCCGCCTGGTTCAATGCGCGCATCGGTACGCTCAAGGCACTAGGGTAAAGCAGCGCCGCGAGCCACAGCACGATCGCGAAAAGCCACGGCCAATAAGGCACCGGGGAATGATGAAGCCACGGGCGAACGAGGCCGAAAATCAGCGCTGCGCCCGCGCCTAAACCGAAGCCAAAACGACGCAGTTCGCCCGCGGTATGGTTCGGCCCGGCCGAAAAGCGCGCCAAACCAAGCCTGTTAGGCGCTTGGCAACCCGTAGACATATCGTTGCGCTAACGAAGAACGAACCCGGCCCGACTCTCCTCGATTCATTCGATATCGGAGTCGCTGGCCTTAGTGGAGCTGCTCTGCTTGGATTTTGCTTTGCTCGAAGACGACGATTGCGTCGTCTCGCCCGACGACTTGTTGGCGGTTTCATGTTGGTAAAGCGTCGTGCCGCCGCCGATTCCCGCAAGCAGTGGCGAGAAGCATCCCAACCCGCCGGCCATTGATAGGGCAACCACCACCCAGACCTTTACCAGTTTTTCCGCTGGGCGAATCATTTTCATGTAGCGTTTGCTTCGCTCCGCTACGATCGCCCCCTTACACGCCCACCTGCGTCGAGGGTATCCCGCGAGCAAGCGAAATAATGTTAGCCTTTGTCGACGGGTTAAACCAAGAGGTTGAATGCGCGCCTTGCCGGCCGAAGGCGGCCGAAGCCACTCTCCTCGGCCGTTGGCCCGAACGAGCCAACTCCAGCCTCAACTCGCTTCTGATTGCGTGCGCCCTTCGCGGATTCGATAGCCCTGCTGCTTGAGCGAACTGCGCAGGGCGGCGATGTGTTCGGGCCCTCGTGTATCGAGTTCGAGGACAACCTCAACTCCGCTGATCGGCATGTCGAGCCGGTTGCGGTCGTGTTGGATTGCGCGGACGTTGGCACCGGTCTCCGCGATCATCTTGAGGAGCTTGTCGAGTTCCCCAGGCCGGTCGCGCAAATCCACGGCGAAGCTAAAGAGCCTGCCCATTTTTATCAAGCCGTGGCCGATGATTCGGTCAAGCAGATTGATGTCGATATTTCCTCCGCTCACGCAAATCACAACGCGTTTGCCCTTGAGCTGCTGCTGAATTTTGAGCGCTCCGGCCAATGCCGCCGCACCGGCGCCCTCGGTCAGGAACTTAAGCCGTTCGAGCATCAAGAGGACCGCCTCGCTGATTTCGAAATCATCGACACTTACGACGTCGCTCAGCCGGTTGCGAATCAGCTCAAACGGCAACTCGCCCAGCTTTCCCGTCGCCAGACCATCAGCGATCGTGTCCGCCGGGCGCTCGAGGGTGCTCGCGCGGCCGCGGCATAGGCTTACGCTCAACTGGGGCGAGCCGCTTGCTTCGACTGCGATCAATTGAGCCTTCGGCATCCGCGCCGAAACCGCAAGGCCTATTCCCGCCAAAAGACCGCCGCCGCCTACCGGAACTACCACAACGTCGGCTTCGCCTTCGTCCGCAATCTCGAGGCCGATCGAGCCCTGGCCAGCAATCACCCAGGGGTCGTCGTACGCGTCGACAAACAGCGCTCCCGTGCTCTCTTGAATCTCATGCGCCTTGCGCACGGCGTTTAAGTAGTCGCTCCCGCTGAGCACAACGTTTTGGCCGTAACCGCGCGTTGCCGCAATTTTGGCCAACGGCGCCGCCTCCGGCATAACGATGGTCGCCCTAACCCCCGCGCGGCTCGCGGCGTATGCGAGCGCCTGGCCGTGATTACCTGCCGAAGCGCATACGACGCCGCGCTGCTTTTCCTCCGGCGACAAGCAGGCGACGCGGTTGTAGGCCCCGCGAATCTTAAAGGAGCCGGTCTTCTGAAAGTTTTCGGCCTTGAAGAGAACCTCCGCTCCGAGCAGCCGTGAAACCGTCGCGCTCCGAACAAGCGCAGTCGCCTGTACGACCCCTTTGAGCCGGCCGCGCGCCTGCTCAACATCCTTAATGGTGGGAATCAAAGGTGAGTCAGGGACGAGCCCCGTGCCTTCGGGGCGAGCCGCCGCTCGGTTGGGTTAGCGAACGCCTGGCCGATCAATTCAACTTCCTGGCAGTGGCCGCTATCGAAATTCAGGTCAAGCAGCAACGAGCGAACGGCCCGCCGTTTGACCTGCGTGATCAGCGCTCTGACGCTTGCCTCGTCCGCGAGGTCGATCGCAACCACGGCGCAATTGACAAGCCCGCCGCGGCGGCGAAACTCAAGCGCCTTTTCCTCGTCGGAAAACGCCAATAGACTGGTCCACGAGGCGCCGGTCTCCTGGTACGCGATCAAAGCGCCCGCTTCGTCGGCGAGAAAGCACAACTCGCCGCGGTCCAAAGTCGCGGAACTCAACTGTCTTCCACCACCAGCTCGCCGCTGCGAATCGCCTCGGCGCGTTTGCGCACCAAGTCGGGGTAACTGTAGTAATGTTGCCCGCTCAGGCCCAGGAACGAATGGAGGTCGACATCCTCCAGCTTCAGCACGGCAATTCGCGCCTCCGCCTCCTGACGGTCGCCGGCTTCGACGATCGCGTCGTAAATCAAGCGGCTTTGGTCGGCCTGGAAGTCTTCACGCGAAGGCGCCCCTTCACCGCGGGCGCCGCCCTGGTGAAAGCTGTCGAGCAGATAGCGCAGCGCCTTGAGCTCATGGCGCAGGACATCGATCTTTCTCAGCGTCCGTTCCATCAGTAGGAGCTTACAGCCACGCGCCAAAGGCTTTCAACAACCGGACCTCGCCGGCGCGACGATCTCGTTCTTGCTACGACGCTTAACGGCGGACGGCAGGCTCGAACAGCGGCAGTTGGCGGGCCTTCGGTTGCTGAGAAACCTTGACCGGATAGTCGCCAGTGAAGCACGCGTCGCAAAAACTCTCGCGTTTATCGGTGAAGGAGTAGAGACCTTCCCAACTCAGGTAACCGATCGAGTCAGCGGTGATGAAGCGGCGAATCTCTTCGACCGAATAATGCGAGGCGAGCAGTTCCGAGCGCGTCGGCGTGTCGATTCCGTAGAAACACGAGTACCGCGTGGGCGGAGCCGCGATTCGCATATGAACTTCGCGGGCACCGGCCTGGCGCAGCATCGGGATCACCTTGCGCAGGGTCGTGCCGCGAACCAGTGAATCCTCGACCAGTACCACCCGCCGGTTATTCAGCACCGCGGTCACCGGATTGAACTTAATACGCACGCCGAAATGACGGATCGCCTCCTGCGGCTCGATAAAGGTGCGCCCCACGTAATGGCTGCGGATCAGCCCCATTTCGAAGGGCAGGCCTGACTCTTGCGCATAACCGATCGCCGCCGGGACCCCCGAGTCCGGGACGGGCACTACGACGTCGGCATCCGCCGGACATTCCCGAGCAAGCACTCGTCCGTGCTGCTTGCGCACGTCATAAACGTTGCGCCCGAACAGGCGGCTGTCGGGGCGCGAAAAATAGACGTACTCGAAGACGCAGCGCTTATGCGGCATCGGCGCAAACGGCATAAACGAGCGCACCCCTGTCTGCGTGACCACCACTACTTCGCCCGGTTCGACCTCCCGCACGTACTCGGCGCGTACCAGATCCAGCGCGCAGGTCTCCGAGGCCAAGATGACTGAATCGCGCAATTTACCGAGAACCAGCGGCCGAAACCCGAACGGGTCGCGCGCTCCAATCATCTCGTGGTCGTCCAGAACCAGCATCGAGTACGCGCCGCGCACTTGCTCGAGCGCCTCGATCACACGCTCCACCAGCGTAGGCGCCCGCGAAGCCGCGATCAGATGGAGGATTACCTCACTGTCGGATGAAGATTGGAAGATAGAACCGGCCTTCTCCAGCTCTCGCCTGAGCTCGTCGAAATTAACGAGATTGCCGTTGTGCGCGAGCGCGATCCCGCCGGCCTC
>JAJYYI010000099.1:0-7366 GCA_021801125.1 Deltaproteobacteria bacterium | reverse complement strand
AGCGATTATGGCCGATTGCGCTGATACCTTCGAGCTTGCGGATCGTCTCGGCACTGAAGACGTCGGCCACCAGACCCATCCCTCGATGAGAGAACAGCGTCTTCCCATTCGACGAAACGATGCCGGCGGATTCCTGTCCACGATGCTGCAGGGCGCAAAGCCCTAGATAAACCAGATTCGCGGCTTCAGGATGACCATACACGCCGAAGACGCCGCATTCTTCGTGAAAAGCGTCAAGCTTGGATTCCTCGACCCATAATTCGCTCGACGGCTCCTCAGCCATTCTCACCGAGCCTCCCAGGCAGCGCCCGCTCATAAACTGCCAACAGCGCTCGACAGTCTTCATCGATCATCGTTCCTATCTTAAGCCTCGGCGCGGCGCTAACCCGCCCGACCACTTCGAACGGAAGACCTCGGCGCGCGAAAATTCCTTCAACGTCGATCCGGTGGCTGCTAGGAAAGGAAAGCACTACCAAGGAAGTGCCTTCCGCGAAAAGACTTCGCTCGAGATCAAGCCCATCCAGCCTCCGAATCGTCACTTCGGCTCCCATCAACGTCTCTCCGCCAAAGCACGCCTCGGCCAGCGCCACAGCGAGGCCGCCCGAGGAGACGTCGTGAGCCGAGTTAAGCAACCCCCGTTCCGCGGCTTGCGCCATCGCCTCGAGCAAAGCTTTTTGAAGGCCCAGCTCTATCGGCGCAAGCTTATCGCAACCGCCGGCTATTTGCTCACGCCCGAACAGCAATTCGTATTCGCTTGCAGCCAGCGACAATGTGCCGCACTTAACTAAGGCTATCACGTCATCAGCGAATTTGAAAAAGGAGCTTATCCGCTTGCTCACATCGTCGAGCAATCCGACGATAGCGATGGTCGGCGTGGGCGCAATCGCCTGGCCCTCGGTTTCGTTGTAAAAGCTCACATTTCCGCTGACAACCGGAATTCCGAGCGCAAGGGCGGCATCGCGAATACCCTCAACGCCGCACACAAATTGCCACATTATCTCCGGCCGCTCGGGATTGCCGTAGTTGAGGCAATCGCTGATACCGAGCGGGCGTGCTCCGACGCAAGCGATATTTCGCGCCGCCTCGCATACAGTACTCACCGCGCCTATATACGGGTCGGCCGCGCACGCGAGTGGATTCGAGTCAACCGTGAGCGCAAGCCCGCGCTTAAGCCCTTTGATACGCAATACGGCAGCATCGCCTCCGGGTCCCATTACCGTATTGCTCTGCACCAGATGGTCGTACTGCCGATAAACCCATCGCTTCGAGCCCACATTAGGGCTGTCCAGCAGCGCACGCAGAGCCTCCGCGGGACTTGGTCGGCGCTGGCTTGGCGCGCCCGTCAGGCGGGCCTCTTGGCCCAAGGACGGCGCGCAGTCGCAGGGTTCGGCGGCGAGCGGTGGCGCCTCGCTGCGCGCGGACGACTGCCGCTCGTCATTTGCGGATCGCGCCCGAGCCGCGCCGCCTTCGCACCATTGACCCTCGGCTGCGCATTTAGGAACAGGCGACTTTGCCGGGCGATCGTAGCTCGGGGCGTCGATAGTCAGGGCGCGTATCGGGATGTCAGCAACCAGTTTACCGGCCCAGCGCGCGCGCCAGCGGGCCTCGTTCGTGATCCTTCCCACGATACAGGCGTTGACGTCCCATTTCTCGAACACGGTGAGCAATTCATTTTCGCGGCCGGGATAAGCGACGAACAGCATTCGCTCCTGCGATTCGGACAACAGAATCTCGTACGGTGAAAGACCCGGCTCTCGCAGCGGCACTCGATCAAGGTCGAGTTCGACTCCCAACCCCGAGCGTCCGGCCATCTCGCTTGACGACGAAGTGAGTCCAGCGGCACCCATGTCCTGAAGCGCCGCAACCGCACCGGTCTTGAGCGCCTCGAGAGACGCCTCGATCAGCAGCTTTTCCGCGAAAGGATCGCCCACCTGAACCGTGGGCCGTTTGCTTTCGCTGCCGGCGTCGAACTCGGCCGAAGCGAGCAGGCTCGCGCCATGGATACCGTCGCGGCCGGTCGCCGAGCCGACATAAATCACGGGCGCGCCGACGACCCACGCGGCCGCGCTTGCCAACTCGCCTTCCCGAGCCAGCCCCAGGCAAAACGCGTTGACCAGAATGTTTTTGTTGTAAGCCGGATGAAAGCCGACTTCGCCTCCGACCGTTGGAACGCCCACGCAGTTGCCGTAGCCGCCGATTCCCCCGACCACGCCGTGCACCAGATAGGTCATCCGTGGATAATCGAGCGTCCCGAACCGAAGCGAGTTGAGGCTCGCCACCGGTCTGGCGCCCATGGCGAGGACGTCCCGGATGATCCCCCCTACCCCGGTCGCCGCCCCTTGATAGGGTTCCACGTAAGACGGATGGTTATGGCTCTCTATCTTGAAGACCGCGAGATAGCCATCGCCGATTGCGACCGCTCCGGCATTCTCGCCCGACGCAGTGGCGACCCCTGCGCCGCGACTTGGCAAAAGCTTGAGGTAGCGACGCGACGACTTGTACGAGCAGTGTTCCGACCACATCACAGAAAACACTCCCAGCTCCGTGAAAGTCGGCGCGCGGCCAAGCCAGTGCTCAATCATGGCATACTCGTCGACGGTGAGGCCGTGCTCTTGCGCCAACGCTGGAGTGACCTCGGGCTCGCCGGCGAGCCGCAACGCCCTCTCGGCCATCAGACCCCTCGCAGCAGGGAGTTGAAAAGCCTTAGGCCGTCGGTGCCGCCAAGACCCGCTTCGACCGCATGCTCGGGATGGGGCATCAAGCCAAATACATTGAAGGTTTCATTAGCCACGGCGGCGATCGCATTCAGCGAGCCGTTCGGATTGGCTTCTTCCGTCGCCTCGCCAGCGCTACTGACGTAGCGCAAAAGCACCTGGCCTCGCTCTTCGAGTTGGGGCAATTCGTCCTCGGGAGCCACGTACAGCCCCTCTCCGTGCTTGATCGGCAACCGTAACAAGTCGCCGCGGTTCATAAGACAAGTAAACCGCGTGGAGGGATTTTCCACCCGCAGCGTCACCTGGTCACAGATAAACGAAAGCGAACGGTTGCGGGTGAGTGCGCCAGGCAGAAGCCGCGCTTCGCACAGCACCTGGAAGCCGTTGCATATGCCAACCACGATTCCGCCGTCCTCGGCCAGGCGAGCGACGCTGTTCATAATCGGCGAAAACCGCGCCAGCGCGCCACAGCGCAGGTAGTCGCCGTAGCTGAAGCCGCCAGGCAAGATGACGCATTCCGCGCCATGAAGCCGCTCGTCCTTGTGCCAGAGCGACACTACATTCTGCCCCATCACGTCGGCCAAGGCCCAGACCACATCGCGGTCATCGAGCGAGCCGGGAAACGTCACGACTCCCCACTTCATTCGCCTTCGACCTCAAGACGGTAGTCTTCGATCACGGTGTTGGCGAGTAAGCGTTCGCACATATGCTGGACGATCCGACGGGCTTCGGCCGCCGATCCGGCATCGACTTCAAGCAAGATATACTTGCCCACGCGAACGTTGCGCGCCTGCTTGAATCCCAGGCTTAGGAGCGAGTGTTCGACCGCGCGGCCTTGCGGATCGAGCACTCCGCGCTTAGGCGTGACAAAGACTTCGACGCGCAAATTTCAAACCTCGAAGAAGCTAACACGTTTGCGACGCGTTCAATCCGCGCGTGCACTACAGCCGGTGAACGGCGCTCAACGCGAGGTCAGCGGGACACACGCTGCAACACTTCCTGATAAGCCTGCTCAACCCCGCCAAGGTCGCGCCGGAAACGGTCCTTGTCAAGTTTGGCGCGAGTGGCCTTGTCCCAAAAACGGCACGTATCCGGACAGATTTCATCGCCGAGGAGAATCTCATCGTGATAGCGACCGAACTCGAACTTCGCGTCAACCAAAATAATGTCGCGATGGTTAAGAAAATTGCTCAGCACGCGATTGATTTTGTGCGCCAGCTCCCTGAGCCTCGCCAGTTCTTGAGCTGTCGCCCATCCGAAAACCTCGGCGTGGTCGTCGTTGATAAGCGGGTCATCCAAGGCGTCCGACTTATAGTACCATTCGACGACCGGACGCGATAAAACCTCGCCCTCCACGCGGCCCAAGCGCTTCGCCATCGAGCCCGCGACAATATTGCGAATCACCACTTCGACCGGAATTATTTGCAACCGCCTGCATAACATCTCCCGCTCGTTGAGCCGTTTGACGAAGTGCGTTCGGATACCCTCGCTCTCGAGAAGGCCGAAAAAGAGTTGAGAGACGCGATTGTTGACCGCGCCTTTACCCTCGATCGAGCCCCGCTTTTTGGCGTTGAACGCCGTCGCGTCGTCCTTGAAATAGGCAATGATGAGGTCGGGGTCGCTTGTGGCGAAGAGCTGCTTGGCTTTCCCTTCATAAAACATCTCGCCCCGCTTTAGCTCGGTCTCGATTGTCATTGTCGCCTTTCTCAACTCCTATCTTTAGGTTTGAAGAACCTAGCTCACTCGGCCCCGGCCACGGGCGCACCAGGCGATGCCCGGGCAGGGGTTCCCTTTCATCGCGCCGCACACTCGGCGCCCTGGTCGGCGTTCGGGCGCTACGTCCTCACCGCTTGCGAACTCGACCTTGCTTTAGCCTTTCTTAGCTCAGGGCGCAAACCGCGCAACCAGCTCCTGCGCCAGGCCGCTGTAACTTGCCGGCGAGAGTTCTGCAAGCCTGCTTTTCGTGGCGGCGTCCAAGGGCAATGATTCGATAAATTGCCTGATCAGATCGCGGCTCATCGCTCTCCCGCGCGTAAGCTCCTTGAGGGTTTCGTAGGCGCGAGGAATCCCATGCCGGCGCATCATAGTCTGAATCGCCTCGCCAACCACCTCCCACGTCTGGTCGTGCTCGAGTTCTTCGCGAATTTTCGCCTCGTTTGCCGCGACCTTGGACAGCCCACGTTCCAGCGACGCCATCGCCACTTCAAAGTAACCGAAAGCTGTGCCTATATTTCGCATCACGGTGCTGTCGCTCAAATCGCGCTGCCAGCGTGAGATTGGCAGCTTGCCGGACATATGGACAAACAGGGCGCGCGCCAGACCCAGGTTGCCTTCGCAATTTTCAAAATCTATCGGATTGACCTTGTGCGGCATCGTGGAGGATCCAACCTCGCCACTGAGTGCTCCTTGCTTCAGGTAGCCTTGAGACACGTAACCCCACATGTCGCGACTAAAGCCGATCAGAATCGTGCTGATTCGGCCCATCGAGTCAGACAGCTCGGCGATATAATCGTGGCTTTCAATCTGGGTCGTGAGCGGACTCCACGTAAGACCAAGACCCTCCACGAAGCGCTGCGAATGCTCAATCCAGTCGACTTCCGGATAGGCAAAGTAATGCGCGTTATAGTTTCCTACCGCACCGTTCGCTTTGCCGAGGTACTCCTGGCGCTGCACCCCGAGCAGCTGCCGTCGCAGCCGATATGCGAAGACCGCCAGTTCCTTGCCGAGTGTGGTTGGCGTGGCCGCTTGCCCATGCGTCCGAGCGAGCATCACAAGTCCCTTATATTGCCGAGCAAGCCCGCCTAAAGTCTCTACGAGATGTTGCAGGCGCGGCTCGACCTCGCCCTTAACAAATTCCTTCACGGATAAGGCGTACGCCAGGTTGTTAATGTCTTCCGACGTGCAAGCGAAGTGCACCATCTCGAGGGGCAAACCTATTCCCAGTTTCTCAAGCTTGCCGCGAAGGAAGTACTCGAGCGCCTTAACGTCGTGATTAATCTGCCGCTCGATCTCTTTTATCGCAGCACCGTCCTGAAGACCGAAGTCTTGGTACAAACCGCGAAGCTTCGCCTTAACATCGTCGGCCAACTCCGGCATCTCCGGAATCATCGGGTTCTCACCGAGGCTTATGTACCACTCGACTTCGACCTGGAGGCGGTAGCGAAGCAGCGCCAATTCACTGAAATATCTTTCCAGCGACCGCGCCTGACGCGCATAACGCCCGTCGAGCGGGCTGACTGCCAGAAGGGAACGTCCCGCAGTCACGGAATCGGTCTGACCAATGTCGCGCCGTTTGCTCATCCCGTGCACCAAGGATTATCGCCCAAGCCTCTCGACGGCAAGCGAACCTTCGTGCCACGTCGCCTATAGCGAGGCCGGTTTTTTGATAACGCCTCGATCCATTTCGTCGAGCGCATACCTTTGCGCAATTTCTGCTAACCGGAGGAAGACGCGGTCATCGACCCGTATGCCCAAGGCCGCCTGGTCCGCGCGCGCTGGCCGAAAGCGCTTCGACCTCGATAATTTGCGCCCGGGCTACGGGCGCGATCACCAGTTGAGCAACCCGATCGCCCGAACGGATGGTCACCGGTTCATTTCCGAGGTTGATGCCGAGCACGACAATCTCTCCTCGGTAGTCAGAGTCGATGGTGCCCGGCGCATTGATTAGCGTAAACCCCTCGGCGATAGCCCGCCCGCTGCGCGGGCGCACCTGGCCCTCGAAGCCCGCCGGTATCTCGACCGCGATTCCGGTTGTGATACGCGCTCGCTCCATCGGTCCGAGCGTGAGTTCGCTATCCAGATTTGCGTGCAAATCGAGGCCTGCGGCCCCTGAGGTCGCGTAGGCCGGCAGAGGTATCGAGCCGGCCCGCATCCGTTGAAGCTTGACAACAACCTCCATACTTTGCCGAGCCGCCACCCGGCCTGCCGGATTGCGCTCAATTGCCGGGTGCGCAGCCGTGACCACCTTGGCCTAGGGCCGCCCTGGTAAGACGCGCAACCTTTCGCAACAGAAATCGCGCCACCCGCCTCCAAGATTTCCTCGTAACTTCATGATTCAGAGGCAGCTTGCGCGGCCGTTGCCCAAAGCTAAAAAATCTCGGCGGCTCGCTCGCCGCGCTTCGATGACGCCTGGGCCTGCGTAGGGCTAGAAGCGTCGAGGGCGCAACCCGACGAGAAACACAGCGTCTTAGCCGCTCCTCGGTCCCAGATACTGCACGAGCTTAATTGCTTAGGCAAGAGAACTTAGAACTTCCCGACTGACCTTTTGTCCTTTGAGGTCACCGAGCAAGACCACGCCCATTTGCTCGGCCTTGAACAAGCTGGAAGCGAGCTCAACGATCTGATCCGCGTTGACCCGCTCGATCCGCCTCGAGACCTCTTCGATCGGGACATGTCCGCCGAAGTAGATTTCGTTATGCGCGAGCCGGTTCATCCTGCTGTCGGTCGACTCCAGCCCGAGCAGGAGATTGCCCTTTAGCTGGCTCTTGGCGCGCGCCAACTCGGCCGGCGTCAACCCCTCGCGCGCCACCTTGCCAAGTTCGCTCAGCGTGACTTCGATTACTTCCGCGGCCCATTCTGCGTTGGTCCCGGCGTACACCGCAAAGTAGCCGCAGTCGAGGTAGGATGACATGAACGAATGAATCGTATAGACC
>JAJYYI010000115.1 GCA_021801125.1 Deltaproteobacteria bacterium | reverse complement strand
ACGCGCACTTCACGGTGGAGGGAACGCTGGTCCAGGCGTGGGCTTCGCTCAAGAGCTTCAAGCGCAAGGATGCGGGGCCGGGTGGGCCGCCCAACGATCCGGGCAATCCGACGGTAAACTTCCGCGGCGAGCGCCGTTCCAACGCCACCCATCAATCGACCACCGATCTGGAGGCGCTCCTGGCCAAGAAAGGCCCGGGCAAGGAAGCGCGGCTGTGCTACTCGGCCAACGCGTTGATGGAGAACCGCAATGCCATCCTGGTGGACTTCCAGGTCGAGCCGGCCGACGGGTACGCCGAGCGGCGCGCGGCGCTCGCGATGGCCGATGAACGCTTGCCCGGCCACCGACGCATCACGCTGGCAGGCGACCGCAGCTACGACACCCGCGACTTCGTCGCTGCTTGCCGCGCACTCAAGGTCACCCCACACGTCGCGCGCAATGAGGCGCGGCCGGGAGGCTCGGCGCTTGACGCCCGCACCGTGCGCCATCCCGGCTACGCTATCAGCCAGCGCATCCTCAAGCGGGTCGAGGAGGCGTTCGGCTGGATGAAGACCGTCGGCGGCCTGCGCCAAACCCGCTATCGCGGGCGCATCCGCGTCCAGATGCATGCCTACCTGGTGGCCGCCGCCTACAACCTCGTGAGAATCGCCAAGCTCAGCCCGACGCCAGCATGAAACCAGGGCCGAAACCCAGCCTCGCACCCCCTCAGCCCGCAATCGCCGCCGACCACCACGCCTGAGCGCGCTGCGCCTTGCACACAAATAGTTATGAAACTGAATAATCAAACCCATTCGTCAACAGCCTGCTCGACGTTTATAATGCGATATCTGCTGACCAAGAAGGGGAGCGGCCGTTCCGCAGCCGCACCCCCTTGGGTTTCCGGAGCAGGTCTTGATTGCTTAGGCGGCCCGCTTCATTGGTCCGGTCTTCGGCGAGTCCGCGAGCAGCCTTTCGACGGCGGTCTCGATTACTGTTCCTTTGAAGAATTCAGGATTTACCTCGGCGTGAAGCTTGACCGGATTGGTAAATACGAAGTCGCGGAAGTCGGCTTCCTCGATGACTCCTTTCTCAACCAGTCCGTACGCTTCCGAGACCGCTTCGTTCATCTCGGGCACGTCGAAGTGACCGATATCCGACCCGAACATCGCGTTCAGCCGCGCATTGTGCGGGTTCTTGCGCGCGTCGAAGGCGTAACCCACCGAATGATCCTCGCCCTCGCAACCGAAGAAGAAACTCGGTGCGAAAAGGTCGCGGATGTCGGATTCCTTCGCGATGCCGCAGCGCTCGAATTCGTCCACGCCGCGGCCCACGTCGCGTGGACCCGCGATCAGATCAGAGGCATCGACGCCTTCCTTCATTCGATGGAGCCGATCGGTGAAGAATTTGCCGCCGTAACGGGCGCACAGGTCGGCGAACAGCTTTTCATCGAAGTTGGCGGGATCGAGCGCCGGCAGGAAGTCTACGTTGCGCGTGCGCCAGTCCATGAAGATGTCGTTGTACAGCTCGCAGCCCCAGGCAACGCCGCCTTCGAGGAATGCAAAGCGAAGCTGCGGGAAGCGCCGGGTCACCCCGCCCATGAAGAGCGCGCGCGCCGCGGTCTGTCCGGCTTCAGCGAAATGGCCCAAATGGTTGAAGACGAAATTCGAGGGCGCGGTGCGGCTGCTCATCCCCAAGCAGACTGAATGGAAAGTTGGGGCGACTTTAAGCTCCACGCACTTCGCCCAGACCGAATCGTAGTCATAGATGCTGTCGACGCAATGGTTGTCAAGCCAGTAGAGCCGATCCTTGATTTCGGCGTACTTGCGTTCGAGCGCCGGAATCGGACGCCGGGTCGAGGTCGGCAACATTACCGCCTTCATCCCCAGTTCTTTGACCGCGTATTCCAGCTCCGCAATCGCCTCTTGCGGCGTGTGCATCGGGATTACCGCGACCGGGGCCAGCCGATCGCCGTACTCCCGGAAGATATCCGCATGATATTTATTATACGCGCGGCACACCGCCTGGCGCAGTTCGGCGTCCGCTAATTCGGTCGCGAACATGCCCAGGCTCGGGTAGATGATCGCGAAGTCGAGCCCGAACTCGTCCATCCTGCTGTGTAGCAAGCCCGGTAGCGTGCTGGTGGCGCGGTCGAGAGTGTTTTTCATCGGATGGCCCCACCATACCGGCTTGAACTCACGCCAATCGAGCCGCTCGATTTCGGTCATGTGGTTCCAAGGAAAGATAAAGGCGCCGTCGGGCGATGACTTGTAGCGGGCCACCGCCGCGCTTCCCGCGATATCCTTTAGATAGTCGAGCACTCCCGGTTCAAACTCAACCGTGTGTCCATCCGCATCGACAATTGGATGCTTCAGTCGGGCGCGCAGCGCCGCGGACTTGGATGCGCTGTTCCTGGATTGTGTTGCGCTCATTGGTTCCTCTCCTTTTACGGGCTAGCCGCTTACGGGCTGACCCCTGTTTCACTATCGCGATCGAGCGACTCCGGTCGTTTCAGGTTCAGTCATCAAGAGTCGGGCGTCGTTTGTCCCAAGCGCAGAGATGCCCACACTTCACTAATCGACCGTCGCGCGACCGCGAGAGTTTCTTCCTCGCCGGCGCGCTTCAACTGCTTCAAAGCTTCGCTTACCAGCACCCGCCGAAAGTGATGGCCGACGAGCGATGTGACTATTGGGAAGATTTCTTGGAACACCTTTGCCGCGTGCTCCGCCTTTTCCAAGTTCGTTCCGGATCGTCTTTTTCGGACCTGCTTGTGAAAGAGAGTTATCGCCGCAGTCGCGGTCTTGCGCATGGCCTGGTCATGTTTCATTGCCAACGCCAGCAGTTTGCCCAGCGGGAACCCGTGGTTGAGAAGTTTGAGTGCGTCACGTGCAATTCGCAGGTCATCCTCGGAATAGCGCAGCGGGCCGTTTTTCTCGTCAAGAAGGTCGACGAGCCCCCGGCTCTCCACTAGGCAGAGCAACCGCTCCGGAACTCCCAGCAGCTTGGCCATATCCGCGCTCGTATAACAGGGCGCCGCGAGTTGCTTTTGCACCGCGCTCAGCAATTCGCGGTTCGACTCCAGACGCTGATGCTTCAATAGCAGATTCCGAGTCACCTTAAGAGGAAGCCCCTGCTCGGAAGCGCGCCGGATTATGCGCAAGCGGTCGAGGTGATCCTCGCCATAAACGGCTTTTCGCCCCCGGTGAAAGGGAGGCGCAATTAACCTCAGCGTCTGATAGTAGCGGATCGTATCGACGGAAAGGCCAGAAAGCCTCACGATATCTTCAAGCGAATATTCCATGAGCACTTACTCTAAGAGTTTTTCTTCTTATCATTATCAAGAGTTAAGGTCAAACGCGCGCCAAAAAAGACGCACCGCGCCGACTATCATAATGGCGGCGGGGAGTTGCGCCGCGATAGACTGAACTAAGCCGCGCGGGAGGCACTCTTGCCGGTCGGTCGTTCTTAAAGACCTGTGCCATCGTCCTTTGCAGACGCGCCTCGCCAACGAAGGATCAACTCGTATCGTCGGGACGCCGACGCGGACCTGCAAATGAACCTACCCGGAGCTATTACCGAAAGTTGTGGATCGTGACGGGATGAAAAAGGCGGCGTACCCTTCCGCGTGAG
>JAJYYI010000062.1 GCA_021801125.1 Deltaproteobacteria bacterium | reverse complement strand
ACGAGCAGCCGCACAACTGGAAGATTCTCAATGAATGGCGCGGGGCGGGCTACGACTCCTCGGAGATCCCGCCCTACGACTGGTATCGGAAGCACGGCGGAATTCTCGGCCTGGAGCCGCTACCGGAGTGGTACGTCTCCCATCTCGTCGAGATTCTCGACAAGACCAAAGTATGCCTCAAGAGTAGTGGCAGCTTATGGGTGAACGTCGGCGACACCTATTTTGCGAGGTGGTCAAGCATACGCGAGAACGGGAGGCAGGGATTGGGAGACGCCGCCCGTGAGAGGCGCCGAACGCCAATGGGTGGCTATCTGCAAGAGAAACAGCTCCTCTTGGTCCCGTCGCGGTTCGCGATTGCTATGCAGCAACGCAGGTGGATCCTTCGCAATGACCTGATCTGGTACAAGCCCAACGTCCCTCCGCGTCCGGAGAGGGACCGACTGCGGCTGTCACACGAACATTTCTTTCACTTTGTGAAGCGGCCGAAAATTGGTCGAGCGAAGTATTACTACGATTTGAGCGCCACCGAGCAGGGCGCCACCGATGTGGTCACGGTTCCCGCGAGCGCCGGCCAGAACGGCCATACCGCGACGTTTCCAGAGCGCCTTGTCAGGCCCAGAATTCTGAGTTCATGCCCCCGGGGTGGGACCGTACTCGATCCGTTCTGCGGAACGGGCAGAGCCTTGGCTGTGGCCGTTGAGGAGGGACGCCTCGCTATCGGCTTCGACACGTCGAAGGCCTACATCAAGGCTGCGGACGACCTTCTCGCGGCCAGGAATACTTGGATATATGCAGAAGCCGCGCCACGCTGACCAGGGGAACTTTGTAAGCGAATGGTTTGGATATCGGGTCTATCCATCAGTCGCTGAAAAGGCCAGCAGCATTGAGGTTCAGCGGGCCGGCCTTTGCCCGTTCTTATCCCAGGCAACTGGCGAGCGACGGACCTGCATAAAGGCAGAGAGCTCTAGCGGCATTTGTACGATCAGCAGCTGTAGCAATGGCCCTCGCCAGGATTGGCTGGTTTGTCCCTATCGCGTACTCAACGTCGACCTTTTCGCGGACGTCGCCCGCCGTCTGTTCAGGCCGCGCGAGGGGGCCGCGGTGGCGCTGGTCCCAGCCTCCGGTCTCGGGGCCTCAGAGAATCGAAGGAGGATCGAGCAAGTCGCCGCGGCACGGGATCTCGCAATCATCTATTTCCAAGGAAAACTTGGTGGTGAGATTTCGGTGCCGCCAACCCCGCGGTCTCCGGAACTGTCCTTCGACACGACCATGGTAGAAGTCGTGGCTGGCGACGATGGGGCGCTGTCTCTTGGTCGGTACGGAATATTCGAAGTTCAGACCATGGATTTTCACGGTTCGTATCGGAGCGCGGTTAAGAATCTCAAAGACGCGCTGAGACTGCACGGGTCGGCTTTCCCTTCGGAAGTTCGAAAGAACCCATCGTGGCTTTCCGAGCGCATCGAAGGACCGAACATCGCGAATGTCTTTAAGCGCACGTTTTATCAGATGATGCTCAAATTCAGGATCGGTGAGCACCGGCTATGCGCCGGTTCCGCGCTCGCCGTTCCCGCGTCCGTGTGGGACAGCTGGCAGCGTCACCTCGGAGGCCCTGAGCTCAAGCCACGGACCGATGGAACCGCAACTCTCAGTTATGTGGCGCGAACCAGGGACGGCGGGGCTCCCGCTTGGATTTATGTTTTTGACGTGGACGCTTCGAGCACAGAGCATCCTAATCCAATAGTAGTGAAGCTCGTCATCGCGACGGATGCCGAGTCACTCGCCCATTATGCCTTGCGCGTGGTGCCTGACGCTGCCGTTGCCGAGGGCGGGTCCGCTGATCGCATACTATCGGTGGTCGAGCGTAGGCTCGCGGCTTGGTGGCCCGAGCTTGCGAGTATCGGGAGTCGCTAATGGCCGCGCATCGTTTGCGCAGATCGTCCAGTATCCCTTCGCTGACAATATCGGAGTGATCCTCAAGGCGCTGGTTGTGGAATCCGCGGAGCTTTATCCGCTCGATGACGGCGTCGAACGGAGTCGTCATCGGACGGCGAATCTTTCGGAACCGGCCAACTCCGGAAATTGAAGCTGCCGACGGGAAGCGGATTTGCGGCGGCGCGAGCGCGCGAGGTCATCGGGTATGGGCATCGCCTTCAGAATGTTGCTTTGCAGGCGCAGGAAACCGTTCGCCGCGCGCTGGCAATGTTCGGCCAGCCATCGCCCGGCCTTGGGTGAGTTAAGATAATCGCGGAGCCGTTCGATAATCCCGGCGTCGGCCGGGACGATGTAGTACACGGAGTGACGCGGTACAAGCGAGCCCTCGCGGTCGATCCAGAAATACGGTTTTTCCGTGATGTCCTTGCAGAGGATCTTGGGTCTCAGAATCTCGGGCAGCGGCGGAGTCTCGTGAAACGCATACCACGGCTTGCGCCGCGTGCACGTGCGCTGAATCAGACGTTCCCGCTTGCTGGATAGATGACGCCCAAGCGCCCCCAGGTCGCGCTCTGGGAGCAGCGAGCCTTCCCTCGTGTATGGAACGAGCATCACGTACGTGGATCGGCGGCTTATCTCGCCCGGCTTCGTCAACTCGCGGCCCGCAATCGTCGGCAGGGCAAAGTCTGCGAGTTCCGGTTCCAACGTGTCCGCGCGGCGAACGAACACGTCGTCAGCGCCGGTTGCAACGCCGCAGCTAATCCTGACGCAAATGTCCCGCAATGTGCCCCCGGGGGCGTGCTCGGCACAGGCGCCCCGGATGGTCGGCATCCACGACGCGTCGCCCTCGAACCGGCAGCTTCGATGCGTTCCATCGCGCATCCGGACCAGCGTGGCTTCGGCGGACGGGCGATTAACGACCGTCGTTATCGTTGGGTAGGTGACGAGGCCGTCGAAACTTTCCTCGTCCAGGAGTTCGATCTCTTCGATCTGAACTCGGCTCAGCAATCTTCTCAGCGGACCCGCGGTTTCGACGTAAAGGAATTTCTCGGGCGTGATAAAGACCATCCGCCCGCCGGGTTTCAGGCACTTGAGCGCGCGCTCGAAGAAAAGCAGATACAGATCGAAGCGCCCGCGCGCCGTCTCGTACACGACGCGGTAGTCGCGCTTTTCATCCTCGGTGAGGCTGTAAATCGAAACGTAAGGCGGGTTTCCGACAATGAAATCAAACGGTTCGATTGAATCAGTCAGGAAGTCGCCATGCCGTATCCGGATGTCATCTGTGCCGCGAAACTGCGCTCGCGCTTCGCGCGCCCGGCCCGGCTCGGACTCGATACCTACCATCTGCGGCAGCGCTCGTCCGGTTTCCCGACACCAGCGCATCACCCCCGCGAGGAACGCCCCGGTTCCGCATCCGGGATCAAGCAAGTTGTCGGACGGCCTCGGCGACCTGCCCCGGAAGAGGCGGGTCACCATGTGGTCGACGATTCCTGATGGTGTCGGAACGAACCCTCTCACAGCATCCTGACCGCCATCCTGCATTTATTCCAATTTCTGAAACCAAGTCCAGCCGGCGCGCAGTACGTAGAGCGGGCACGGCAGCGAGGACACGGCATGCGAGTCAGTTGGAAGGCTCATCGTCCTGCATTCGGCCAATTGTCGGCAATCTCTCCATCC
>JAJYYI010000004.1 GCA_021801125.1 Deltaproteobacteria bacterium | reverse complement strand
CTATCGCAGCGAGCGCACGCCCGAGCGGTTGCTGCGCGACACCGCGATGGCGGCGGGCGCCACGATTGCGCTGGTGTTGCTGCTGTTCGGAATCATCCGCGGTTTCAGATGGTTGACCGCGCGGATCGAGCGCAGATACCAGCTCGCAATAGAACGGATCGAGGAACGCTCGCTGCGTTTTATCAGCGCTCAGTCGATCTGGGCCGCGGTCCACTTCCTGTTGCACGCGCTCAGCGTGGTCGCGATGCTGGCGCTCGTCTATCTGTACCTGCACTTTGTACTGGCGCTGTATCCGTGGACTCGCATCGTGGCGATCAATCTGCGCGCTGCCGTTCTCGACCCGGCGCTGACGTTTGTCCGCGGAGTGTTCGGCACCGTCCCCAATCTCGTGTTGATCGCGCTGATTGTGGTCGCGACGCGCTACGTGTTGCGCGTGACGCACTTCTTCTTTTCCGCGGTGCGTGAGGGAAGGATCAAGCTGGCGCGGTTCGAGCCCGAGTGGGCCGATTCCACCTACAAGATCGTGCGGGTGCTGATAGTCGCGTTCGCGATCGTGGTCTGTTATCCGTATATCCCCGGCTCCGAGTCGCCCGCGTTCAAGGGCGTCAGCATCTTTCTCGGCGTGCTGTTTTCGATTGGTTCCTCGTCGTTCCTGGCCAATATCATCGCGGGCTACACGATGACCTATCGGCGCGCCTTCCACGTCGGAGATCGCATCAGGGTAGGCGACCTCGAGGGTGACGTGAGGGAGGTGGGCCTGATGGTGACGCGTCTGCGCTCGATCAAGAACGAGGAATTCGTGGTTCCAAACTCGCTCATCCTGACCAGCAACGTGATCAATTACAGCGTGCTCGCACGGGAACGCGGGTTGATTCTGCACGCCACAGTCGGGATCGGCTACGACACGCCGTGGAGGCAGGTCGAGGCGATGCTGCTGACAGCGGCCGAGCGAACCTCCGGCCTGTTGCGCCAGCCGTCGCCGTTCGTGCTGCAAAAGTCGCTCGGTGACTTCGCGGTGACGTATGAAATCAATGTTTACTGCGACAAACCTTCGGCGATGTACGAGCTATACACGGAGTTGCATCGCAATATCCTTGACGTGTTCAACGAGTACCAGGTTCAGATCATGACTCCGGCTTATCATGGCGATCCGGCCGCTCCCAAGGTGGTGCCACGCGACCAATGGTTCGCCGCGCCGGCCGAGGCTGCGCCGGTTCGCAAGGCCGGCATCGGATAGCTGCCGGGCGAATGCCGGGCCGTCCGCCACGCGAACGATTTATCGAACTCGCGTCCCGAGGGACAAAATTTCGCAAGGGGGGCGCTGGGGAGCAATGGGGAGCGGACGCGGGCGACGTATTGGTGTCGAGCACGGTTAAGGATTTGGTCGCAGCGGCATCGTACCATACGACCCTTTTTCGGCCCTTCCGGCCTTTTCCACCAGCCCATTCGATTTCTCCCCGCACGTGCGCGATCTTCTGGACATCTTTCCGTTGCCAGCCGCCTTCCAGCGCGACCGGCGCTTTGCTACTAGGAAGTTATGGCCATCCGTCATGGAGTTGCCACAGGACTTGCCTTGCGCTCCTGCTTTCGAGCAGAACGGACTCCGAAGAGTTGGCGCGAAGTCGTCGCTCCAACAAATGCATCGAGATACACGGTATCCTGGCCAACATGGAGAATGGGTGCGTGGCTCCGATGATCTTCACACCGGCTGGCAAGGACTACCGAATCGTCGAAATGCGGCAAACCTTGACCGCTTGTTGCGAAGGCATTGGGCTAGCGAAGCTTGCGGGGGACTTTCTACTATGCCCCGCCCCGCCGTCCGAACCTATCTGCGCGCATCCCATCGATTACGTTCGCCTCGCGAAGGCAAGAAAGGTGATTATCCGGCGCTCGCATGAGCTTGACGCCCGACCGACGCCAGCCGGGGACCGTTGGGTCGCGAAGTGTGACCCGGCATTCGCTGGCCGGTTCCACCGACCCTGACGAGAAGAAGGCGACGACCATCGACCCTGGAATCGACATAGTAGTGTTTGGGTTGGGCGTGTTGCTAATCGTTTTCAACAAACGAATAGGCGGCGCAATGGAGGGGTTAAATGAAGCTTTCTGGACAAAGTCGGCGCTGCCGCTGGAATCTGTGTACCGTGTGATGGTGGTGATTTTCGGCGCAGGGCTCGTCTTTGCAGCGGCAAAAGAACTATGGATTCCATGGTGAGACCCGCCTCAATAACCGCCGCGCCGGCGCTCGTGGGACAGTCAACCGAGAGGATAGGCAGGTTTCTCCATGAGCCATGACGATGACTGGCGGTTGGAGGGGTGGGACGAACAGGACGTGTCGGGTCTAACTGTCGTCCGCCGACGTTTTCGAGCCAGGTTTCCGAACGATCACGAGCACTGCGAGTTTTGTTGGGCGAAGTTCATGGACGAGAATGACCCTCCGCACCCGGAAGATACACATGTCATCTTCCATGAGGGGTATGAAATCGTACCCGAGTGGGGTGCTACTCAGGGTGTCCGGTCCTGGATTTGCGACCAATGTTTTCGGGACTTCCACGAACGCTTCGCCTGGAAACTGATCGAACAGCCATGAAACTCGGCCACACCGCCGCTCTCGCGCTTGGTCTTGTGTCTTTCGTCGAAGGTTGGATCCACCTTCAAACTTAAAGCCCGCTCACCGCTTACTGAGGAGCCGCCGAAGTGAAAGTCCGCCGCGCCGCAGCCCGCAAGAGGCGGCAACGGACCGGAACATTAATGACGTTCGACGACGCACGTCGAGCGATCAAGACTGCAAATCTATTGTCTATACGGTTGGCGCTGGATGGCGGGATGAGCCCCAATCTCTCAAATAAATTCTCATGGACTTTGCTCATGATTGCCGCGGTGGTCGGCAACACAAAAATCGGCGAATTGCTCATCGAGCGTGGCGCTAATCCCGACAAGATGAACGACTTTGGGGAGACAGCATTTTCACTTGCGGCACATGCCGGCCACATGCCGTTTGTTGAACTGCTTCTAACCAAAGGAGCTTCGACCGAGTGCCAGCCACGTGGGCACAGTCTGGGGGACTGGGTCACCAACACATCTGGCCTTCCGCCAGATAAGATTGCGGCCATTTTGGCCACGATCGAAAAGCATCGTCGTCGGAACGGAAGGCGCTTGACAAGATGATGCGGGTGCCAGTCCGAAAGACCCAATGTCGTAGCAGAGACCGAAAGTCCGGATGGAACCGAATCTGACCGCGCGCAGATCTTCAACGTACCCTGTGCGCATCGCCTGTCGGCGTGGAGTTACGCGGATAATCGCGCCGACGGTTCCGGATTATCGCTTAGCAGCGGGCAGTTGGGTTGGGCAGCGGCTTTCTTGCGCGCGATGATCGACGACGCGTAGCGCTCCAGATAATACGCGATCGTCTCCACGCGAATTTTGAGCGACCCTGCGGGTTTGGTCGCATCGAGTTCCTGGAATGAGAAGAAGAGCGTGCCCGAGCGCTCGACGATCTGCTGCACCGGCGTGTACGTCGGCTGGTCCATCCCGCATTCGTAGCTCGAAAACCGGATCACGCACGCGACCCACGGCATCCGCGCCGCCGCCTTCGCACCCCACATCAGCTCGTTGGTGTTCGAACTGTATGACGACGGC
>JAJYYI010000090.1 GCA_021801125.1 Deltaproteobacteria bacterium | reverse complement strand
GTTCGTGACGATGCAATTCACCTCCGATTTCCAGGAGAAGGACATCGTTTTCGGCGGTGACAAGAAGCTCGACAAGATCATAGACGAGTTACAGGAACTGTTCCCCCTCAATCGCGGCGTGACGATCCAGTCCGAATGCCCAATCGGTCTAATCGGCGACGACATCGAGGCCGTCGCTAAAAAGAAGTCCAAGCAATACGATGGTAAAACCATAGTTCCCGTACGCTGCGAAGGCTTCCGCGGCGTGTCCCAGTCGCTTGGCCACCACATCGCTAACGACTCGATTCGCGACTGGGTGTTCGACAAGACCCAGCCTGCAAACCCTGATTTTGTCAGCACCCCGTACGACGTGGCGATCATCGGCGACTACAACATCGGCGGCGACGCCTGGTCCTCGAGAATCTTGCTGGAAGAAATGGGCCTTCGAGTGATCGCGCAGTGGTCTGGTGACGGGTCTCTTGCCGAACTGGCTAACACTCCTAAGGCGAAGCTCAACATTCTCCATTGCTACCGCTCGATGAACTACATATCGCGGCACATGGAAGAGAAATACGGAATTCCATGGGTCGAATACAATTTCTTCGGGCCAAGCAAAATAGCAGAGTCATTGCGACAGATCGCCAGCCACTTCGACGACAAGATAAAGGAAGGCGCCGAGCGTGTCATCGAGAAGTACCAGCCGATGGTACAAGGGGTGATCGCCAGATACCGTCCGCGGCTGGAAGGTAAGAAAGTAATGTTGTTCGTCGGTGGGCTGCGCCCACGGCACGTAATCGGGGCCTACGAGGACCTCGGCATGGAGGTTGTCGGCACGGGCTACGAGTTCGGCCATAACGATGATTACCAGCGCACCACGCACTATGTAAAGGACGGCACGCTTATCTACGACGACGTAACCGGTTACGAGTTCGAGAAGTTCGTCGAGAAGATCAAGCCTGACCTGGTCGGATCGGGGATCAAAGAGAAGTATGTCTTCCAGAAGATGGGAGTGCCGTTCCGCCAGATGCATTCCTGGGACTATTCGGGTCCCTACCACGGCTACGACGGGTTCGCGATTTTCGCCCGCGACATGGACATGGCGATCAATAGCCCGGCCTGGCAGCTGACAAGGGCACCGTGGCAAGCATGAGCGCCACGGGGTTCCGCTGCCAATAACGTAGATCTGCGCGTACAACAGGAGCGAGGATAGTGGCTCAAAATCCGCAAGAAGTGCTCGACCATTTTAACCTCTTCCGCCAGCCCGAATATGTGGAGATGCTGGAGAACAAGAAGCGGAACTTCGAAAATCCGGCTCCTTGCGAAGAGGTCGAGAAGGTTCGCGAGTGGACGAAAACCTGGGAGTACCGCGAGAAGAACTTCAGCCGCCAGGCCGTCACGATTAATCCAGCCAAGGCCTGCCAGCCGCTTGGCGCCGTCTTCGTGGCCGCTGGCTTCGAGCGGACGCTGCCGTTCGTCCACGGTTCGCAGGGATGCGTCGCTTACTACAGGAGCCATTTCAGCCGCCACTTCAAGGAGCCGACGTCCTGTGTATCCTCTTCGATGACCGAGGATGCCGCGGTCTTTGGCGGGTTGAATAACATGATCGACGGCCTCGCCAACGCATACAAGTTGTACAACCCCAAGATGATTGCTGTCAGCACCACCTGCATGGCGGAAGTCATCGGCGACGACCTAAACGCCTTTATAAAGAGCGCCAAGGAAAAGGGCAGCGTCCCGCAAGACTTCGACGTGCCCTACGCGCATACTCCCGCTTTCGTCGGTAGTCATGTAACGGGCTACGACAACGCGCTCAAAGGAATACTGACCCACTTCTGGGAAGGTCGGGAGCGGGTCGCCAACAGTAAGATCAATTTCATCGGCGGCTTCGACGGTTACGTCGTTGGCAATATGCGCGAGGTTCGGCGCCTTTTCGACCTGATGGGCGTGGACTACACCCTCCTGTGCGATCCTAGCGATACCTGGGACACGCCAACCGACGGCCAGTTTCGAATGTATGACGGCGGCACCACCCTAGAAGAAACGCGCCTTGCCCTGAACGCGAAGGCCACGGTTTCGTTTCAGGAGTTCTGCACCGAAAAGACGCTCGCGTTTTGCGCCGAGAAGGGCCACGAGGTGCTGGCGCTAAATCATCCCATCGGCGTGGCCGGTACCGACAAGTTCCTCATGGGAATCTCGCGTCTTACTGGTGCGGCAATTCCGGATGCGCTCGCCCGAGAGCGAGGGCGCCTGCTGGATGCGATCGCCGATTCCGCGGCGCATATCCACGGCAAGCGGTTTGCTCTATATGGCGATCCCGACTTCACGCTCGGCATGGCCGCTTTTCTGATGGAGCTCGGCGCCGAACCGGTCCACGTGCTCTCAACCAACGGAGGGTCGGCCTGGCAAGCCAAGGCGGAGGAGCTTCTGGCATCGTCGCCCTTTGGGCGAGGGGGCCACGCCTATGGTGGCAAGGATCTCTGGCACATGCGTTCCTTGTTATTCACCGAGCCCGTCGACTTCCTAATCGGCAATACTTACGGCAAGTATCTCGAACGAGATACAGGGACTCCGCTAATCCGGATCGGCTTCCCGATCTTCGACCGCCACCATCATCATCGCTATCCAACCTGGGGCTATCAGGGCGGCTTGAACCTACTTGTGAAGATTCTGGATCGCATATTCGACGATATTGATCGCAATACTAACGTGCCGGCCCAAAGTGACTACAGTTACGACATCATCCGCTAACAATTGCCGGCGATCCTGCGGCACCGTCCGCGCTGCCTATCAAATAGCTGTCGGCCGAGCACAGGAGTGCTAAATGAGCCCCTTGAACGAAAAACTGCAGCAGGTTTTCGATGAGCCGGGATGCGAGAAAAACCGGGGCAAATCCGAGAAGGAACGGAAGAAAGGCTGCACCAAGCAGCTCACGCCCGGTGCCGCGGCGGGCGGCTGCGCCTTCGACGGCGCCAAAATCGCGTTGCAGCCGATCACGGACGTCGCACACTTGGTTCATGGGCCGATCGCATGCGAGGGCAACTCCTGGGACAACCGCGGCGCCAAGTCGTCCGGCTCGATGCTCTATCGCACCGGGTTTACCACCGATATCCGCGAGACCGACGTAGTATACGGTGGCGAGAAGCGGCTGTTCCGTTCGATTAAGGAAGTTATCGATAAATACAATCCCGCTGCGGTCTTTGTCTATCAGACCTGTGTTACGGCGCTAATCGGCGACGATATCGAGGCGGTCTGCAAGGCAGCAAGCGCCAAATTTAAAAAGCCCGTCGTCCCCATAAACTCGCCGGGCTTCGTAGGCAGCAAGAATCTTGGCAACAAGCTCGCCGGCGAAGCGCTGCTCGACTACGTTATCGGTACCGAAGAACCGGACTACATTACTCCGTACGACATCAATATCATCGGCGAATACAACCTCTCGGGCGAACTCTGGCAGGTCAAGCCGTTATTGGATCGGCTTGGAATTCGCATCTTGGCCTGCATCTCAGGCGATGCCAAATACCATGAGGTCGCGCGGTCTCATCGCGCCAGAGCGGCCATGATGGTCTGTTCCAAAGCGCTGATCAACATCGCTCGCAAAATGAAGGAGCGCTACGGTATCCCCTTCTTCGAAGGGTCGTTTTACGGGATTTCCGACACGAGCGACGCACTTCGGCAGATCTCCAGGTTGCTGGTAAGCCGAGGAGCGCCGATCCATCTGCTCGATCTCACCGAGCGTCTTATTTCGCAGGAAGAGATGCGAGCATGGATGAGGCTCGAACAGTACAAGCCGCGCCTTAGCGGCAAGCGCGTGCTGCTGATAACCGGGGGCGTCAAGTCGTGGTCGCTGGTCTCGGCCCTCCAAGAGATTGGGATGACAGTTGTCGGCACCAGCGTTAAGAAGTCCACCGCCGAGGACAAAGAGCGGATTAAGGAGATCATGGGCGATGACGCGCACATGATTGACGAACTCACCCCGCGCGAGATGTACAAAATCCTTAAGGAAGCGCAGGCAGACATCATGCTCTCCGGCGGGCGCACTCAATTCGTTGCGCTCAAGGCGAAGATGCCATGGCTCGACATAAATCAGGAGCGTCATCACGCGTACGCCGGTTACGAAGGCATGGTCGAGTTGGTGCACGAGATAGACAAGGCGCTTCATAACCCTATCTGGGCGCAGGTCCGCAAGCCAGCACCGTGGGAAGAGACGAACGAGGATTCCAGACTCGGCGCGAGGGACGACGGCGGCGATCCCGCACTACTACTCCATTGAGGTTTCCCATGGCCCGGGTTGTGACGTCAAAGAAAGCATGCTCGGTGAATCCCCTGAAGATGAGCCAGCCGATCGGTGCGGCGCTAGCTTTCTTGGGTCTCAATCGATGTATGCCGGTCTTGCATGGTTCGCAGGGCTGCACGTCTTTCGGTCTCGTGCTGTTCGTGCGTCATTTTCGCGAGGCGATACCGCTGCAGACCACCGCGATGAATGAGGTCACGACCATCCTGGGCGGCTTGGAGAACATTGAGCAGGCCCTGCTTAATATCAACAACCGCGCGAAGCCCGAGGTCATCGGACTTGCATCGACCGGCCTCACCGAAACCAAGGGGGACGATGTCGAGGGATACCTCAAGTTGATTCGGGCGCGCCGGCTCGAACTGGCGGACGTGCCGATCGTTTATGTATCGACACCGGATTTTAAAGATGCCTTCCAGGATGGCTGGGCAAAGGCAGTTACGGCAGTTATTGAGGCGTTCGTTGAACGACCACCATCGCGCGTCTCGGACTCAGTCAACGTGCTGGTTGGAAGCCACCTGACGCCAGCCGACATTGAGGAAATCCGGGAAATCATCGAATCGTTCTGCTTGCGGCCAACGATTCTTCCGGATCTCTCAGGCTCTCTCGACGGCCATGTTCCCGATGAATTCAGCCCGACTACGATCGGCGGCACGCGGTTCGAGGAGATCCGAGCGATGGGAGCTGCCGCAGTGACGTTCGCCATCGGTAGTCAAATGTGGTCTGCGGCGCTGGCGCTTGAGATGAAAACCGGAGTGCCGTGTGTGCTGTTCGATCGTCTGACCGGCCTTGAAGCGAACGACAAGTTCTTCGATTACTTGGCTTCCTTGAGCTGCCGGCCGGTAGCCGCGAAGTACCGCCGGCAGCGTAGTCAGCTCGTCGACGCGATGCTCGATGCCCATTTCTTCTTCGGTGGAAAGAAAATCGCGATCGGAGCCGAGCCTGATCTTTTGTGGTCGCTCAGCGCTTGGCTCGCCGAAATGGGTTGCGAGATCTCAGCAGCTGTGACGACCACGCAATCACCGGTCCTGGAAAACGTTCCTGCCGACGAAGTGGTGATCGGCGACCTTGAAGATTTGGAAGCGCGGGCCGTGGGCTCGGACCTGCTCATTACTCATTCTCACGGCCACCAAGCGGCGCAGCGCCTGAATATTCCATTGCTGCGTGCAGGTATCCCATCCTTCGATCGCCTTGGCGCGGCCCATCGCCTGCACGTCGGCTATCGCGGCACGCGGGATCTAACCTTCGAGACCGGCAACATCTTTATTGCGAATGGCCACGAGAACGACCCCAATACCTGGGTTCGGGTGGAGACTGCCGGTGAGCATGATGCGCAGGCTGCGGCTGGTTGACAGGAGAAAAGGAGCAGGCGGTATGAAGGTAGCGTTCGCCACGCAGGATCTGCAGCGGGTCGATGCTCACTTTGGTTGGGCCAAGAATATCGCGATCTACGAGGTTTCGCCTGAAGGGCACTCTTTCGTGGAAGCTGTACAGTTTGAAGGCGATCTGGCGGAGGATGGCAACGAGGATAAATTGGCGCCGAAAATCGCTGCTATCAAAGGCTGCGCGATTCTATACGTAGCGGCGATCGGCGGCTCGGGCGCCGCGCGCGTCGTCGCCGCTAATGTCCATCCCGTGAAGGTCAATGGACCAGAACCGATCTCGGGGATTCTTGCAAAGATTCAGGAAGTGCTACGCGGCATCCCACCTCCGTGGTTGCGAAAAGCCTTAATGAAGGGCCGCGAACGGAGCTTCGACCTCGATGAGGAATCAAGCGAGAGCTAAGACAATGTCGCACAGGCTGCCTAGTTGTACGGTGATGCTCGGTGGCCAGCTCGTCCTGAGCGGCAGCCTCGTATTGCTTCCCTGGGCGGGGCAACCGGCACGGAATGCGGTCTGGGCCAGACCGTGTTTTCTCAAGGAGAAGAGATGAGCGAGTCAAATAGAGGACCGGCGGCTGCCTCGGAGCGGCGCACCACCTTTCTTAAGGAGCTTGCCAAACAGTTTCGCGCCCAGGACACTTACGGCACTTGGGACAAGAAATCCGATGTGGAACTGCTGGACCCGTACGTCCTGGATCGCGAGAAGCGGCAAGCTATCCCCATCGTGGGCGATCCGGATCCAGAAACCCTGTGGCGCGTGGAATTGTTCTTCAACGCGGTCGGATTATCGATAGAACGGGAAACAGGGGTGATGGTCACGCCGATGATGAAAATGCATCACGAAGGCTTCGGCCGAATGGTGCTTTGCGCGGGCCGACTCGTCGTCGTCAATCGGCAACTGCGTGACGTCCATCGCTTCGGCTTTACGAGTATCGAGCGCTTGGCGCAGGAAGGCGAAAAGTTGGTGTCGGACGCGGTCGAAATGATTCGCAAATACCCCGAGGTTGCGAACTACGGCTGAGCCTGCGCGAGCAAGAGAAGATGACGATGGACCACGTTGCTCTTGAAGAACTGAAGACAAAATCGAAAAGGCTGGGCGCCCGAGCCACCTCGCTCAAAATGGCGCTCCACGACCTGGCAGAAGAACTACCGACCGGCTGGGAGAAGATACCCGAAGTGGCAACCGCGGCGTTCGAGGCCTACAAGGCGCTCGACGAAGTGCGCAAGAGAATAGTCAGCGCTTCTGATTAGGGGAAGGTGCACACATGGCCGTCGTCACGATCAATTTGCCCGATGGCCGCAGCTGGGTCCCCAAGTTCGTCCAGAAGATCGCGGAAGAGAAATGCATCGGTTGCGGCCGATGTTTCAGAGTGTGCGGCCGCGATGTGCTGCAACTGATCGGCATCACCGAAGATGGCGAGCGCGTTCCGGTCAATGCGCTCGGCGATGACGGCGACGATGAGTATGAGCGAAGAATCATGACAATTGCGAATCAGTTCAACTGCGTCGGCTGCGAGGCGTGTTCGAAAATTTGTCCGAAAAAATGTTATACGCACGCCCCCATGGAGACGTGAAGTTGCAGCTGAGCGCGCATGGCGGGTATGTGCTGAATCAGTCGGTTCGCGAGCGCTTGCTCGCCCACGCTGAGAAGCCGGACGATCTGCGGATCGTTGCCTTTGCCGGAATTATCGCCGTTCTCTGGCGCGATGAGGCCGCCAACCCGGTGCCTATCCTTGGACTCAACAGCCAAACTTTCAAGCGCCTGGCATCCCGCTGTTTCGGCGCCGCCGGCGAGGCGCTGGCTGCAAGCGTGGCTCCTGGCGCGTCTCACCCCGCGCGCGACCGACTAAGGGAGTTCAACGATATTTTGCGATTGCTGCTCGAGCATCGCGCGGCCCTGTCGGAGGAGACTCAATGGCTCGCCTGTGCCATCGCCACCGCCTGCCTGGGCGAAAACCACCTTTGGCAGGATCTCGGATTACCGAGCAGGTCCGCGCTGTCGCGCTTGCTGGTTGAGCACTTCGGGCCCTTGGCAAGCAAAAACGTAGCCGGCATGCGATGGAAGAAGTTTTTCTACAAACAGCTATGCTTGCGCGCCGATATCAATATTTGCAAGGCGCCAAGCTGCTCGGAGTGCGTCGATTATGATCTATGTTTTGGTCCGGAGGACGCTGCCTGTCCATCAACGTCAACGCTCGCAGTCGGGATTTCAGGTTGGTGCGCGGCGCCAGGATGAACCGCCTGGTTCAAGAGACCGGGCTTGCCGATGACGTAACCATTCGTCGAGGTATGCATCCTGTTTGTTACCACACGTTATAAGCAGAGAAATAACTTTTACGCTTCGCTCAAGAGATGGTTAAGAACTGCGACTTGTCGCTTGAAAGCACTCACGTCGCCTTTCCCGGGATCCCATCGGTAGTCGATGGTAGCGGGGCGGTGCTTTGGGTAGAGACGCATATCAGCCAGGGAGCTTGTGTCTATCCTATTACTCCCTCGACCAACATGGGTGTGGGTTACGCGGAAGCGGTCGCCAACGGCCGGCGCAATCTATGGGATGAACCTTTGGTCTTCGTCGAGTCCGAATCCGAGCACTCCTCAGCCTCGGCCGCCGAGGGTTTTGCCCTTGCCGGGGGACGCGTCGTCAATTTCACCAGCGGCCAGGGGCTTGTTCTGATGAAGGAGGTTCTTTACACCATCAGCGGCAAGCGCCTAGCCGCCGTGTTTGATATCGGGGCGCGAGCCCTCACCAGCCAGTCGCTCAATATCCATGCCGGCCACGACGATGTCATGGCGGTAGCCGACGCGGGATGGGGGATGCTGTTTGCCCGCAATGTTCAGGAAGCCGCTGATCTGTGCCTTATCGCCCGGCGTGCTGCGGAGCGCAGCAAGACACCTTTTTTCAACATTCAGGACGGCTTTCTGACCACCCACACGTTGGAAAGCGCGAGGCTTCCCGAGCCGGCTTTCATGCGAGAGTTCGTCGGCCCCGCTGACACCAGCTTGCTCAACCTGATGGATCCTGCGCGGCCCATCCAATCGGGCGTTGTGCAGAATCAAGACTCCTTCATGAAAGGTAAGATTGCCCAACGCTTTTTCTACGATCGGGTTAAAGGCGTGGTCGAGGCAACGATGACGGAGTTCCATGCGGCAACCGGAAGGCGATATGGACTGGTGGACACCTTCCTGATGAACGATGCCGACTACGCAATCGTCGCGATGGGGACGATGGCGGAGACGGCCATGACAACGGCCGCTTACTTGCGGCGGACAAGAAAGTTGCGGTGCGGGGTCGTCAGCGTCACTTGTTTTCGGCCGTTCCCTGGACCGGAACTGGTCGCCGCGCTTTCATGCTGCCGGCGGGTTGGCGTGATCGAGCGGACCGACAATCCGCTTGCGCAGAGCAATCCTCTCGGTACCGAATTAAAGGCCGCTTTCGCCGACGCCGTTGGCGGCGCTCCGGGCTATCCGCGCATCGAACGGGCTCCTGAGATTGATTGCGGCTCGGCTGGACTTGGCGGGCGCGACGTCCGTCCGGGTGATTTCATCGCCGCCTTCGACAACCTTGTCGCCGGAAACAAACGCCATTTTGTGCTCGGTATCGAGCATTCAGCCGCACTCAAGCCTGCCTCGAATCCTGACTTGAGGCCGAGCGGAGCATTCAGTCTGCGCGGCTACTCCGTGGGTGGGTATGGGTCGGTCACCACCAACCGCATGATTGCCACCCTGGTGGGCGAGGCGCTTGGACTTAAAGTTCAGGCCTATCCACGTTATGGGTCCGAGAAAAAAGGTCTTCCCACTACTTATTTTCTGACTGCGGCATCCGAGCCGATCCGCATCCATTGCGAACTTGAGCACGTCGAATTCGTGTGGCTCAACAACGTCAATGCCTTTGCTCTGGAAAACCCGCTTGCGGGAATCAGCCAAGGCGGAATCGTCTTTCTCCAAGCCGCCGAGTCAGACCCGCAAGCGGTGTGGCCAACGATCCCTGAGTATGCTCGCCAAGTGGCACGTCAAAAAGCGCTGCGAATCGTATATCTCGACGCAGCCAGGGTTGCCGCAGAGGTTTCAAGCCGCCGCGATCTGCAGGCGCGTATGCAGGGGATCGTGCTGCTCGGCGTCTTTTTGCGCTTGATGCCCCATGTGAAGGACCTGCCTCTAACGGAGAACGACCTGTTCGCCCGCGTCGAAGCCGCCATCCGCCGTTACTTCGGCCAGCGCGGCGAACAGGTCGTCCGCGACAACACGACGTGCGTGCGCAGAGGCTTCCACGAACTCATGGAAATTCCTGCGGAGTTGGTGATGGCGGAACCTCACGCGGGTGTGCCTGATTCCGGGTCCGAACCGACCGCGGTGCGAGCTGGGTAAACAAACAAGGCAAGTTCGATCACCGAAATGAATCAAAGTACGGTCACCGATCCCAACACCCCAGGCGTCGAAAGCGACGTCGATAACGTGGATTGCCCGCCCCTCGCGCCGGATCAGGATCTGTTCGCGCTGAGCCCGACCGAATATGAAGCCGAGTTCAATCGGCGTATCGCCGATGCTCAGGCCAAGAACCCTGGGACGGTTGAATTGGCCGCTGATGCCAGCATGGCGCGGTCGCTGGTGCCACCTGCAACAGCCGCGTTGCGCAATTTCTCGTACGTTGGCGCCGAGATTCCTGAGGTAATCGAGGGCGCCTGTATCGGATGCATGGAATGCGTGACGCAGTGTCCCGACACGGCGATCCTGGCCAAAGTCACGCTCCCCCAGACCCTGGAGGCCATGCTTGGCCGGATCGAAGGCGACGACGAAAAGGAGCGGTTACGAAAGCGCTGGGCAAGAACCAACAAGTACTTTGATGTTGTGGAAAAGCGGGGAGAGGAGCCGGGATTGTTCGGCCTGTTCGTCGACCCGTCCAAGTGCAAAGGATGCGGCGAGTGCGTAACCGCGTGTGGCGACCACCACGCCCTGCGCATGGTTCCGAAGCGCAGCGCCACGATGGCGCTCATGCGCCGCGAGTTCGAGTTCTTCGCGAGCATGCCCCCAACTCCGACGCATTTCATCCGCGACAAAGTGCTGGCGGACATGATGCTTACAGAAGATCGGGCCCTGCTCTACACGGGAGGGGCCGGTTCGTGTCCGGGTTGCGGCGAGGCGACGGCGCTCCGCATGATGTTGGCGGCTACCGGTTTTGTCCACGGACCTCAAAACGTCGGAATTATCGCCGCAACAGGATGTAATACGGTTTTTGGCTCAACCTATCCTTTCAATCCCTTCAAGCTGTCGTGGACGAACTCGTTGTTCGAAAATGCCGTCGCAGTTCCAATGGGTGTGCGGCTCAGATGGGACCAGATTGGATGGGAGAAAAAGCGCCTTTGGGTGGTCGGCGGTGATGGCGCGCTTTACGACATCGGGTTCGGCGCGCTCAGCCGGATGCTCGCCTCCGGCTACGACATCAAGGTGCTGGTCCTCGACACGCAGGTTTACTCGAACACCGGGGGTCAAGCGAGCACCTCGACCTTCACCGCGCAGGCTGCGAAAATGGCGCCGTTCGGGCGGACGGTGCCCGGCAAACTGGAGCATCGTAAAGAGCTGGCGGTCCTTGCGATGATGCATCCGGAAACGTTCGTCGCCCAGACCAGTTGTGCCCACGTCAATCACTTCTACCGTGCGGTGATGGACGCTAATGCGTATCCCGGACCGGCGGTAATCAACGTATATACGACTTGCCAACCCGAGCACGGAGTCGGCGACGAACGCTCCGTGGTTCAGGCCAAGCTCGCGGTCGAAAGCCGTGCGCATCCTCTTTTCGTGCACGATCCGCGCAAAGGAGAAAAGCTCAGCGAGCGGCTCAGTCTTCAGGGCAATCCAAACGCCACCGGCGACTGGAAGATCGACCGGAAAAACGGAAGGCCGGTTACTTTCATCGATTTTGCCCAGACCGAAGCTCGCTTTGCGAGGCAGTTTGATGCCGACGGTAACCCATCCGAAACGTTGCTTCGAGCCGAGGCTGAACGACTTCAGAGCTGGCGCAGACTCCAGGAACTAGCTGGGATCCGTTGATCAACATTGTTGGTACTGAGCCGATTTAAACAAGCGGCTCTCTCGTTCGTCTCCGACGCGGACCGCTTAGGCTGAGCTCGGCGCTTACGCTTGTCATCCGGACCAGCTCAAAGCGAGCGCTGAGCACACCACGCGCAACCTCGAGGGCGAACCAAGCCTTGCCCACTCCCACCGGGCCTTCCATTAGCAAAAGCCGGCGCACGGAAGGGTACTGCGGATTTATCGCAAGCAGCTCCTGAACCCAAATCGCTTGCCTGGCGAAATTGCTCCTTTCGAGCATAGTCTCTACCCACTCTAAGAAGCCGTACAAACATCGATTTCCCGGCGTCAACGGCATTTTTGATACACGCGGCCAGCCGCTGTGAACGCTCCCGTCGGAGCGCACCTTCCCGCCACGTTTGTTACCACGCCCCGGCAGTGAAAAAGCGGCTGCGACCCGAGATACAGGGCTTCCGCCGCGTACGTGCCGACCCCTCCGGTGGTCTCTATAACCGTCACCGGCGCGCCGGCTTCGGCCTCCAGGTTCCTTCGACAGCCATCCGGACTGTAGCCGCTGGCTCTCCATATCCTCTGCCCGTCTGGGCCCGGGTCGTAACCCTGAGTGCTCATGCATGCGCTCAGAGCGAGCGCTGCGATGACCGCTGCAAACACTTTCATGCCTATCAGCTCCTAGCGTCCTCACGGCCTCTTGCTGAAAGCCGTTTGGAAACTTCGTACGCTCTTTTGGCTCTTTGGCCCCTCTTAGTTTCAGGGCTGTTACTTCTACATCAGTACACAGGTCGAAGCATTTCCCCAAAGGATCAGCCAGATTCTATCAAAGCCTGGTCTCGGTCACGCACCCCTCGTGAATCTCTTTTTGCCAACGTGACATCGTGCCGGCGCATCACCCACACATACTCAAGTTAGTTACTCATTTGACTTACTAGTTCTCGTTCGATCGTTGAGCAACTCATTATTAGCACTATTATTAGCTAGTTCCAATGATGGTCTCATGGGCATCACGCTAGAGTAGGAAAGGAGTTTGCGACGAAGTAGGACTAATAATGGTACTTAGATTCCGCGTAATAGGAGAAGGTTCACGCATCGCCAGCTTTGGTTTCGCGAAGCTCAAGTACGAAAAGCGTGATATCAAGTTCTCTACGCCGTAGATTGCGCAATCCATTGCGCAGCGCCGCGGGTTCAACAGCGACGGCGCAATCTTTTAAAAAAAAGAACCGCTTCCCCGGGCCTCAGTTTCGACCTCGGGCATTTCGGGTCCGGTTTCCGCGTGCATCGTACCGGATTCACAAGACGCTAAGACGCCGCTCTCCCGGGCGGTTGTATAGAGACCGCTCACCATGGCTAGATAGAGACGCATGCGTGTGCGGCCAAGGCCCTTTGCCTCCAAGCCAGCCGTGCAATTTAACAACAGGTGGGGGTGTGACTCGGGCGAGCGGCAAGCAGTCGATTTGATCGGCCTGTAGCTTCGGCCCGATTTGTTTATCGTTCGTCAGGTCCTGTTCGTCCTTGTCGAGACTGCCTCGAGATGACGGTTTACGGCTCTGGCCACAGTGAGCTGTGTAACGGCTGCGGCTAGCGATACCTGGTCGGTAGCAATGCAGCCTTTGTTAATGGAGCAACCCTCATCGCTTCGCCTCGCGGCGCGCCATGAGAGTCGTGCATTTCGGTTTAAAGCCGCGCGTGGGCATCCGGGCTTTCCATGAAACTGTTCGAGTGAGCCCCGAAAACCTCCGGCTGATTGTCGGCATACTGTCTCGCTGCGGGTGGCGGATTCGGGGTAAATCAGCTGTTTGATCTTTTCATGCTGTTCTGAAAAACCTGGACGAGCCTCGATTTTCTTGGCCTTGGGCGCCCCCTGCGGGATTCGAACCCACAACCTGGCTAGGCTGCCGAAGCCGATGCTCGCTCGGCTCAAGCAGCTTGCGAACAAGCGCGACGTGCCCTACCAATCGTTGCTCAAGATGTTTCTGCCAGAGAGGCTAGGCGCCGAATTCAAGAAGCGCGAGCCCACGGCATCGCGCTGGCACCATAAGAACGCGAGCAAGTAGCCAAGAGGAATTTCACAATGCTGCCGGTCGCCGCCTCGGTTTTCTATTTGAAGGACAGCCCCTTCGATACCTTGGCCAGTGACTCGTTGAGGCGGTTGACAACGTCCTGCGCAGGCGACGTACCACGTCCGTCTAGTTCCAGACGAACACGAAATCTCAAATCCGCGGTGCCCGCGAGCTTTCTCAGCTCGGAAAGCTGATCGGCGAGGTCCTGTATCTCGCTCGGGCGAAGCTCGGCCTCCGCAACGAGCACGTCGGGTTGAAGCTTAAGTGGTGGTTCGGTCCGCTTCTGAGAGGGCGCCGCTACACGGAGCTTTACGGTTTGGGCGCCGGCAAACTCGCATGGCCATGTCGCTGAGTCCGTCGCCAGTTCGATCAATCGCGCGCGGAGCGCGCCGTCAATCGCATCTCGAACCGTCGCCCACGGCAGATTGATGCGGGCTTTTTTCGACAGCGTAATCGCTATCGCAAGCGCGGTGGTCGCACCGTCGGGCCAGACCTCCGGCATATTTGCCGGCGTGAGGTCCATCGCCGGAATCGGCGGTGGCGGCGCTTGGAGTCCGGCGTCGTCAGTCAAAAGACCTGCCGGAATGTCTTCGCTCAAAATGCTCGCCCGTTCGGAGGTCAGCCACAATTTGCCCCGCTTGACCGCCTCTGTGACCGCGGCGGCCAGCGCTTCGCGCGAGCCCTTGGGTACGCTGAGAGGCTCCTCGTAACCGCCCCTGTCGACCTTGGCAACGAACCTGCCAGAAAAATAGTTGCAGATCTCGCCAAACGACACGCTGGCACCGCTCCAGAGCCCCGGAAGCCATTCTGGCACGAGCAGCTCCGCGGGAATTTCGGCCAACTCGGCCGCCTCGGGCAGAACCACTTCAAGACTCGGATCTTTGAGTGCGGGTTCGTCCGGCTCCTGACGCCAGAAGGTCCGGACCGAACGGTCCGGCCGTACCACGCGAAGTACGAATTGTCCTTCCTTACATCCCAGAACCAGCGTGTCCAAAATGGCGCGCCGGTTGAGCATCTTGGGGAGCTGCGGCGACAGAGCGAATGCGCCGACGAGGTCTTTCAACCGCCGCGACGTCTCCGCCTCGCGCCAGAGGTTGTACGGCCCCTCCGGTAGCAACGCGTCTGCACTGATTGCGGTGTCCTGGATGCGCGACCGGCTGTCCTCCTTGATTTTGGCGAATAAAGAGTGGCCCTCAGGGGTGATCTTGAACGCCTGAACCTCGTTCTTCTCGGATACGGTGACGACAATACAGTAGGCCTGCTATATCGCTTCGGCGATCTTCGAGCGTGCGCCGCTTATGTTGGCCGACAAAGTCGCATCGCGGATCGGATCGAGCTCCTGCCCCTTCAGTTGGTCCTTAAGCTGGCTGTGCACCTCTTCCCATCCGAGATAGTCGCGGATTCGATTACGCGCCGCCTCGATTCCGTCGCGTGAAGGCACGGCCAGCACCACCGCATTGCGGTAGTTGCGCGGTTTGTCAGGTCGGGTGGTCTCCTCGATAAAGCGTTTCGCCTCCGTGCTCGGCTTGCCCGAGTCGGACGCGGCGCGCGGGCCGAGAATCGCGAAGTGAAACTCGCCGTCGTCCTCGATATCGTTCGGGCGCTTGGGGAGATTGTGAACCACCGCTCCCGCCGCTGACGCCCCAGCGGTCAGGCTCTTAAGTTTGCTGACCTCGTCGATGAGCCGGGCGTCAATCACCTCGGCCGAAACCCGCTGGCAGGCGTCGTGATGCATCTGGCGCAGATTCGGCCGCGAGCCGAGCCGCCATGACTTGGGAAGCTGCCTCGCTGCTCCGTTGCCACGATCAACGTCGCTGATCCCGGCTTCGTCGAGGAACCACGATACCTCGCTCCATCGCATCAGCGCTTTTTCAAACTCGATCCTATCCGGCCGCGTCGCGCCTGCCAGGACCATCAAGTCGCGCGTCAGCGCCTTCTGGCCGATCGGCTGCGAATGCAGGAACGTCGCGAACACCGCCTGTTCGAGCTCGCGGAACTTGAGCGCCGGACTTTCCGCCTCAACGTCGCGCGCCTTCTCAAGCTCGCCCTCGAGAATCGCCGTCCATTCCTGTTTGCGCCCCTCGTACTCCTCGGTCGCCGCGGCGGTCGTCAGCTCGCGCGCCGCCTCCGAGATTCCGCCCCTGCCCGGCTCGGTGAGGAAGCTGTTCGCCGACACGAGCGGACATTCGTCCCATCGCTCCGCCTCGCGCAGCGCGAGTGCAAACGTGCGAAGCACACCGCGCGTGCGCTGGAAGCCTTCGAGCTGCGTCCACTTCGTATAGAAGAGCTCGATCAGGTCGGGATGGAAGGGATAACTGTCGACGAAGCGTTGTTCAGCCGCCTTGCCATCCTTGCGGGTCTGATCGTCCAGTTCCGCGATACCTTTGAGCGCCGCGACGACGTGACTGCGAAAGCTCTCCCGATTGCTGATCGAATCCGCGACGAAAAACCGCCGGCGCAATACCTCGGCAACATCCTCTTTGAGCACCGGCTGAACACCTTCTTCGCGTTCGCGCCGGAAGACGTTGTAAAGGTCGCTCGTGATTTGCTTGCCAAGCGTGTCGCTTTTTCGCGGATCGGTCGCCAGCAGCGAGGCGATCACCGCCGAGCGCTCCACCTTGGTCGCCGCCTGGGTGAGATACTGGAAGAAGTTCAGCAACCGGTCGCTCCACGCGGGATCGAGATCGACCGCCGCGCGCGCGAACATCAGCACCTCGTCAATAAGTATCAGAGTCGCCAGGTTGTCGCGGCTCGGCAATGCGAGCAGCTCGGCGAGAAGATTTTCCGCGGGCGGCGTCTTGCGCTCCTCTTCGCTTCCGTCGGCGCTGAGCAGTCTTAGGCCCTCGCCGCCGGCGATCTGGAACGCCATTACGCTCCACGGACTCTTAAGCCATCGCAGTTCGCCCTTCGGCCCCCGCACCTCCATCCCTTTTTCCGCGTCGAGCTTGTCGAACGGCAGCACCGCGATCCGCGCCTTCGGCGGTTTCGCCCCAATATGCTCGATAAACTCCTTCACCGCCAGCAAATCGGGCAGTTTGTCGGGATCGTTCACCAGATGCCAAAGGGTGATCAGCGAATGGGTCTTGCCGCCGCCGTAGGTCAGTTCGAGCTGGCGCACCGCCTTCTCGCTCTTGCCCAAAAGCCGCAGCACGACATCTTTGGCCAGTTCGCGAAGGTTGAAGGTCGGATAGGTGAGCGAGAAGAATTCGCGCGCGTCCTGGTAGACCGGCTTCGCCTTGCCCATCGCCACGTCGTAGAGATCGGCGGCAAAAATGTTGAGCGACAGCTCCCCGGATTTGAGGTCCGGCCGGATTTTGACGACCTTATGCCACGGCGTCCATGCGAGTTTGGTCATCGTCCCTCACTCGAACAGCCCGGATTGCCTTTTGCCTCCAAAGCGCGCATACTATGTGGAGATACCTCAGCTAGATATTTGCTCCGCATATTATGGAATCGATCTCGCTCAAACTGCCCGAAGAGCTGCTCGAAACCAGCAAGCGCTGCGCCAAAGCGCTCGGCATCCCGCGCGCCGAATACATCCGCCGCGCGATCGAGCGGATGAACCGTGAGGCCGAAGCCCGCGCCCGCGCCGAGCGGATGGCTGGTGCGTCGCGGAAGGTGCGCAAGGAAAGCATGCGGGTGAACGCCGAGTTCGCGAGAATCGAACGCGACCCGGATGCCTGAGCGCGGCGAGGTCTGGCTCGCCAATCTAAATCCCCGCCGGGGCACCGAGCCGGGCAAGACGCGGCCGGTGCTGATCGTCCAGGCGCAGGCGCTGCTCGACGCCGGGCATCCGTCGACGTTAATCATTCCGTTAACCACGAATCTCATAGACGATGCCGAGCCCCTGCGCATCCGCGTGCCCGCGCAATCCTCGCCTCGCCACGTGTCCGACCTTCTCATCGATCAACTGCGCGCGATCGACAATCGGCGCCTGGTCGAAGGCCCGCTCGCCCGCCTCGACGATGCGATCATGGCGCGCGTCGTCGCTGCGCTCCGCGAGGTGCTCGATCTGCTGTGAAAGCGCGGTTTTCAGACCAGGCCGGATCTTCACGACCTTATGCCACGGCGTCCACGCGAGTTTGGTCATCGTACCCCCAAGCAGAGACTTCCGGTGAGATCAGCTCAGGATTCTCCGCTGAGCAGCCTTTGAAATTCATCGACCTCGATTTGAGCGTCTCGGATCGGGCGGCGCAGCAGGCCGGGCTTAAGCGTGCGATGATCGGGAACGGTGAGGGGTTGCCGTGCAGGATCGTTCGGATGTCGCAAACGAATATGGCTCCCGCGTTGACGCACCACCTCATAACCAAGGCGCTGGAAAGCTCGAACGGCCTCCTGTCCTGAGACGACTGGAAGCTTGCCGCTCACTCGGCCGTTACCACGACGCTGCCGACGAGAACGCCGGACGGATCCGGGATTGTCTCGCCTCTTGCGCTCATCTCTTCGAGGCAAACCTCGATCGCCTCCTTGATATTCGCCATCGCCTCGGCCACAGTGTCGCCCTGGCTGTAGCACCCCGGCAGGGCCGGACAGACGGCCACGTACCCGCCGGTCTCGTCGGGTTCCAAAAAAACTTTGAAGTCGTAGATCCTCATGGGAGCCTCCCCTGTCTCGGGTATTTATCTTTCAATGGAGCGAACCTCATCCGGCATTTTGAGTCCCCGAACGCACCGTTAGCCGAAGCACTTCTCGGGGTCCATCGTGACGCGATCAAACTGATGGTGTCGTATTTCCATTTCGGTTACCTCTGACCAGCGCTATTGGCGAACGAGTCACGGAGTTTTTTAAGCTCGTCGTCGCTCAGAACCTTGCGGCCCAGCACCTCGGCCGCGTTTTCGAACCCTTGGCACACCTCCTGGAGAGCTCTCGCGGCGCCTTCACGCGCCTCGCTGGCCTGCTTTGCAAGCGCTTGGTGGTAGGAGGAGACTCCCTGACCTTTGCTCTGCTGCGCCTGCCAATCAAGTTCGTTCGCACGATCGAATTGCGCAACTACTTCGGCGGCGCGAACGTATGGCGTTAAGACGGCACACAGTTCGCTCCAATCGAGAAGCTTAGCAACAAGCGACAATTGGCCCTGCACGACCGTGCGACTGAATTGAGGCGCCTGGCGCGCGCGGCGCGCGCGAGCCTGGTCATCGCTCTGCTTGAAAGCCTCTTGGCTCATCACTATTTCCGCGAGAACCGCTCGGCCCGCACTTCGACGGTTGTTTTTATCGTTGGACCAGTTCAGGTACAGCGATCCGAGGAAGCCTGCTATCGACCCAATAACTGCACCCAGCAAACCACTCGAAAGATTGGTCCACTCAATCGTCATTTGGCGCTGTTTTGCCTCCTGAAAAGTTCGCTCTGGCGGTCGGCTGCCGATACGGGGCGGGCGGAGATGTGGTTGCTGATGCTTTCGAGCAGTGAACGTTCTTCGGAGCCGGCGGAGGCCAGCTCGATCAGCGCCTGCAGGAGCTGATGAAACAGTGCGTTGCGGCGCAGCCCGCGCGCGTCGAGGTACTCGTCCACGCGCACCACGTCGCCCGCGCGCCACAGATGCATCAGGCGATGCACCTGATCGATCAGCGGCGCCGTCCTGCCGTCGCCGTCGTAGCCCATGCTTTTGCGGATGCGCCTGTTCCACGGACGCAGCCGCACCTTGCTGCCGCTGCCCTCTTCTCCATCGCCCTCTGGGAGAGGGTCGGGGTGAGGGTCATCGCCCGCCTCGTAGTCTGATTCTTCTTCAAATTCTTCCAGCGGTCCCTCACCCGGTCCTTCGGACCGACCTCTCCCGATAGGGAGAGGTTCGGAAGAGCGGGCGCCGGTGCGCTGGAGAATTTCGTAACGGTCGGCCAGGTCGTGGTCGGAAAGGCCGCATGAGACCGCATAGAGGATGCAGGCGCCGATCGGCGCATCATCCATTCCGAAATCGTGGCGATGGAGCAGGTAGTAGGTCGTCACGTCGTCGAGGCCGCTTACCGCCGCCTCGCCATTATGGCTCAGCACGCGGCCGACGACGAAATCGACCACGATCCGGCGCACAGCGCGGAGAAGCTCCGAGACCTCCATCACGGCGCCCGGCTCATTCGCCTTCTTGACCACCGGATGCTTGCTGTAGGCCTCCAGCGCCGGGCCGGTCGCGGCCCATACGAAGTCGGGGCCGCGGATGCCGGCGTCCCAGTACTCGCGAAGGCGTGTATGGATGTTTTCGCGCATCTCATCGAGCACGCGATTGTCCCATCCGGGCCGCGCGGCTTCGGGCCGCTTACGGCATACGAGCCAGACTGACGAGGCGAGCGCTGCGGATGACAGCGCGCGGTTTCGAGTTCCCATCTCAGTCTGAATCGGCCAGCTTGCGTCGACGACAAACCCGGCGCGGATTATCGCGCTCACTAACGTTTCCCATGCGTTCGGGCTCTTGTTCGCGAAGACCACGACCATCCGGCCGTCGGGAAAGAGCGCGCGGTCGCAGGCTTGAAAGGCACGGAACATCCCATCTTCGTAAGCCTTTTTCGATGCCGCCTTGTCGCCGCCGAAGCGGCTCGAATCGTCGATCAGCTCGCCATCCTGTTTCTCCGAGTTCCATTTCGGCCCGAGTGGTTCGCGGAAAGCGTGATCGATTTCTCGGGATAGCCCGTAAAGCGTGCGTCGCAGCCAGACATAAAAGAAGTCCATCAGGTCCGAGTAAGGAATGGCGTCATAATAGGGCGGATCGGTTAGAACAAGATGGTGCAGTTGCTCTGCGCTTGCCGAAGTTGCACTGCGACTCATAACTGCGGCTGCCGAGTCGGCAGTGCGAGCATTCATCAGATGTTCAATCACAAGGCTCACCCAGTCGAATGCGCTCAAGAAGCCTCCGGTCGCATTGCCCAACAAGTTGACCTCGGCGAGGTCCCAAAGAATGGGCAGAGCGAAGCGAGCAAATGTCCCCTCGACTTTTTCACCTCCTTGGTTCCATCGAGAGACGTTGCTGTTTTGGTTGGCCAAGCGGTCCAACATCATTGAAAGGAACGCCACTGAGGCCTCAGCTTCATAGTCGGAATAACCCTGAGCAACTAATTCCTAGCCCAGGGTCCGCGTGTGCTTGACGAACGTGCCCAGGGCGAGGAGTTGGCGGGGCGTGAAGAGCTTGCTCCAGCGATCGAAGCCGTAGCCGTCTACGGAGAACGCGCGTGCCGCGCCGCTTCCGCCTTTTGGCGTCTGCTCATCCGGAATTCCGAACGGAATTTCGGCAAAGACCCGCTCGACCTCGTTTTCCGCCTCCGCCGCAAGCCGGATTTCGTCCTCGGTCGGCAGCCGATACTCCTTGCCGTCGGGACCATCGAGCACCACCGCCGTCATCATCGCGCCGAGGCGTCCGGCTTTTCCTTCAAGCCGGATATCCTCCATCGTCATCGACGGCAGCCCGCAGCATATGCAGGTTGCCCCCGCGCGCGACATCGTGCCCGCGCCGATCTTCCTGTCGTATTCGCGCCGCTGTGCGCCGTTGCCGCCCTGCGCCGCCGCGTCCTTGCCGCTCAGGATGCTGAATTTTATGTCTGCACCTCTCCCTGTCGGGAGAGGTCGCGCCGCAGGCGCGGGTGAGGGACCAAATCGGTCGCCGCCGCCCGCAGCGAGCGCGCGCGGTCCCGGGCAAGTGGCGGAAGCCGCGGGTCAGAGTCAGAGAGATTTCTCATTGCGGTCCCTCACCCGGTCCTTCGGACCGACCTCTCCCGATGGGGAGAGGTATGCTCAGCGACGCCCGCTTGAGAGGGAAGGCCCGCGCAATAAGACGCGGACCGGCTTCAATATTCATCTCGCAAAACCTTGTAAAAAGTTTCCGTTCGCGTCGTAGCTGAGGCTGCGGTCGCGCCCGCAGGCTTGCCACAAAGTGTCGAAAATCGGACGCAATAATGAGGGGACGTCAGGATTTAGATCTTCGGCCAGAACGTCCGGTAGGATCAGATGATTTCGATCTACCTGAGCGGTTGGGGGAAATTGCATCCGTTCGGATTCAATTCTGGCTCCGCGCACGCTCAGCAGACTCACCATCACGGCGACCGGTGGACGAGTATCCAAGCGGCGGAGTAAATCGAAATATTGTGCGGATTGTTCCGCGATTTCCCTCTCCAGGGTTGGCCACGGAATCTTGCCAGGCGCAAAGTTGAGAAGGTGACTGTCAACTGCCTCAATAGATCCGTTGCGAAAGAGCTGGGCGTAGGAGATGGTAGTGTCGCGGGGTTGGTGGAAAAGTGAAAAGGCGTCAAGATCCGGCGAGTTGAGCCACAACTCGCGCCCGCCGA
>JAJYYI010000085.1 GCA_021801125.1 Deltaproteobacteria bacterium | reverse complement strand
CCAGTGGAGATAACGCTAAAAAACTGATCCAGATCACGGTCTAAAAGTGAGCCACCCGAGGTCTAGACTTCGGCATCCCTGCGCAAGGAGACACGGGGGGCCGGAGGACGAGGATGCTGCGGATGGATCAAGTGCACGTGGTGCGACACAAGGTTTTGCGCGAAGGGACGAGCATCCGGCAGGTGGCGCGGGAGCTGGGCTTAAGCCGCAACACGGTGAGCAAGTATCTGACCGAGGCGGCGCCGGTGCGACACCGTTCTCGGCGGCGGGCGCGCCCGGTGTGGGAACGCGTCCAGCCCCGCCTTGAAGAACTGCTGGCGGAATGGGAGCCGCGCACGACGGCCAAGCAACGGCTGACCGGCGTACGGCTGCATCGGGCGTTGCGCGAAGAGGGCTATCGAGTAGGGCTGACCGCGATTCACGAGTATCTGCGGGAGCGGCGGCGCCAACGGACGGAAGTCTACGTCCCGCTGATCCATCGCGCCGGCGACGAAGCCCAGGTCGACTTCTTCGAAGTGACGGTGGAGCTGGGCGGCGCCTGGGTCAAGGCGTGGAAGTTCCTGCTGCGGCTGATGTACTCGGGGCGCGAGTTCGTATGGCTCTATCAGCGCTGCGACCGACTGGCGTTTTTCGACGGCCATGTGCGGGCCTTCGCCTATCTGGGTGGGATTCCCCGCCGCTGCGTGTACGACAATCTGTCGGCGGCGGTGCGCAAGATCGTGGGCGGGGAGCGTCAGCTCAACCAGCGCTTCAAGGCGTTGGTCAGCCATTATCTATTCGAGCCCTGCTTCGCCCGGGTGGGTGAGGGTCACGACAAGGGTGGCGTGGAGAGCCGCGGCAAGGCGATTCGGCTGCGGCATCTGGCGCCGGTCCCGCGCGGCAATCACCTCGAGGAGGTTGCGCAAGCGTTGCTGGCCGACCTCGAACGCGCCTTCGCTGAACGCCGCGACCCTGAAGGCCGCAACCTGACGGAGTTGTGGAGCGCGGAACAGTCCCAGCTGATGGCGTTGCCGGCGGCGCCGTTCGAGGTGAGCGAACCAGTAACGGTCGAGATCAGCTCGCGGGCGCTGGTGAAGGTGGAAGGCGGCTGGTATTCGACGCCGTCGCGCTGGGCGCGGTTGCGCGCCACGGCCTATCTCGGCGTGGATCAGATCCGCCTGGTCTGCATGGACGAAAGCGTGACCCATCCGCGCGTCGGTTTCGGCCGCCGGCGCGTGGTCTATCGTCACTATCTGCCCGAACTGGCGCGCAAGCCGCAGGCGGTCCGTCAGGTCGCCCCCGAGTTGCTCGCCGAACTGGGCGAACCGTGGCGCCGTTTGTGGCGGCTGCTGGCCGCGACCCATGGTGAACTGGAAGCCGCACGTGTGTTGGCCAAACTGCTCGGGGTGCTCGAGGAGCAGGGCGAAGCACGGCTCCAGCCGTTGCTCGCGGCGGCGCTCGCGCAACAACGCGGCGGACCGACGGTACCGCAAGCAGCCGCGCCCACAATGATCGCGGTGCCGGAGGCGCTCGCCGCCTTCGTCATCGAAGCCGCCAAAGCCGCCGATTACGACCATCTGTTGCACGCGGACGGAGGCGCCCATGAGTGACGCGGCGCGGACGGCCGTCATCCAGGAGCATTGCAAGGAACTCAAACTGGCCGCAGTGGTCCGCGATTATCCGGCGCTGTGCCGGCAGGCCCGCGATGGCGGTTGGGCCTATGAAGACCTGCTGCGCGAACTGCTCGAAGCCGAAGTCGCCAACCGCCGTCAAAGCACCGCGCGCCGGTTATTGCGCGAAGCGCGTTTCCCCGACGTCAAAACCCTCGACCAGATCGAGTGGGCCGCGCTCAAAGGCGTCGCCCGGCCCAAGATCCTCGAACTCGCCAGCTGCGACTTCATCGGCCGCGCCGAGGACGTGATCCTCGCCGGGCCGATCGGGACCGGCAAGACCATGCTCGGGATCGCGCTCGGCGTCGAGGCCACCCGCCGCCGGTATCGCGTGCTCTTCACCCGCGCCGCCGATTTAGTCCAGAGCCTGATCGAGGCCCGCGATGAACGGCGACTCACCGCGCTGCAGCAGCGTTATCAGAAAGTCGCGCTGTTAGTCGTTGATGAACTCGGCTTCGTGCCGTTTGAGCGTGCGGGCGGTGAGTTGCTCTTCAATCTGCTGGCGCAGCGCTACGAACGCCGCTCGACTATCATCACCAGCAATCTCGCCTTCTCGGAATGGGTCAAAGTCTTCGGTGACGAAAAGCTCACCACGGCCTTGCTCGACCGCCTGACCCATCACGCTCATATCCTGACGACGCGTGGCGATTCCTATCGCAGTAACAAGCGCAAAGCCGAAGCCGACAATCGTGCTCCCCCCACGACCAACTCCAAAGGATGACCGCGCCGCCGCCCCGGGGCGGCGGATAAAGGATTACCAACGATCACCCAGGGTGGATCACTTTTAAAACGCGAAATGGATCAATTTTAGAGCGTTGCAAACAAGTGCAACGCGAGTGCCACTCGTTGTCCTCGAATGTCCGCAAAAGAACCGGGCGCGGAGTCGCCGGCAAGAAGCCTGGCGGCTGGCCGAAGTGTGCATGTGCAAATTTTGCGCACCCACTTTCGCCGCTTCGGCGCCACTCGCGGACATTGAACGCCACTTGTCGAGGTGCCTATTTGGTCTTGGATTGATATCATCCGATCTCATGCGCCTCGGGTGCCCGATAGGACTGTTTGTTGGCACACTCGTATGCCTTGTATCTCTCGCGGTCGCAGAGACGCGGTTGGTTCCCGAGGCCGTTCCCATCCCCAAGAGTGCTGCTTCAAGCACGCGGTGCGTTCCGAGCCGCGTGTTCGTCAAACCGACTGACGATCTCAAAGACGATGCTTCCTTTCAGCGATTCAAGCGGCGTCTGGTGGATATAGCCGCCCGGCGCGATGCGACCGCGCTGTACCGCCTCCTTTCGCCTAAATTTTTTGAAGTTGGATGCTGCGAAGACGGCCCCAACTACAAAGGTCTTCCGGCCATTGCCAGCTTCAAGGCCATGGTCGCGCAAGAGCCGAATTCGCAATGGCTGCTGGTCCAGGAGGCGATGCAGGTTGGCGTGGTGAAGACCAAGCGAACATATGACGGTTATTCAAGCCCAAACGGTCTTCTCTTCTGCGGTCCTGCGACCGCTTCGGGCGCGCTGTCCGGCTGTGACTTCGGCCCGGATCGGAGCGAAGGGGACGACATGGCATACGTTATCGGAACGTCTGTTCCGCTGCACGCCGAGCCCCATCATTCTGCCAGGATAATTACATCGCTGTCATGGGACATGGTTCAAGCTCTGCCCGACGGATGGGGCGCACCGGACGATTCGGACCATTGGACTAAAGTACGGCTCGGCGACGGGACGGTCGGATACGTCGAGAGCCGTTTCGTTCATTGGTTCCTCGGGCCAACAATCTGCTTTCGCAAGGACGCAACAGGGCCGTGGCGCATCGCGGGGATCGACCTTGGCGGCGACTGAGCGTTAACGGCAACGAGCGCGGGTAAAGGCACGATGTCCGGATTGCATCAAGCGGGATGCACGGGCCACTGTTGCGGTTAGGTGTAGCCTCTTCGCGTACGCGGTCTGAACCATCCTCCAAGTTCTTTCTCACGCCGAATAGCACTCATGGCGTGACTCGAAAGCATGAGCGCACTA
>JAJYYI010000032.1 GCA_021801125.1 Deltaproteobacteria bacterium | reverse complement strand
CCGAGGACACTTACGGGGACCCCGCCTGGGTCGTGGCGGGAATCGCGTCGCATCACCGCGACTTCGCCCGCGTAGACCAACTTTATCCGGCCGCCGACGACCCCGGGGATGATCCATTCGACCCGGTAGTCAAACTGGTCGGTGACGTTCCGCCGCCGAGCGTCTTTGCGCTCGCCGAATTCGTTCGCGTTGATATTCCTGAGTGGCTAGCGAAGACGCGGTTGCCGCTCTTCCCAGTCTCACCAGCAATCCCGGCAGACCCGGCGGAAGACTTTCAGCGAAACGCCGTGGCGCGCGTCTATCGAGCCCTGGAGCGGTATCGGCATTTGTTCTCCACGCTTGAGCAAGCTCCCTCCGCGTCGCGATGGAATCTTGCTGCCCTAGCGCTGAGGGGAATCGTTCTGCTTGCGGACCACACCGCATCCGCGCACGTGACGCAACCACTGGTGCCGCCGCACGACCCGGCCGAAATCATCAAGCGCCTCGAACTCAGCCCGGATAAGCTGTACAAACACCAACAGGACGCCGCGCAGGCTGACGGGAACAGCCTTCTTACGGCGCCAACCGGAAGCGGCAAGACGGAAGCCGCGCTGCTATGGTCGGCCAGGCAGCGTTCCAACGGTTCGCAGGCCGGGCGCCTGTTCTACGTTCTTCCGTATCAGGCCAGCATCAACGCGATGTACGACAGGCTGGCCAGGGTTTTTCCGAATCTCGTCACCCTGCAGCATTCGCACGCGGCGCAGGCTCTCTACCGGCGCCTGCTCGACGGCGATGCCTATGATCCCGCAAGTGCTGCCAGAACCGCGCGCTTTCAGCGCTCCCTCGCCCATCTCCATTTCCATCCGATCCGGGTTTTGACTCCCTACCAATTGCTGCGAAGCGCGTTTCGGTTGCGCGGATATGAATCGATAATCGCCGATGCCGTCAATGGGCTCCTTATCTTTGACGAAATCCACGCGTACGAGCCTGTTCGCCTCGGGATGATTTTGGCAATGACGAGATACCTGACACGGCAACTGGGCGCTCGGGTTCTTGTTATGTCGGCCACGTTTCCGAATGCACTGCGCAAATTGTTGGCCGAAGTCTTGGTCGAAACCCGCTCGATTTCGGCCGATACAGCATTGTATCGGAGCTTCGCGCGCCACAGGCTTCACTTCATGCCAGGAGAGATCGATGACCCTTCCGTACTCGACAAAGTTGTCGCACTTGCGACAGAGGGAAAAGCTGCGCTGATCGTCTGCAACACGGTGCGGCGCAGCAGGCGCGTGCGCGATTTGCTTGTTTCGTTGCTCGCGCCTCGCGGCGTCAAGGCCGAACTTCTCCACAGCCGTTTCAACTCGCGCGACCGATCCGCCAAGGAGCAACTGCTCTCCAAGCAGATGGGAACAAAGACGCGTGCCGCTGGATATTCCCCTATCGTTCTGGTCGCCACCCAGGTCGTTGAAGTGAGCCTCGATATTGACTTCGATGTTGTCTTCACCGAGCCGGCGCCTCTCGAATCGCTCATCCAGCGCTTCGGCCGCGTGAATCGCGGGCGCAAGAATCCGCCGTGCCCCGTTTACGTTGTCACCTCACCAGTGTCGGGTCAGGGCGTTTACCAAGATGAGTTTGTCGGCGCCGCGCTCGACGTGCTTCGCTCGAGCGATGAGGCGGTACTTGACGAGTCAAAGCTTGGCGGCTTGTTGGATCAGGTCTACACGGGAGAGATAGAGCGCCGCTGGACCGGAGAGATTCGCCATGGAGATGACGAGTTCATGTCGTCTTGCCTCAATCGCCTGCGCGCTTTTCAGTCCGAGCCCGAATTAGCCCAGTTGTTCGATCGGCTTTTTGACGGGACCGAAATTCTGCCGGAATGTCTTGTGGAGGAATACGAGCGCCTGATGGAAGCGGACTCACTGCGCGCCTCCGAGCTTTTTGTGCCAATCTCCTTTCGGCAGCTCTCCCAACTTGAGAAGCGTGGCAGGACTTCTAAACACGCCGACTATGATGTTCTGATTGCTAAAACGCCATACACCGACGACGGATTGGAGATCAATTGATCCAAATGGCGGTGAATTGTAACTGCCGTTTCACGCCAGGGCAAAGAGGGGTGCTCCATGGACAGCGTAATCATCTCCGACTACGGGGTGATGCTTGCCAAGACGGGCGACCGGCTCGTCGTGCGCGGGCCCAAACCCAAACTCGAACTTATCGAGGGCGGCCCGCAACTCTTCCTTCCTCTCGGCGTCGATAACCATCGCCCCGCCCAATCTGGACTGGCGCATACAAGCTTTCGAGGCCGGCACGTACACCGTCGCATTTGATGGTGCGGCGCTTTTGCTGTTGGAGCTGTGGATTCGAAGTTCAAACCGGGACCCGCAAACACGGCAGCATTGATGAATCGTGCGACCGGGAACACGCACATGCCGCTCAAAGCCGACGAGGCTGGCGCGATCGCGGCGACCACCCCACTTCTTCTCTTGCACCGACCCTGAACCGGCGGTTTACTTGAAGCGATGAGGTTTGAGGACTACATCACGATCTCGCCCGACGTGCGTAGCGGCAAGCCCTGCATCAAGGGAACCCGAATCACGGTCGCTGATGTGCTTGAGTATCTCGCCGGCGGAATGACGGAGGCGCAGATTCTGGCCGATTTCCCTGCCCTCAAACCCGAACACATCCGAGCTTGCCTCGCCTTCGCCGCCGCCCGCGAACGCCGCCTCGCAAGCGGCTCAGCAGTGTGAAGCTGCTGCTTGACGAGAATCTCAGCTTTCGGCTGGTTGCCCAGCTCGCGTCCGCCTTCCCGGGCAGCGCGCACGTCGATTCCGTCGGCCTTCATGCGCAAGCCGATTCCGCTATCTGGAACTTCGCTCGCGATAACGGTTTCGCAATCGTCTCGAAGGACGACGATTTCCGCCAGCTCAGCTTCCTTCACGGCGCTCCACCGAAAGTGATCTGGCTCTCGGTCGGGAACGCCGCAACCGATACGATCCTGCGCATTCTGAACGACAAGCGCCCCGCGATCGAAGCATTCGAGAGCGATCCCGTGGAGAGCCTTCTGATCCTTGAGTTACCCGAGCCAGCGGCATAACTGACAGGGGAAGTAGCAACTGGGGGGAACATGAACTCTGTCATCATCTCCGACTACGGCGTGATGCTCGCCAAGACGGGCGACCGGCTCGTCGTGCGCGGGCCCAAACCCAAACTCGAACTTATCGAGGGCGGCCCGCAACTCTTTCTCCCGCTCGGCATCGATAACCATCGTCCCGCTCTCACCGTCGTCACTTCCGACGGCGAAAAGCGCCCTCCCGAACCGCTACGCCATCTCGGCAACAACGGCGACAAGCCCCGCGCTCCCAAAACCTCGCCCGATAGAATCGAACTGCCGCTCTTCCGCGTCGGCCATATCGTCGTCGCCTCCAGCGGCGTATCGATCTCGACCGACCTGATCGAGGCCTGCTGCGAGCGTGGGATCCGCCTCTCGTTTCTCACCCGCGGCGGCAAGCCGTTCGCGATGCTGTCATCTCCGATGCTGACCGCGACGGTCATTACGCGCCGCGAGCAACTTTCGGCCTACGGCGACGAGCGCGGGGTCGAATTCGCCAAGGCCATCGTACGCGGCAAGCTCGGCAATCAGGCCGCTCTGCTCCGCTACTTCGGCAAATATCTCAAGACCGCCAATCCCGACGCGTTCGCCAAGCTCTCCGACATAGCCTCGCGGCTGATCAAGGCGCGCAACAGTCTCGCCA
>JAJYYI010000124.1 GCA_021801125.1 Deltaproteobacteria bacterium | reverse complement strand
TAAGGTCGCCGCGCTGCTCGGGATGCGGATCGTCGATCCCGCCGCCGGCTCCGGTCATTTCCTGCTCGCCACCGCGCGCCGCGTGGGCAAGGAGCTCGCGCGCATCCGGACGGGAGAAGAGGAACCCGCGCCGAGCGAATATCGCCACGCCGTCCGCGACGTTATCCGCGAATGTATCTACGCGGTGGACAAAAACCCGCTCGCGGTCGATCTGTGCAAGGTCGCGCTCTGGATCGAAGGCCACAACGCGGGCCAGCCGCTAAGCTTCCTCGACCATCATGTGAAATGCGGCGACAGCCTGGTCGGCGTGTTCGACCTCAAGGTGCTCGAACAGGGCATTCCAGACGACGCGTACAAGGCTGTAACGGGCGACGACAAGGAAGCCGTAAAGTTCTACCGCAAGCGCAACCGCGAAGAGCGCGAGAGCGGACAGATGACCTTCGGCGCGCCCGCGCCTCCGCCCGAGATCGTCGCCGGATTCGAGGCGCTCGCCCATATCGACGAACTGAGCCCAGCCGACGTCGAGAAGAAGGAAGCGGAGTATGCGCGGCTTCGCGAGGGGCGCGAGTGGATGCGCCGCAAGTATGCGTGCGACGCATGGACGGCGGCATTCTTCGTGCCTCTCAAGCTACCCGAATATCGCGGTCAGGATACGGTGCCAACCACGGCGACGGTTACCGCGCTGCTCGCTGGGCATCAGGCCCATGGCAAGCTGACGCAAGAAATCAGCAAAGCCGCTACAGAGTATTCATTCTTCCACTGGCCGCTCGAGTTTCCGGACGTCTTCGCACGAGGCGGCTTCGACGTGGTCCTCGGCAACCCGCCGTGGGAGCGGATCAAGCTCCAGGAAAGGGAATTCTTCGCCAATCGCGATCCCGAGATTGCGTCAGCACCCAACAAGGCCGCTCGCGACAAACTGATCAAAGGCCTGGAGCGGCGCCAACCGGAGCTTTGGGAGGCGTGGCAGACCGCGCTTCATGGCGCGGAAGGCCAGAGCAAGTTCGTGCGCGAGAGCGAACGGTTTCCGCTATGCGGCCGCGGCGACGTGAACACCTACAGCATCTTCGCGGAGCTTGCCCGCGCACTCGCAGGAAAGTCGGGACGGGCGGGGATCATCGTTCCGTCGGGAATTGCGACCGACGACACCACCAAGTATTTCTTCCGCGACCTGATGGAATCGCGAACGCTCGCAAGCCTCTACGATTTCGAAAACCGCCTCGGCATCTTTCCGGCGGTGCATCGAAGCTACAAATTCTGCCTGCTCACGATGACGGGCGGTAATCAATCTGCTTCTCCCGACGCGCAGTTCGTATTTTTCGCGCTGCGAGTCGAGGATTTGCGCGACGAGAACCGCCGAATCTCGCTCACGGCCGAGGATATCGCGCTGCTCAATCCCAACACGCGGACCTGTCCGATTTTCCGCACGCGCCGCGACGCCGAAATCACCAAGGCGATCTATCGCCGCGTGCCGGTGCTGATTAAGGAGTGCCCGCCCGAGGAAAATCCGTGGGGCGTCAAGTTCGCGACGATGTTCCACATGTCGAATGACTCACACCTGTTCCGCACGCGCGAACAGCTCGAACGCGACGGCTGGACACTCATGGGCAACGTCTTCGCCAAGAGCGACGACCGGTATCTGCCGCTCTATGAAGCGAAAATGGTGAATCTTTTCGACCACAGGCACGGAAACATCGTCGGCTCAGATGATTTGTCGCAGTTGAGCGGCATCCCGGCTCGGCCGACTAGCGACGCAGAGCATTCGAACCCGCGTTTCTCTCCCTTACCCCGCTACTGGGTAGGCAGCCCCGAGGTACTGACGTGCATGGGCGCTGTCGGTTGGCAAGGCGGCTTCTTCATTTGCACGCGCGACGTCGCACGATCCACCGATGTGCGTACCGCGATCCAGGCGATCATTCCCGCATACGGCGTCGGCCACAAAGCGCCCCTTATTCTGCCATTTGCTCACCGCGAACTGCTGCCCTCATTCTACGCCGCGATGAACTCGTTCTGCTTTGACTACTTGATCAGGCAAAAGATAGGTGGCGCCAGTCTTAGCTACTTCATCCTGAAGCAGACGCCAATGCCGGATCCGGAGCAGGTGCGGAACATGAATGACTTTGTTCGGCCCCGCGTCCTCGAACTGACATATACGGCCTGGGATGTTCAGCCCTTTGCACGTGACTTGTGCTACGAGGGGCCGCCGTTTCGATGGGACGAGGGGCGCCGCTTTCTCATCCGATGCGAACTCGATGCGGCGTTCTTCCATCTTTACGGCATCTCGCGCGACGACGCCGAGTACATCATGGAGACCTTCCCCATCGTCAAGCGCAAGGACGAGCAACGCTTCGGCGAGTACCGCACCAAGCGCGTCATCCTGGAAATCTACGACGAGATGGCCGAGGCAATCCGCACCGGCCGCCCTTACCAAACCCGCCTCGACCCTCCACCCGGCTCACCCCTCGCCGCCCATGAACGCTCCGCGACCGCCGGAGGGGACGCACAGCGCACTTGAGCACCATAACGAGGCCAAAGCGTGCCTGGAGTCACAATAGAGCGCGACGGCGCAAAGCTGACTCGAAAATGCACTAGACTATGGGAAATCTGCGGGGTAGCTTGATTAAGGAGGTGCCGTCCATGCAACCTCACCGCCATGCCGTCGAAGAGCAAATTGCCCGGCTTGCCAGCCTTTGCGAAGTTACGGACGAGTGGAGTCCAAAGCGGCCGTCAGAACGAGCCCTCGAGTCGGCCCGTTCTCTTGCGGAGGCCGCGTGGCACGACGAGCTTCCTATTCCCTCGCTGGTCGCGACTTCTGACGGTGGCGTTCACGTCAAATGGCAGCGCGGCTCCCGTCACCTGTCGGCGTTCGTCTTTCCGGATGGAAGTATCGAGTATCTGACAGTTGAGAAGGGACATCCGGTTGTCAATCACATCACCGAGAACGGGCGCTTTTCAGACCTGCTGAGCTGGCTGATGCGGTAGCGCGAGTTTTCCGTTGTGAGCGAGGAGGGGGTAGATGGGTGGAGGACCGGCGGGAGCGCAGCAGGCGGGCGTAAAGGATGACGAAGTCCTCTGGCGGCTTATCGCGCCTCACTGGTATCCCGCCGATCCATCGACCGGCCTGAGGGCCATCGACGAAGCCGCTTTTTCGCACAACAGCGAGGTATCCGCTCTCCGCAGCGCGTTGGTCTCCGAGGCGGATGTGAAGCAACACTTTCCGAATCACGGGATCGCTGAGCTGCCGGTCGCGGAGGTAAAAAAGGCCGGCTGCATAGTTCAAATCAAGGACGAGCAGCCTTGGCCGACCGGCGCCCATGTCGTGATCCGCAAGGCCCCCAACGGGTCGCGGCTGAAGCCAAGGCAGATATTCGCTCTCACCCAGCTAGCAAATGCAAACCTCCGCCTGCCTCCGAACGTCCCCTGACGGGCCTTCGCACGTATACCGACATCCCCACGCGGCCCGACGCGCGGCCCCTCTGTAACTGATTGGTTTACATATGTAACGTAAGCTGTTACGCTCCGGCGGTGATTCGGGGCTTCCGCCACAAGGGACTTGACGAATTATTTCGCAAGGGCAGCAGCGGAAAAGTGGCGGCGGAGCTCCAAAACCGGGCGCTTCGAAGACTCGACGCGCTCGAGCACGCGGCGGCGTTGCGCGATCTGAATATCCCCGGCTTCGACTTCCATCCTCTCAAGGGCAAGCCGCAGCGCTACAGCCTGCACGTCAATGGTCCGTGGTGTATCACGTTCGAATGGCGCGACGGCGACGCATGGCATGTTG
>JAJYYI010000068.1 GCA_021801125.1 Deltaproteobacteria bacterium | reverse complement strand
GTCCGCGCAAAACTGTCGATGCGTTTAGCCCGCGCGAGGCTGCCGGTGCGGCTCTATGGGTGCGAAGCTGCCCGCGCGACTGTGTCGGCGTGCGGCTTTGGCAACGCGCGGCTGCGTGGGCGCGCAGGTGTCAGCGAGCGGCTGCCAGCTCAAAGCTCTCGATGCGATTCTGTCCGAATTATTGTCCGGAAAACGACTGTAAAGGATGTGAAAATTTGTGATTCAACGGGGCCCGAAGACGCCCGTCCCTGCGAATTTGAGATAAATTTTCCCACCCCATCCACCCCTCCCCATGTTTAGACATCACGGCATTTCGGGCGCCGTGGACGGCGGGAAAACCGCTCGCAGGGCGAGGGCCGTGGCAGATCTCGCGCGGACCAACCGGGGGTGCCACCGTGCGTGCAATCTTATGACTAAAGTTAGAGAATAAAGTAAAATGCGCCGACAAAATGGGGATGCGTCCTGCTCGGCGGACTAAGCTGCGCGCGAGAAGAGTCGGCGCCTGCCCTCGGGCGCGCCGGCCGGCCAACTCGAGAAGGTTGTCGTCCGCGCGCCTGCGAGCGCGTGCTGACCAGGCGCGGCCGCGCTCCTTGACCTAGATCGCGCAGCCCGTTTTGGAAAAACGTTGCGATCGTTTCGGGTGACAACAACGGCAACCAGGTCCTTTGCGAATGCCGCCCGTGTTCGTCAGCGAAGGGGCCCTTGAGCGCGAGGACCGCCGGGTCCGCCGCGAAACGACCAAGGCCCATGCGAGTTCCAGGTTTGAACTTTATCAGCGCCATCGTTTTGGGGTATTTCGGCCAAGAGCGCAAAGGCCTCACGAAAATGGCGGGTTCCGAATCGGGCTGCCATTCAATCGCGTGGGGATTCAGCACGATTCGAGCACACTTGTCCCGCGGTGTTGCCGAAGGTTCCCAAACATAAGATACCCGTTGGCGGATGGAGCACGGCGCGAATCAGGCGGATTGGAAATATACGGGTTGCCCAATAATTTCCCCACTCATGGCTAACGACGCGATCCAGAGCCCGCAACGCTTCGCCTTACGGACGGGCGACGGCGTGGCGAGGCGGGATGCGTCTGACCATTCGGGTGCTTAGAGCCCAACACAACGCTGCACCACCGGCGCCGAGGAAGGGCACGCTCCAATAGCCGAAGCTTTGCGCGGAAAATCCGCCGATAACGGCTCCTAGAGCGCCCGCGAGCGCACCGGCGCCGTTTAACATTCCGATACCGGCGCCTTCGCCGAACTGTGAGAGACGGGCGGCGAGATCGATCGCGCTCACCCCAAGAAAGGGCCATAACCCTTGCAGTGCAGCGAAGCTCACGAGAACCAAGGGTGAGGCCGCCGTAAACGGAGCAAAGGCGAGCAGGCCGAGCGCCAAAAATGCGGAGGTTCGCGCGCCAGCGCCAATTTCGAACATCCGACCGGCTCCGAAACGTTCCGACCAGCGGCCCACCAAGGAATAGAGCGGCAGCGTGAGAAGGATTGTCCCCGCGTAAAGTTCAACGACGACCTGCGCGGATATACCGTATACGTGAGGCATCATCACCGGATAAAGCGAAAAGAAGGCTGAGGTGGCCGCGCTCAGAAAGAACCAGGCAATGAGGAAACGGCCGAACCGACTTAATACGATTTCGTGCAGGTCGGCCAGCAGGGCGAGCGCGTCGAGATGATGGAAAGGCGTGCGCGTAAATAACTCGGTGCGGCGCGCAAGGCGGGTAGGGTGGGCAAAAGCTGCCGTGTGAGGACCCACCGCGCTGCTAGTCGTTTCGCACCTAACTCGAAGCGCGAGAAAAATCGCGACTACCGAAAGCAAAAGCCCTAACTCCAGGCCGACGGTGCTTGAAAGCAAGCCGGCAAGGGCCAGGCCGGCGACTTGGCCGGCGGTGTTATGCCCCTGGAGCCAGCCAATATGCCGATCCCAGTCCGCGCGTGAATTAGAGACCACCACTAGAAGACTGGCAACGGTGCTCACGGCGGCGACCCCAATCCCCTGCAGAAAAGCGACCACCGTCCAGACCAACGCGCCGCGGGTGACGCAAAACCCCGCGAAGCTCGCGCCCAGAAGGATAAAACCGAAGGAAAAGATAGCGCGATACATCCGGGTTCGGTCGGCTAATCTTCCCCATATCGGCGACAGCAGCAGACCAAGATTTAGCGCGGACATCACCACGCCGATCTTAAAAGGGGGGAAGCTAGCGCGCGCCATCGCAATTGGCAGAAGAATGGCAACCAGAGAGGTCAGCGCGCCTAGGATTCCGTATGCGGGATACCATGTTTGCCGCCATACAGACGCGTTAAGCGAACGCTGTTCAGTTGGCGCAAAGCGCAAAAAGACGCCTTTTGTGGTGGGTCTTGAGCCACTCATCTAGCCATCCACGGCAAACGGGTCGAAGTGTAAAATTAAATCTCACCTTGAGAATTCCGCAGTTCCGGCAGTTCGGTAGTATAGAAAATTTGCCACATCGAAACATCGGGTGGTTAAAGGCCCGTTCTTGGCCTTCGCCAGCGACGCAGCGCCGTTTGCCCTTCTTCAAAGCAGCACGGCCGCTTGGCGGCCGTCGTGAGGCTGGAGTGGCTGAACGCAGGGGGCCGGCTCGCCAATCGCCCGGCCGACTCAGTTCAACGAGATGTAAAGCGGACGCCAGAGAGCAACGGGTGCCGGCACACGGGCTGCGTCGAAACCGCCAAGCGGAAATCGCCGCGAATGTCTTGCTGAAAAGGAACAAAGTCTTGCAAAGTGCGTGAAGAACCATGAGTCTATTAGCTGGAGCTTTGCTGCGTCAGCACTGGTTTCAGATGCTCGCGTTTGGACAGAGCTTGTCAAATCTTGAAAGGAGAAGACCAAGAAACGTATGAGGCCTAGCTTAGGCGGCTTATTTCGAGGCTCGTTCGGACGATTTAAAGGAGCAGGTGCGATTTTCGCGGGAGTCGCGCTGGCTCTCGTGCTCTGCGTGCAGTTTTCCTTCGAGCCGCAGGCCGCTGCAGACCCCGCCGCCGTCGTTACGATGAGCGACGCGCCGCCGAAATTTGTCCCGGAGAAAGTATCGGTCAAGGTCGGACAGACCGTCGAATGGAAGAATACGGGCCGTACTATCCATGACGTCACCAGCAAGGCAGGGCCGATGGTGAAGGCCGACCAGGTCGCGGTTCCGGCGGGAGCGCAAGCTTTCGACTCAGGCTTTCTCGCGCCCGGCAAAAGCTTCAGTTATACATTCACTGTCCCCGGCACCTATCGGTATATCTGCATTCCCCACCAGGCCGATGGCATGATGGGTGAGGTCGAGGTCACCAAGTAATCGACTCCTCCAGCGCGCTACCCGCGGCAAGTGCCTCGGCTTTAGCTTGACACGATGTCTGGCGGTATGGCGGATTGGCTTAGAGGGGTGAACTCGACAGTGCCCCGCTGAGGTTATCGACGCCAACACTGCCGTAGCTGCGCCGGAGACTCCTGCGCATTCCATCAATCAACCACGAAAAGGAGCCGCCTCCCGTGCGTGTCGACGGCACGGGAGGCGGTAATCTCTCGCAGGCAGGCGCGGTGGTGCGAGTCAAGGCGCGCGGCGAGATCCTCTGGCGCGATTAAATAGATCGGCCGCTTCAACCCGCACGCCGGCGGATGGTCCAGGTCGAGAGTGATCTCGCGGCGCGAATAAAAGCTCGCGTCGCAGTCCGGTTCGCCTAGGTAAGCGAGAGTGGCTCCCGGGGGTATGATTGACTCCACGCGCCGGATGAACGGCTTAAGAGTTCTCTCGCGGGCAAAAGTGGGGGAAATGATGCCGAACCAGAAGATCGTGCCGGCGAAGGCCGCTAGTGCAACGCCCCAAGAGCCCAGACGTGTCCGAAGCGCAAGCGCGCCGACCGTTGCGGCAACGCCGGACGCA
>JAJYYI010000084.1 GCA_021801125.1 Deltaproteobacteria bacterium | reverse complement strand
CGTGCGACGGCGTGCTTCTCCATGTACTCCGACATGTCGATTCGTACCATCGCGCTTTCGTCGTCGAACAGCGCCTGCGCCAGAGCCCGCGCAAGCTCGGTCTTACCCACGCCGGTAGGGCCCAGGAAGATGAACGAGCCGATCGGGCGGTTGGGATCCTTAAGTCCGGCACGCGCGCGCACGACAGCATCGGCCACCGCGCTGACCGCCTCCTCCTGACCGATCACGCGCTTGTGGAGTTGCTCGTCGAGATGGCTTAGCTTTTGTGCTTCGCCTTCCAGCAAACGCGCGACCGGGATACCCGTCCAACGTCCGACGACCTCGGCGATGTCTTCCTCGTCCACCTCTTCTTTGATTAGGTGCGCGCCGGTGGCCTCCCTCAAACGCTCCTCTTCGGTAGCCAACTGCTTTTCCAGCCCGGCTAGCCTGCCGTACTGAAGCTCGGCCAGCTTGTTGAGGTCGTATTCGCGGCGCGCCTGTTCGATTTCGATCTTCACCCGTTCAATTTCGGCCTTGAGCTTGGCGATACGTTCGATGCCGTGCTTTTCGCCTTCCCATTGCGTGGCAAGACGGTCGCGCAGCTCGCGGTCTTCAGCGAGCGAATTTTCGAGCCGCTTGAGCCGCTCGCGCGAGACCTCGTCGGTTTCACGCTTGAGCGCTTCGCGCTCGATTTCGGCTTGCATGATGCGGCGGTTTACTTCGTCCAACTCGGCCGGCATCGATTCCTTCTCGGTGCGCAGCTTGGCGGCAGCCTCGTCGACGAGGTCGATAGCCTTGTCGGGCAGGAAGCGGTCGCTGATGTACCGTTTGGAAAGGGTTGCCGCCGCGACCAATGCGGCGTCCTTGATCCTGACGCCGTGATGAACCTCATAGCGCTCCTTAAGGCCGCGTAGTATCGAGATCGTATCCTCGACGCTCGGCTCGCCGACCAATACAGGTTGAAAGCGCCGCTCCAGGGCGGCGTCCTTCTCGATATGCTTGCGATACTCGTCGAGCGTGGTGGCGCCGATGCAGTGTAGCTCGCCGCGCGCTAGGGCCGGCTTGAGCAGGTTGGAGGCGTCCATCGCGCCTTCGGCCGCTCCCGCGCCAACGACCGTGTGCAGTTCATCTATAAATAGGATAACTTCGCCGGCCGACTCCTGAATTTCCTTGAGAACGGCCTTGAGCCGCTCCTCGAAATCGCCACGAAACTTGGCGCCAGCTACCAAGGCGCCCATATCGAGCGCCACCACGCGTTTGCCCTTCAATCCCTCGGGGACGTCGCCGCTCACGATACGACGCGCCAAGCCTTCAACGATGGCCGTTTTGCCCACGCCCGGCTCGCCGATTAACACCGGATTGTTCTTCGTGCGCCGCGACAACACTTGGATCACGCGTCGGATCTCTTCGTCGCGCCCGATGACCGGGTCCACTTTGCCCGCAGCCGCGAGCTTGGTCAGGTCGCGCCCGTAGCGTTCCAGGGCTTGGTACGTCGCTTCAGGATTAGGTGAGGTCACGCGCTGATGGCCGCGCACGCGCCGCAAGGCGTCGAGCAGCTTATCCGGCGTCAATCCCGCGTCGCGCATCGCGCGCGACGCCGTGCCTGGCTCGGCCAGGACAGCGAGCATCAAATGCTCGATCGATATGTAGTCGTCCTTCAGCTTTCCCGCCTCTTGCTCGGCGCGTTCGAGAACCCGCGACAGGCGCTGGGTGACGTAAATTTGAGAGGCGTCGGCGCCGCTGCCGGTGACCTGCGGCAGGCGGTCAAGTTCCGCGGTGATCTTCGATGCCAGCGTTTGCGGGGAAACACCCGCAGCTCTGAGCAGAGCGGCGCCTAATCCCTCTTGGTCTTCAAGAATCGCGGCTAGCAGGTGCTCGACGTCTACGCTCTGATGATGGTTCTTTGCCGCCAGCGCCTGTGCGCGTCCCAGCGCCTGCTGCGATTTTTCCGTGAAACGATTCAAATCCATTGGATGTGCTCCGTTTGCGACCTAAGTCGTTTCAATCCTCAGCCGATCCGCAGATCGGCTGCAACTCGGTCGGACTGCCGTCTGCGCGCTGTGATGATCGAGATCGGCGCGGCAGGGCGGGAAGACCGGGCCGGCGTTGCCCGCGGTTCTCGGAAATCTTTGCTTTTTGCAACAATTTCAACCGCCACTTTGTAATCTAACCATCATTTCTCTCTGAGCAACGTGGCCTGTGCCCCCTGGCCCGCGGCTTGGCGCCAGATGGCTATCCATATGCGGCGCTTGGCCCCGCCCAGGCAACCTTTCTCGCCCGCGGTGGCATAGCTGAAGGTTTCGTGGCGAAGGTATGGAGCGCACGTTGCGTCATCAGAGCCGCATCGCCTTCCACGAGACGTTTCTTAAGGACTATTTCGGCGCGAGCGAGATCGCCGCGGGCGGTTCTGTCAGTGGTTGAGTTGCTGTCCGAGGTCCGTCTGTGTTCGTTGATTTCCGCTGCGTTCGCGAGCACCTCCGCAGCCAGCGCGCAAAATCGTGCCTTCGTTGAATAGAAAGGTGGACAAATCGATGCCGGAGCCCCACCGGGTAACGCTCGGGTTGTCGCTCGTCCCCGTGGCGCAGTGGCCCGGACTTCCCTAATCGTGACGGATTTGGTAAAAAGAGCCTTAACCTAGCCGGGGGGATGCCTATGCAAGTCAAAGTAACCGTCAATGGGCAGCCGCGCGAAGATCAAGTTGAGCCACGCATGCTTTTGGTGCACTACCTCCGCGAAGTGGTCGGGCTGACGGGCACTCATGTTGGATGTGAAACCACGCTCTGCGGTGCTTGCACCGTCCTTATGAACGGACGAGCGGTTAAGTCTTGCACGATGTTGGCCGTGCAGGCCGATGGCGCCAAACTGACGACCATTGAAGGGTTGGCCAAGGACGGTGAGCTGCATCCTCTACAGGAAGGGTTCTGGGAAAAGCACGGTTTGCAGTGTGGTTTTTGCACCCCGGGCATGATTATGGCTGCGGCGGACTTGTTGAGCCGCAACAAAAATCCAAGCGACGAAGAGATCCGGCACGCCCTGGAAGGCAATTTGTGTCGCTGCACGGGCTACCAGCACATTGTTGAGGCGGTGCATTACGCCGCGCAAAAGATGCGCTAGGCGTAGCTCGGTGGGTAAGGAGCGTTGCGCCGCTCGCGAGCTCGCTCGGTAGGGCGCCTAGCGCGGGCGCGGCGGTATCATCGATTTCAGGGGCTAGTGAGCTCTTAAGGAGGGAAAGAGCGATGGCGGCACTTCCCAAATTCATCGGCCAGCCCGTAAGGCGTCGAGAAGATCCTCGCCTGATTACCGGCACGGGCACCTATGTTGATGACGTCAAGCTACCAGGGATGCTGCACGCGGCGCTGATGCGCAGTCCGCATCCCCACGCCAAGATTACTTCGATCGACCTCTCGGCGGCGCGCAAGCATCCGGGGGTGGTCTGCGCCTTGAGCGGCGAGGATCTCGCCAGCCGCCTCGGCTCCTTGCCCTGCGTGGCGCCCGCGCAAAACGTTCCCGACCATCCGGTGCTCGCGCGAGGCAAGGTTCGTTACGTCGGCGACCCGGTCGCGGTTGTGGTCGCCACGGACCCCTACATTGCGCGCGACGCCATCGAGCTGATAACCGCTGATTTCGACCCGCTTCCGGCAGTGGTGGATCCGGAGAAGGCGCTCGAAGCGGGCGCGCCCCTGCTCCACGAGAATTTCGGCACGAACTTGGCGGCAAAGGCGGAAGCTACGCCCCCCGGATTCGACAAGGCGATGAGCGAGGCGGACAAGACGCTCAAATTTCGCCTGATTAATCAGCGTCTAACGCCGACGATGATGGAGCCGCGCGGAGTGGTTGGACAATGGGACCGCGGCTACCGGCAGCTTACCGTGTGGTCGTCGACCCAGATTCCCCATCTTTTGCGCTCGCAACTCGCCGATATGCTCCACT
>JAJYYI010000107.1 GCA_021801125.1 Deltaproteobacteria bacterium | reverse complement strand
GCGTCAGGTGAGCAAAGCTGGCTATAGGGGCACAGGTGCGCTCTATGCGGGCTGGAGTAGCTTCGAGCGACGACGCACGGGCGGAACGAACAACGCGGTTATCCGCGGTTGGGGCGCGTTCAAGCATTTACCCGGCGCTGATAATCGGGCTCACGGCGGCGGCGCTGGTTCTCAGGCTTCTCTTTTTAGGCTCGAAAAGTTTCTGGGTGGACGAAGGCGCGACTGCGGATATCGTGACCGCTTCGTGGCCGCGGCTGACGGGCCTGATTACCACCTCGTGCTCGGCAATGTCGCTTTACTACGTGATCCTTCGCGTGTGGACGTCGATTGCCGGCACCAGCGAATTCGCGTTGCGGTTTCCGTCGGCGATATTTTCGACGCTCACAATACCGGCTCTCTACCTGGTCGGCGCGGAGTTGTTCGATCGAGAAACGGGTGCGCTCGCCGCGGCGATGATGACGGTAAATCTGACCGCGATCGGCTATGCGCAGGAAGCGCGGTCGTATGCGCTGTTGGTTCTGCTGGTCACGGTGTCGGCGTGGTTCTTCGTCCGGGCGCTCAGGCGGCCTTCGCTGGGAAACTGCGCGGGCTATGTCATCTTCGGCGCGCTTGGCGTGTATGCGCATCTGTTCGCAATCCTGGTGCTGCCGGCAGAGTGGATTTCGCTCTGGCTCTTCAAGCCGGGGCGCAGGACGACAATCCGGCTCACGGCGAGCGCGATAATTTTCGGGCTCCTGGCGCTGCCGAACTTCGCGGTGGCTATCGCCCATGGCAACGTAACCAGATGGATCTTGCCAACGAAGCCTAAGGCAGTGCTGCGGTTCTTTGTGATCGAGTCCGGCCATCTGGGAATCAATCTGGCGGGTCATCCTCGCCTTTACGACGTCCATCTTGCCGCCGGGATGTTGCTTACGTTGTTGTACGCGGCCGGGATTATCGCCGCGCTCGGATTTGCGATAAGGGGCGGGCGTTACCAGAGCGAGCTTGGGTTCGTCGCGCTATGCGCGTTCGTACCCGTCGCCGCGACGATCCTGGTGTCCACCGCTCGGCCATTTTTCGTCAACCGATACTTGGTCGAATGCTTTCCGTTCATCGTGATGCTCGCGGCGGCGGGAATCATGCTGGCGGGCGAGGTTGTTCCGAAAAGGGCGGTGTTCGCGGCGGTTGGTGCGATACTCGTTGTCGGGCTGTTCGACGATTGCCTGTATTACCGGTGTCCGGGATGGGAAAACTGGCGCGGCGCGGTGTCGTACGTGGCGCGGCGGGAACAGCCCGGAGACGCGATGATCATTTATCGTGGCGACGCGCGCTGGGGAGTAGATTACTATCGCGACAGGCTCAGGGACCCGGTCAAATTCCCGGCAATCGTATATCCGGACTGGGACGCAGTGTTCCGGGTCGGGGGCCACTTCATCGACGATAGGATCTTCGACAAGGCTGATCCTTACTTTGAGCAGGCCGTGGCGGCCCCGCATAGGCGCGTCTGGCTGGTTTTGCGCGAAACTTGGACCCCAACCCTCGGCAATGCCCAGGCGGCGCGGGCGACGATGGAGCAACTGGCGCGTCGCTACGGGCCGCCGAAGGTAAAAAAGTTTTCCGGCGTCGAGGTCGTGCTGTTCGCGTCTCCAAGGCAACCTGCGCAGGGCCCGACAAAACAGAGGGCGTCGGCGAGTCACTGGCGGGGCTGAGGTGCATTGTCGATGGACGGCGCGGCGCGGTGCCTCAGCACCTGGAAGTATTTGCCGGTCCAGAGCGGCGTGAAATTCTCAAGAGCGGCATCGATCTGCGGCAGACCGGGGCGCACAAAGCAAGATTCCACAGTGCCAAGCGGAACGACCACCAGGTCCGCTCGAGAGAGTTGTGCAATCTCGCGCCGGATCTCCACAGTGTTTGCAAGGCCGCGCAACAGAAATGCACTGACGGGTGGGCCGAACTGCGGAAACATAATTTGGGCGCCGCCTAAACTATAGACGATTGTCGCGCGACGGCCACGCACGAGATCCAGCACGTGGGTCCATTCGTCCCTCACCTTGGGCTTGGCCCAGAGTCCGGCGGTCGCAGAGCTGCGCACCTCCTGGGTCCATCTTTTTTCAAAGGTGTGGATGGGAGATATTAACGAGATCGCGCCTATCAGGAGAAGCGGCACGGCGGAGCGCCGATAGACCGGCGCGATGTCTACAGCCGCGGCGACGCCGAGCGCCAGCAGGTACGGGTAATAGACCCAATCATACTTATTGCCGAAAAACACCGTGACGAATGCGACGTGAAGGACGGCGCAAGTGAGGATTAGCTCATCCTTGGCCGACAGTTCAAAGATTGGTCGGCTCAACGCGTTACGCAGCGCCGCAATCGCTGCGACAACCAGGTAAAGGGTCAGCAACATCCAGAATCCGGCAACGGATCTCAGATAGTAAAGCCAGCCCTGCGTCGGGTCTCCCCGCCAGAACCACCGTCCCTTCCCGGCGAAAAAACCGTAGTGCCGGGCTGCGTAGTTGGCCGCGCCCGTGAACGGAAGCAGGGCGTGTAGGAGCGGCGCGATGCCGAAGTAGAGGGCGAGGAGCACGAGCAAGCCGGTGAAAACGATTGCGCCGGGAGCAAGAGCGCGACCCCATTCGCGCAGGTTGTCGGATTTGCGAGCTCGAAGCTCGAGACCGATTAAGACCAACAGGAGAAGTGAGTAGAAGTAGCCCATGCTTGGTTTGGCGAGCACGGCGGCCGAGCTGAATGCGAGCGCCCCGGGCTTGTTCCCAAGAGCCTGCTCGGCGAGCCCGTAGCAGATGAGCGTTGCCTCGAGTGCGTGGGCGAAATTTATGTAGGTTAACGGGACGGCAAAGAGCATTCCCACGATCGTCAGCGCGATTCCGAACGGGCCGAAGCGCAGGCGCGCCGCGATCCGGGCGAACGCCAAGACGATCAGTAGGTCGCACACCGTCATCGCAGCCTGGTACGCCGTCGGCGTGCTGCCGAACGCTCCCAGCCAGAGCTGTCCGAAGAGGACCGAAAGCGGGCCATAGAGATAGCCGAAATCGATGGTCGGCCGGTATCCGTGTGAGACGAGATATCGAATGCTCAGGTTGGCGCCATGGTCGCAACACGAATACTGGCGGAAGGACATGGAACCCGGGAGACCGGCGAGTGAGAGTAAAAGAATCTCGACTGCAAAGACGGCGAAATAGACGAGAAAGAGTCTTCGTTCCGACGCGTTCTGGGCCATGTTTCCCCTTTCTCAAGCGGCAAAACTAAAAACGGTTGCCGCCCACCGTGATTGTCAGGCGGCGCCTTTGAGTCTCAGGTAGGACTCCATCGCTTCCTGCTCGTCGCCGCCGACGTAGCTGGCGTAGAGCGGATGCCGGGTCAGGTGCGCGTAGTAAATCTGATAGCGATAGTGGACGTTGTACAACGGCAACAGGTTCTGATTAAGCCCGATATGGATCGCGTCGTGCCGCCGGTTGAACTCCGAGATGGCAAGAAGCTCGCCGTTGCTCTCGCCGTACATCTGCATCTCGCTTCCGATCACGTCGTCGAAATACATAAACACTCTCGGCAGGAAGCGATTCACGTCGTGGTCGAAGATGCGCAATGACTCGATAGTCGAGGTGTACAGGTCGAGGTCATTGAAGATAGCCCCGACCGGCGCCGGATTGTATTGGTTGAAGAACGTGTCCACGGTCTCTCTAACGTTGCCGAGCGCCAGCTTGGCCCTGGTGAGCTTTGCGCGGAGCGCGTCGATGTCCATCCGGTATTGCGACGCGCGAAACCAATAAGGCATGTCTTCCGGGCCGCCGAGGTGCGGCAGGCCTTCACCGGTGTCGAAGCCGTACACTTCCACGCGCAGGTTCAGGGCGCGCTCGATACGCGCCGCGAAGCGCTCCAGGAACAGAAGGCCGTTGCCGCCGGCGACGCCGAATTCGATGAGCGACAGCGCGTCGATGCCGAGCTTCTTCGCAAGCATCGCGGCATGGTAGGCGCAGTACGCATAAGCCGGCCGGTCCGTGATGTCCATCATCACTTCAAGTT
>JAJYYI010000106.1:1603-4101 GCA_021801125.1 Deltaproteobacteria bacterium | reverse complement strand
AGCTATGCAAAGTGTCATATCGACCCCCCATGAAGCGTCCGATTGAACCATCTGGTTCCAGATCGGCTCAGGAATCGAGGGGTCAAGATAACCTACCTTGGTCCTTGCGTCAAGTGAATAATCATGAAACGTTTGCTCTCGGAATGAGACTTGGGGAGGTCCCCGCTGTGAGCGATCGAAGGGCTGAAGAGATCCAACAGGCCATACAAAAGAAGTATGCCGAAGTTTCGTGCTCCGTTGCGGGAAAGTTTCGCTACCTGACCGGCAAAGCCGGCGCACTTGCGCTTGCCTACGACCCGTCCCTGTTGCGCGGTCCGCCCGACGAGGTGTTCGAGGCCTTCTGCGGCGTCGGCAATCCATTCGCCCTCTGACCACTTCGGTCAGGCGAGGCGGCTCTCGACGTGGGTTGCGGCGCCGGCCTCGACACGATCGTGGCGAGCCGGCTGGTGGGTCCGGCCGACCGCGTCTGCGCAACTTAAAGTCTCTCCGCCTCTGGCGGAAGCCGGTCGGCTTCCGCCCTCGACATCTCACGTGCGGAGATTGGCCTCAAGCCTCCGCGATGTGCAACCACGGCAAGCGTTCCTCGGAAAAGTACTGCCTCGTTGGCCGAAGCCGTACGGCTTGATCGAAGGCGCCGACATGGAAATGCGTTATCGTCGGACCGGGCAGGCTTTCGCAGGTCAAAGTTGACCCGCATCTGGCGCAGAATCCGCGTCGGGTTTGTCCCGGTGTCGAATCGAACTTGCTGATCTCGCCTTTAGTGACCCTGTAGGTGTCGCAGTCGAACGCCACGAAGACGGAAACTGGGGCGCCGGTATGCTTTCGACAGCTTTGGCAATGACACCAATATACCCCCTTTGGCTCGCCAGTCGTGACAAAACGGACCGCCCCGCACAGGCAGCCACCTTCAAATTGCTCAACCGTGCCGCTCATGATCGCCTCCTCCGCCCGAGCCTTGAGTCAGTTGATGTTGATTCAGGACCGCGCGGCGGCCGTACTCTCCTCTGCAGCCTTCGCCGGCGCGGGTTGATGATAATCACGGATTTCTTTGATCTTACCGTCCACGATCTCGACAATCTCCGCACCGATCGCTTCGATCCTGGTTCGCTCGGAGCGAGTACCTGTGAAGTAAGATTCGGCGACTCCGCGACCGCTATTACCGGTGCATACACGGAGTTCGCAGTGCGCATCGGGGAATAGCGCGAACTCGGTCTCGTATGAGCGGCGCACCTCCGCGATGCCTGCCAGCCGCCTGCCGTTAGGTCCGACCAGTACCGCCTGCTCGTGGAAGCACGCAACCACTCCCTCGATGTCATGCCGGTTAAATGCATCGAAGTAACGTTGGATCAGTTGTTCCTCGGGCGTCATCTTCGAGGTCTCCTTTATCAATCAATGGCGATCTTCTAAGCCGCAATCAGGCGCCAACAGCCACGCACGACTTCCTCGAGCTGAGCGTTCAATTTGATTCTCCGGCCGGTGCGCAGCCACGCCAGTGCGACCGCGCAGAGGGCGCCGCTCACCATATCCGCAAGCAGATCGGGGCTTCCCGCGGTCACTTCACCTTCAGTTTGGCCGGCCTTGATGAACGCGGCCAAGACCCGCCGCGCGCTCATAACCCCCGCGGGAAGGCCGCGCGCGAACCGCGCTTCGTTCTCGCAGAAATAGACGAAAGCCTCGCTATGGTCGCTCACGGCGGAGAATTCGTGGCGCACAATCGCGCGAAGCTTGTCCAAGGCGCCCTCGGAACCGCTGATGATCCGCTGGAGTTCCCCCGTATACCATCCGTACCAGCTCAGGAAAATTTCGCGCGCCAAATCGTCCTTGCCTGCGAAATGGCGGTATATCGCCGCTTCCCGCACCCCCGCCCTGTCAGCGATGTCCCGCATGCTGGTCCCGTCTATGCCGCGTTTGGCAAATAGCGAGGTCGCCGCGCGCACGATCGCCGGCCGCTTGCTGTCGGGCTTTGCCGCGAGTATTTCCATAGTTAGTGAACGAACACTAACTATCCTGGCGCCAAACGGTTGTCAAGAGAGATTTCCGCGGCAGGTTCGGGCGCGCCGCGGGCGACCGCCTGGAGAGGTGGATTTTCGGACATTTTCGGAGACCGCTGAACTTCGGGACGCGTCAGAGAATCGGGCTTTGCTGCGCATGCAGGCCGCGATCGTCGGCACCAAGGGAAAGGAAACTTGGTGGAGCAGAAGGGATTTGAACCCCGACGAAAGCCCAGAAAACCTTAGGTTTTTCGGCTCGAAATGTGTCCCGAAGTGGCTGTTTCGGTACAGTTTGCCCCACGTGGGGCAAACTCGTTAAGGCTCCGCCCCCCTCCGCTTTGAGCCGTGGTCACGGCGCCATCCGCGAGCGTATGATGTTTGTGTCGGCTCTGCGCGCGGTCAGACAGAGGCCAAACGAGGTGAGTTCCGTGGCTGAGAAGGATTTTCACGTAAGCCTGCCCCAAGAGGTGGTCGGCGGCTTTGGCTGGAACGAATCGGAAGTGCCCT
>JAJYYI010000106.1:0-1593 GCA_021801125.1 Deltaproteobacteria bacterium | reverse complement strand
GCGTACGCGAGGCGCTCGTAATGGATCTGTTACGCCTCGACAGGCTGTCGGAGGCGCAAGCTGCGGCCATTCTGGGAGTAGCGCGCTGGGAGCTTCTCGAACTGATGGCACGTTACGATGTACCGGCCGTTCGAATGAGCGCAGAGGAACTCGATCGCGAACTCGCCACCGAGGTCAAGCGTAACGGCGCCACATGATCGTCTCCGATACCGGCCCGATCATTGTCTTCGCCCGAATCGGCCGCCTTTCTCTTCTCCGTGACGTTACCGGCTCCCTGCTAATCCCCGACGCTGTCTACGACGAGATCGTCGTCAAGAAAGGCGGCATGCCGGGCGCGGCCGAGGTGGCTCAAGCCGATTGGATTCAGAAGGCTTCCGTCATAAGCCGCTCAATCATTGACTCCCTACCGAGCGTTCTGCACGAGGGCGAGCGCGAAGCCATCGCGCTTGCCCAAGAGCGAGGCGCCCAGTTGCTGGTCGACGAAATTCGCGCGCGCCGCGTCGCTCGCGAATTCGGAATCGAGGTCATTGGAACTTTGCGCATCCTGGCTGAGGCGAAACAACTGGGACAAATCAATCTCGTTCGCCCAATCGTTGTACAGATGCAGTCGGAAGGATACCGGTTCGACCGAGCCCTGATTCGGCGGTTCCTCGAGCGGTTTGGCGAAGCTTAGCGGTCCGATCAGATCTTAGGCGCGCCTCTTGGTGACGCCAACTTATACCAATCGCGCGGACCATCTCGTCCGCCTCCTCGGGACAGGATCAATGTCCTCGGCTGCCATCTCGACGACCTGCCGGCGGCAGTCACCGAATAAATCGCGCTCCTGGTTTGCTAAACTAGTATTGCCGAAGCGACCCCACCCCGCGCCGCGCTTTCCGCCAGCCGGATCAGCTCTTCGAACCCTTTCTCGCGAGAATGAGGAAAGCGCTTACGAGGAACGTCGCGGCGGCGGCTGCCTTTCTCATCCAGCTTTTTTTCGAAGCCCGATTTATCGGCGCTTCGCTTTCCCGTTTGTCACTCGTTTCCTTTTTTTCGCTCATCAGTCGATGTCCCCTTGAGTCTCTCAACGCAAGACGGTCAATTCGGGAGTCGAATCTATCGCAGCTGCCAGCTGTTTCAATTCTTCTTGATGTGCATCAAGAGCGTGGTTTAGTTGCCCGCAAAGGTCGGCAGCCCCTTGCGGGTCCAAGTACCGCAGTTTCCCTACGAGGCTTTCCTTGATTTCGATGAGTCCGCCCACATGGTGCTTCACAAGCATGCGTAACTCGGCAGGGTCGTCAAGCTCCGATACAATCAACCGCTGAAGAAACCAGCAAAGGTGGACCCTGCGGAAATCCAGCCAGGCGGCTGCAAGACCTTCTTCCAACTTTCTCCGCTCGGCGGGCGGCCAACTGAAGATATCTTCGAGAAGGCCCTTGCCTTCTGGGTCTTGAATTCGCGCGAGTGTCCTGATCGAGCTTTCGAAGAAAATACCCGACAGCTCGTGTAGGTTCTCTAACGTTGCGTCCAGACGGTCCGCGCGGCGGGCCTTGTCGGACACCGCTGAGATTCGTGCGAGCGAATCGTAGGCGCCACGAAGCCTGCCCTCGCGCT
>JAJYYI010000095.1 GCA_021801125.1 Deltaproteobacteria bacterium | reverse complement strand
GCGCGACTTGGTCATCTTCTTGCCGTATTGGTCGCGCACCAGGGGAGTGATGTACACCTCGCGAAACGGCACGTCGCCGGTAAAGTAAATCCCCATCATCATCATCCTGGCGACCCAGAAAAAGATGATGTCGAAGCCGGTGACGAGCAAACTGGTCGGATAGTAGCGCTTGAATTCGGGCGTGGAGTCAGGCCATCCGAGAGTCGAGAACGGCCATAATGCCGAGCTGAACCAGGTATCGAGCACGTCCTTCTCTTGCTCCATCTCGCTGCATCCGCAGCTGGAGCATTTTTCGGGCTTCGTCTCTTCAACCATCAGCTGGCCGCATCGCGCGCACCAGTAAGCGGGTATCCGATGACCCCACCAGAGCTGGCGCGAGATGCACCAGTCGTGGACGTTCTCGAGCCAATTGAAGTACGTATTTTCCCAGTGTTTGGGATAAAAGCGCGTTCGCCCGGCGCGCACCGCCTCGATCGCTTTCTCGGCGAGAGTCTTAATCCTGACGAACCATTGCCAGGAGAGCATCGGCTCCAGCACCGTTTCGCAGCGCGAGCAAACCCCGAGAGCGTGTCGATGAGGCTCGATCTTCGTGAGCAGGCCTTGACGCCGTAAATCCTCGAGCACACGCGCCCGCGCCTCTTCTCGCCGAAGGCCTTTATACGGCCCGGCCTGATCGGTCATCCGGCCGCGCGCGTCGATTACGGCAATCTCCTCAAGCCCGTGGCGCCTTGCGATAGCAAAGTCGGCGAAGTCGTGGGCTGGCGTAACTTTAACCACGCCGGTGCCGAAGCCGGCCTCGACCGCTTCGTCGGCGATGAGCGGAATCTCCCGTCCGGTCAGAGGCAGGATCACGCGCCGACCCAAGAGCTCCGCGCACCGCTCGTCGCTCGGATTAATTGCCACCGCCGTGTCGCCCAGCATCGTTTCCGGCCGAGTCGTGGCAACGGTCAACGCGCCGGAACCGTCGGCCAGCGGATATTTGATGTAGTACAAAAGCCCGCCGCTCGGCAGCTTGCCTTCGCTGAGCGCGCCCTCAACGTCCAGCGCGGGCGGTGATGCGGGTCCGGTATCTCGATGGTCCACCTCCAGCTCGGAGAGCGCCGTCTCGCATCGCGGGCACCAGTTGATGAGCCGCCGGTCGCGATAAAGCAGGCCGTCTTTGTAAAGCCGCGTGAAAACGGTGATCACGGCGCGCGACAGACCTGGGTCGAGCGTAAAGCGCTCGCGGCTGAAATCGCACGAGCTGCCAAGCTTGCGCAGTTGGTCGATAATGCGCCGGCCATACGCTTCGCGCCATGCCCAGACGCGCGCGACGAAGGCGTCTCGGCCGAGGTCATGGCGCGTGCGGTTTTCTTTGGCAAGCTCGCGTTCAACCACGTTCTGCGTCGCGATTCCAGCGTGATCGGTCCCGACCAGCCAGAGCGTGTTGAACCCCTGCATCCGACGCATCCGAACGATTACGTCCTGCAACGTGGCGTTGAGCGCGTGCCCCAGATGAAGCTGGCCGGTTACATTAGGCGGCGGAATCACTATCGAGAAATAGTCCTCTCCCGTGGCGGCGTTGTGTACCCTTCCCTCCTTTGACGGGTCCGCGACGAAGTAGCCCCGCGTTTCCCACAGCGCCGTCCAGCGTTCTTCGATCGCCTTCGGCTCAAATGTCTTGCTTAACTCCAAAGCTTCGCTCCCAGACTGCGCTCATGCAAAATTGCGCGCGTGAGTTGTTTGCGCCGGCCCACGCGGCCAGCGCTTTCATCTGCAGAATCATACGGAGCGGCCGATTGAGCTTGCAAGCGCGGCCGCGCTGGATTGCACGATGAATTGGGCGTGCGCAGTGTCTCCCAGCTAACTTTGAGGCTTGACGAACTTGAGCACGAAGCGGTCCTGGCTTCCGCGATGTTGGAAGACGAGCCAGGTGCGGTCGTCGTCAGGGTGCCGCAAAACGTTGGATTTCGCGGCGAGCTTGAACCCGGCCTTCTCCACGTCTTGGATCACAACCTGCTCATCGATTCGGTGCAGCGTTTTGACGTCGCGAGTGCCTGAACCGGCCTGAGCGCTGCTATCGATGATGCCGTAGACGCCGCCGGGTTTCAGGTCCTCAAATACGCTGGCGTTGAACTTGTCGCGGTTAACTCCGCGCCAGACAAGATCGTGATAGTTGAGGTTGATGATTACGGCGTCGAGCGAATTAGGCTTTACGGGCAAAAAATGATCGGCATCGAAAGGCGCGCTTACGGCCACCACATTGCTTAAGTCCGGAGCCTTGAGTCGATTGTGCCAGGCGTCCTCGAAGCGCTTAAAGCGCGGCTCAAATGCGGCGTTCTGTGAGTATACCTTCCCCGTGGGTCCGACGATTCGAGACAAAATCTCCGTGGTGTATCCGCCGCCGGCGTAGAGGTCGGCCACCTGCATCCCGGGCTTGATCCCCAGGAACGCCATCACTTGATCGGGCTTTCGTCCGGCGTCAAAGCCCTTGTCGGACGCGGGCCTTGCAGGAGCGCTCAGCGCGTCCTTAATCGGCTGGGGGATCTGGTCCGGCGAGATCGGTCCGGCTTCGGTGGTCGTCGTCTGCGCCGCAGTCCGCACCGTCCATAGCGCGAGCACCATGAGTCCGCCAAAGGCGCCGAGCGCAGCCGCTATCATTCTGGTCGAGTAAGTATGAGCTTTCATCTCCTCATCCACCTCATTTTTCTTGCGCCGTGATGGCGATGGCAAAAATCCCGTAAATCAGGCGACTACAACTGCGCCAGGAAGTTCACCAGCAGGTGCGCCCGTCTATATTCAAGCTTTAGGACCTAGACTTACCCCCCCGCGAACCCAACAGTCCGTACGAAGGCGCTGCTAGGGCGGACGAATGGCGCCACAGCCGGCTCCGAGGATTAGCCGTTTCCGCGGCGCGCGGCCCGCTCCTTAATTATAGCGAACAGCACCGGCAACAGTATTAGGACCGCTAGCGAGGAGGTGGCCATGCCTCCCACGATAGGCACGGCTATCGGCTTCACCACGTCGTTGCCGACTCCCGTTTCAAAAAAAATCGGCGTCAGGCTCAAGATGACGACGAGAACCGTCATCAGCTTGGGCCTTAACCGATGCACGGCGCCGGCGATCGTGGCGGCTTCGACGGCGGCGTGATCGATCGGTCCTTTGGCTTTTTGAAGCTCCAACGCCTCGTCGAGGAAGATCAACATCACGACGCCGGTCTCGACCGCGATGCCGAACAGGCTGATGTAGCCCACCGCAACCGCGACGCTAAAGTTAAAGCCCATGAAATATTGGAGTAGGAGTCCTCCTGTGAGCGCAAAAGCGCAAGGAAACAACAGGATTAGCGCTTCGGTCAGGGAACCCAAGAGCATATAGAGCAGGACGAAAATCGTTGCGAAGACGACCGGAGCAATCAGTGTTAGCCGCCTCTTGGCGCGCAGCTCGAATTCGTATTCGCCAGACCACTTGAGGCTATACCCGGGCGGCAAATGGAGCTTTTCATCCAACGCACGCTGAGCGCGTGCCACGTAACCGCCGTAGTCCGTGCCGGAGAGATCGACAAAGACGTACGCGGTTAGCTGGCCGTCTTCGTCACGAACCATCGAAGGCCCAGGGCTCAGTGTGATGTCGGCAACTTCACCAAGCGGTATCTGAGCGCCGGTTGGCGTCGCGATCAGCATCCTGCGCAGCGCGTCGAGGTCGTCGCGATAGTCGCGCAGATAACGGACATTAATCGGGAAGCGGTTGCGGCCGTCGATTGTGACGGCGATATTCGCACCGCCAATTCCTGAGGTTACCAGCCGCTGAACGTCGCCGACCGTAAGTCCGTAACGAGCCGCCTGAAAGCGATTGGCATTCACGTTGACGTAAAAGCCTTGCGCCACACGCTCCGCGTATACGCTGCGGGTTGCAGGCACGCCGCCGAGAATTTTCTCGACCGCGGAGCCGATTTTTTGCAGCTCGTTAAGATTCGTTCCTTGGATTTTGAGTCCGACAGGCGTTTTGATTCCGGTCAGTTCCATGTCGAGCCGATTCTCCACCGGCATCGTCCAGGTGTTCGACAGTCCGGGAAAATGAAGCTTCGCCTCCATTTCTTGAAGGAGCCGGTCGTCCGTCATGCCGGCGGGCCATTCACTGCGCGGCTTGAGCATTATCGTCGTGTCGTACATATCCATCGGGGCGTTATCCGTCGCGCTATTGGACCGCCCGACCGTCCCGAAGACGGTCTCTACCTCGGGAAAGCTTTTAAGGATCTGGTCTTGCTCCTGCAGCAGATAGCTGGCTGAGGTAGTGGAAATCCCGGGCAGCGCCGTCGGCATGTAGAGCAACGAGCCCTCGAACAACGGCGGCATGAACTGGCTACCGATTCTGAAGGCCAAAGGAAATGTCACCACCAGAAAAACGACGCCGGCCGCGAGCGTGGTGATTCGATGGCGCAAGCACCAGCGAATGATCGGCAAGTAAAGCCATTGGAAGAAGCGCGCCGCCGGGTTTTCCGCTTCCAGGCGGTATGTTCTGGCCCGTACCAGCCAGACCATCAGGATGGGCACGATCGTGATCGCCAGCAGCGAAGAGAAGGTTATGGCGAAGGTCTTGGTATACGCCAAGGGGCTGAACATCCGGCCTTCCTGTGCTTCGAGTAAGAAAACCGGCAGGAAGGAAACGACGATAATGAGCAGCGAGTAGAACAACGGGCGCCCGACCTGCTTGGCCGCGTCGAGGACGATTCGCCGGTGTTCGTCCGCCGCGATCCTGCGGTCCTTTGCGGCCCGTTCGGCGAGGTGCCGGTAGCTGTTCTCGACCATCACGATCGAAGCGTCAATCAACACGCCGATTGCCAGCGCGAAACCGCCGAGCGACATGATGTTCGAGCTGACGCCGAGGTAGTACATGGGGATGAACGTCGCGATCAGAGCGAGCGGGATGGTAAGAATGGGGATTAGCGCCGAGCGGAAATGAAACAGGAAGACGATGATAACGAAGCTGACGATTACAGCTTCTTCGATGAGGTCGCGCTCGAGCGTGTTGATCGACGCTAGAATCAGGCCTGACCGGTCATAGGCGGACAAGATGTCCACGCCCGGAGGAAGGCTCTTTTTAATCTGCGCTAGTTTCGTTTTGACCCGATCGATTACCTTGAGCGCATTTTCTCCGTATCGCATCACGACGATGCCGCCGACGGTTTCGCCCTCGCCGTTCCATTCCGCCACTCCTTCGCGAAGCTCCGGACCATAGCTCACGACCCCGAGATCTCGCACCAATATCGGAGTGCCATTGCGGCTTCCGACCGGCACGTTTCCAAGGTCGTCGAGGGTTTTGATATACCCCAAGCCGCGGACAAGGTAGTTCGCCCCCGTCATTTCAAGCAGGCTTCCGCCGACTTCGTTGTTGCTGTCGCGAACCTTGTCGACGACGGTCTGAAGAGGGATTTGCAACGCCAACAGGCGATTCGGGTCCGCCTTCACCTGGTATTGACGGACGAACCCGCCTATCGTCGCCACCTCGGCGACTCCCGGGACGGTCTCGAGTTGGTAGCGCACGTACCAGTCTTGGAGCGTGCGAAGGTCCGCCAGGTTCTGGCGATGGCTCTTGTCCACGAGCACATATTCGTAGACCCAGCCGGCCCCGGTCGCGTCGGGGCCAATCACCGGATGGACGTCGCTGGGCAGCAATCCCTCAAGCTGCTGCATGTACTCCAAAACCCGGCTGCGAGCCCAGTAGAGGTCGGTGCCGTCTTCAAAAACCACGTAGACATATGAATCGTTGAACATGCTTTGGGCGCGCACCGCTTTAACCCTGGGCGCCGCCAGCATCGCGGTCACAATCGGATAGGTCACTTGGTCTTCGATGATGTCCGGCGGCTCGCCCGTCCATCGCGTATGCACGATCACCTGAACGTCGGAGATATCGGGGAGCGCGTCGAGTTGAACGCGGTCAAGCGACCAAAGGCCCCAGCCCACGGTCGCCACGACAAACAGCACGACCAGGAAGCGATTCTCGCCGCACCAATCGATGGACTTGCTGATCACGACACTTACGCCTACATGCCGCCGGTGGCTGATAAGTCGCGCTGAAGGCTGCCGATCTGCTTGCCGCCGCGCGCGGCGAGTGCGGTGACGCTCCAGGTTCCGCCGCTATCCAGATGAACGGCGGCGGTGTACACCCCATTTCCGGCGGGTTTGGCCTCGACGCTCACGCGCATCGCCGCCATCCCCATTGCCGGCATCGCCGGCATGAAGAAGACCGCCGTGACACGCGCGTCCGAGACAAGTTTCCCGGAAGAATCGCGCACGGTCAGGAACAGCTCGTTGCTTCCTTTGCGCGGCGGGTCGGGTTTGGTCCTAAGCTCGATGGTGCCCGAAGGCGCTTCAGCCTGCGCGCTGGCCCCCGGCGGAGGCGGTACAAAGGTCCCTACCGCGGCCTGTAGCTGGCTCTCGGAGTCAATTAGAAAATTGGCCGAGTTCACAACCATATCACCCGCGCGCAAGCCCTTGCGGACCACGAAGTCATGCCCGACATGGGGACCCAGTTCGACCTCGCTCGGCTCGAGGTAGCCGTTTCCGCGGTCGATAAAGACGATATTGTGGGTTCCTGTCCGCAGGACGCCCGAGTCGGGAATGACCAGCGCTCGACCGAGGCGCTGCTTGAGCGTCATATTCGCATACATGCCAAGTTTGAGTAGCGCCTGGGGATTGGCAAAGGCGCATCGCACTTTCGCCGTGCGAGTCGTCGGGTCAATTTCCTGCCAGACAAAATCTACCCGGCCCTCGAACGAGCGTCCCGGGTAGGCGTCAACCGTCATCGAAACGGGATCGCCGACTTTGATCTCGCCAAGCTGGTTCTGGAAGACGGCGGCGTAAACCCACACCGTCGAGAGACTCGAGATTGAATAGAGGCGCGTCTGCGGCTGGACGTACATGTTGGGAAGGGCCGCACGCTCGACCACATAGCCGGTCATCGGCGAGTCAATTTCAACTGTGTCTCGAGCGGTGCCCTCGCGTTTAAGACGGGCGATCTCGCGCGGCGACACTTCGAACAGTGCAAGGCGCGTCAGGGCCCCGTCCACCAACGACTTTGCCCCGCTCGCCACGTCCTCGACCCGGCTGTCCGCCGTTTGCCCCACGGCGCGTAAGGCCAGGAGGTATTCGTTTTCGGCGCTGGCCACTTCCGGGCTGTAAACGGTAAGCAGCGGCTGGCCTTTGCGCACGTACTGGTAGGTCTGGTTGACGTAGACCTTTCTAATCCATCCGGCAAAGCGAGGCTGCACGTAACCCTGGTGTTGCTCGTCGGGCGCCACCAGGCCGGTCGCCTGGATTGGATCGGTCAGCTCCTTTTCCTCGGCCTTTGCCAGGGTTAGTCCGATGAGCTGGCGCCGGCGCGGAGAAATCTCGATCGGCACGAGGCCGGCCGCGGCCTGCGAAAGGTTCGCCGCCTGGTCAGCAGCGGAGTTCGGTCCAGCGTCCAGGGAGAAAGAGGCGGCGAGCGCGAGGAGTGCTATAGCACCCACACGAGCCGCTTTTCTGGCGGTGTTACTTCCGCCTCTTGAAATCCACCGTCGTCTCGCAGTTGGTCCGTTCATATCAGTTGCGCTCTGGCACGGCCGCACGGTTTGCGGATTTCTCCCATCCTGGTCAGCCTCTGACCCGCGTCCTGACCGAAGCGGCGTCTAAAGGTGCCCGGCCTCTCCCGCACCTGTTGCCGCCCGGCGGTTCATCCATTTCGAGGTCCAAAGCGACATTTTCATCATAACCGCTGTTATGAAAGGTGTTAACGCTGCAGTGCGCATGCAACGGGCCGCAGAAGCCAGCCCGCTTTAGGTGTGGATCCGAGGTCTGTTTTCGACGCTCAGAGGTGATGGGAGGCGCGCCGCGCCGACATCTCAAGGGCCCGAAGCGGTGCGGGGCGCCCGTTTGCCGCGAACATGCCCCATGCGCAACTTCGCACCGTGCCAAGCCCGCCACGCCGGTAGTCTCCCTAATCGGGGAGGGGAACGATCGACCATACCGGGCAAATGACGTGAACTTTGTTCTCGCGGTCGAACACGAAGGCGCCGGTAATTTTCACCCTGGTGCCAGGCGATGGTACAATCACGTCCAAGCCGCTGCACACACCTGCGGCTCCGGGCTCGGTGGCGCCTCGCCTGATAGGTTGTCCCGGATGACATCCTGGCAGGTCTGCGGGAACAATCACTCCCAGCCCGACGACAGGTTTTGCAAGCTGATGCGTCTGTCCGGTCTCTACTTCGCTCTCTTCTGGCGCGAACAAGTGCGCATATGCGCTCTCGGGATCGAAATCGAATTGCACGCCATCCTGGTCGCTATGAGGCTCGGACCGCACGCTGCCGATCACCTTTATACACTCGGCGAGCATCTGATAATGTTCGCGGTGGGGAATGGTCGCCAGCGCGTCCTCACCCGGACGGCACCCTCTTGCATTCTCGCCGACCGGTGTAGGCGGTGATCCGGAGGACTTCCCCGCGAGGCGTGCTGCTTCTTCCTTGGCTTTGGCTTTCTCAGGTTTGATGGGTTGCTCCTCGCGCCATTTGTCAGATATCGCGGTGAGTCTGATCCCCTCCTGTTGCAGCCAGACTAGCACCGAGCGGCCGGTCAGCGGCAGACTTGGCAGCGCAAGTCCGATTGCCACCAAGCACACGACAAAGACAGCCCTTATCGCTTTGCGTATCATCATGTCCGGTCCGGGTTGACCGAGTGGGTTGAGGTCAAACGCGCATTGCACGCGTAGTGGGCCTTGAGCATGCTCTCTTTACCTTGTGTGGCTGGCCAGGAGCTGTCAAGCGCGCTCGTCAAGTTACGCCTCGCCGGCAGCCCAGCCGCATATCACCGCCAGTGACCTTACCGAGCCTCCCCAACGGCGTTGGAGTCGCCTTGCGCGAGATGTTATGGCAAGACGCAATTAAGCACGAGCTGGCAGCCTTTAGCATAGTGAACGCTGTTGGCTTAAATGCGGAGGCTCGTGAGCGTTCATTCCAGCAGGTCACCGTCTCGAATGGCCGTGCGGATGTGTGGCGCGGGGTCGATTCGCGCCCCGGCCTTGTTCACGGATTAAGACGAGCAGTCAGCGCGCCGGGTCTAGCGCCGAAGCGAGAGGAACTGCTTGAGCGGCCGAGTGTTAAGCACGTCCGTGGCCTCGACCCATCCCCGGCGCGCTTGGTTTACTCCGTACTGAAGCAGGTCGAAATTCAGCGGATGATGGGCGTCAGACGAAATCACCAGACGGACCTTGGCTCGCTTGGCCGCCAGGCAGGCAGTGTCGTCCAGGTCCAGCCGATCGGGTTGAGCGTTGATCTCCAAAGCGCAGCCTTCCTCGCGCGCAACCCGCAGGATCTCGGCGAAGTCGAAGCTGCTCGGCTCGCGCTGATTAATGAGTCTGGTGCTGGGGTGGCCGATCGCGTCTACGTGGGGATTTCGAATCGCCTTGATAATGCGCTTGGTCATCAAATCGGCGCGCTGGTCGAGCTTGTAATGGACGGAGCCGACCACCCAATCGAGCTCGGCCAGAATTGCGGTCGGCAGGTCCATGCTGCCGTCTTCAAGAATATCGACTTCTATTCCGCGCAGCAGCCTGATTTTTCCCACGCGCGCCTCGGTTTGCTCGATCTCGCGCCATTGCTCGCGCAGCCGGCGAGAGTCCAGCCCGTGCGCCATCGCCAGCCGCCGCGAATGGTCGGTTATCGCCAGATACTCAAGGCCTCGCGCGCGCGCGGCGCGCGCCATCTCTTCCAGCGTGGCGCGGCCGTCGGTCCACGTCGTATGAGAATGCAGGTCGCCGCGCAGGTCGTCCAGCTCAATAAGCTTCGGCAGCTTGCCTGCTAGAGCCGCCTCCACTTCGCCACGATCCTCGCGCAGTTCGGGCGGAATCCATGACATGCCCAGCGCCGCGTAGACCCCCTCCTCATTCTCGCCTGCAACGGCCTTGCCGTCGCGAAAAAGACCGTATTCGTTGAGAAGCAGTCCGTGATGTTGTGCGATGCGCCGCAGGTGAACGCAGTGCGAGGAGGAGCCGGTGAAATAGACGAGCGCCGCGCCGTAACTCTTGGGTGCGAAGACGCGCAGGTCGACCTGAACCTGACGGTTCAACACGACCGTGGTCTTGGCCTCGCCTTTGGCCAGGATATCGGTGACGGCGGGGAAGGAAACCAGGCGATCAGCCACCGCCGAACTCTTGCGCGAGACGGCGATCACATCCAGATCGCCGACGGTCTCTTTTCTCCGTCGGAAGCTGCCGGCCATTTCGAGCCGCATGATGGCGCTGCTTGCGCGCAGGTGGGCGAACAGTTGCTGCACGAGTAACTCCGCGTCGACGAAACGCAACCGCTTGGCGGGTTCGGCCTCAAGGTTGGAAAGACCCTGAAGCAGGCGCTGCTCGAGCTTAGCGCTAAAGCCTTTTAAGTTGCCCACCGCGCCGGATTCGAGAGCTGCTTTGAGCGTGGCGGCATCCTTGACGCCGAGCCTTTCGCGCAGCATTCGCACTCGCTTTGGGCCAAGCCCGGGAAGCCGAAGCAGTTCGACCAGTCCAGGGGAAACCCTCTGCGATAATTCGCGATGCAGCGGCAGCTCGCCCGTCTTAATCAAGGTCTCCAATTTGCGGGCGAGATCCTCGCCGACCCCTGGGAGCTCGCGGATCGCTGAGGGAGTCATTTCAGAGACCTGCGTTGAGCAGTCGCGCACCGTGCGCGCGGCGTTGCGGTAGGCGCGCACGCGGAAGAAATTGTCCTCGCTGACCTCCAGCATGTCAGCGATCTCATCCAAGATGTCCGCGATTTGTCGGTTGTCCACTAGGGTGTTTTAACTGGCTTGGCCGCTAACCATCCGCCGACCGCCGACGTCAAGATTTGATGCGCCGGAATTCACCCGCGCGCATGAGAAAACGGAGCGATGCTCGAATGGATCCGCAAGGCGCCTCGCCCACTAGCATAATGATGAAGCGGTCGAGACCGCCAGCGCAAGGCGTGAATGCACAGAAGTGGTGGCCGACAATAGAGTTCGCGGGATGGCTCTCGCACAAAATCAATTGCAAAGCTGCGCGAGAGTCACAAAACCACATCATTTCACTTTTGTTAGCGGTCTCGCTCTTCTTTCGTTCGTTCTTAACCGCTAGACTGGTCGCGCGGCTCGGGGGAGGAGCTTCGCGTGGCGTACGAGCTACGAGTCGAGGGGGACGACGTTTCCGTTCAGCATGCCGAGAGCGCGCTGGCCAAGGCGCGCGTCAGGCTTTTGCCTTTCCTGTTTGCGCTTTATATCGCCAATTACCTGGACCGCATAAATGTAAGCTTCGCCGCGCTGCAGATGAACCAGGAGCTGGGCCTTGCACCCGTGGCGTTCGGCCTCGGCTCAGGTCTTTTCTTTATCGGGTATATTGCTTGCGAGGTCCCGAGCAACTTGATCCTGGCGCGCGTGGGAGCCAGGCGCTGGATGGCACGGATAATGATTTCGTGGGGGCTCATCTCTTCCGCCACGATGTGGGCGCAAGGGGCGCATAGCTTCTACGCGCTGCGCCTGTTTCTGGGGGTGGCCGAGGCAGGTTTCTTTCCCGGCATCATTTTTTATCTGATGCACTGGTTTCCGCGCCGCGAGCGGGCACGGGCCAGCGCGTTATTCCTCACCGCGACGGCTCTCGCAGGGCTCATCGCCGGTCCGCTTAGCGGTGCGATTTTGAGCATGCATGGCATTTGGGGGCTCTCGGGCTGGCGCTGGTTATTTTTGCTCGAAGGGCTTCCGTCGGTGATACTTGGAGTCCTCATCCTATTCTACTTGCCCGACGGCCCGGCCGACGCGCGGTGGCTCTCAAGAGATGAGCGCGACTCCCTGAGAGGACTGCTAGATCGCGAGTATAACGAGGTCGGCGCGGCCTATCGGCATAGTTTGCGCGACGGGCTTGCCAGCGCGCGCGTCTGGACGTGGGGCGTTATCTACTTTCTGATCGTCGTGACTATATACGGCGTGACGTTTTTCCTGCCGCAGATCGTGAAAGGATTGGGGACTTTCAGCAACCTAAAGATTGGATTGCTCTCCGCCCTGCCCTACCTGTGTGCGGCGATAACGATGGTGCTGGTGGGAATCTCTTCAGATCGGACGAGCGAGCGGCGATGGCATCTTGCGCTCAGTGCGTTTGTCGGTGCGGTGGGGCTGGTTCTGTCGGCGCGGGCGCACAGTCCGACGAGCGCGCTTCTGGCACTCTCGCTGGCCGCCGCGGGGTTGTGGGGAACCTTCGGTCCGTTCTGGTCCGTGCCTCCGGAGTTTCTACGCGGCACGGCGGCGGCGAGCGGTATCGCTGTGATTAATTCGTTGGGCAATGCGGGCGGCTTCGTCGGGCCGTTCTTGATGGGATTTCTCAAGGAAGTTACGCACAGCTTTGGTGGTGGTCTCCAGATTTTGGCGGTTGCGCTGGCCAGCGCCGGAGTAGTCGTGCTGTTTGCTTATCGCGGCCAAGTCCGGTCGTTTTCGGCAGAGTAAACGGACTCCGCGCGACGGAGGCTATTCCGCCACGGCGAGTGGAGCAATCCTTTGGTACTGCTGGCGCCCTGGCGGCGCAGCGAGCAGGGGGTCATGTCTACTGAACCGATTCACGCCGCCGCTTGCGCCAAGGACGCGCTCGCGAAAGCGCGTGTAAGGCTGCTGCCCTTTCTATGTCTGCTGTATCTGGCGAACTATATTGACCGGATCAATGTGAGCTTCGCCTCGCTCCAGATGAATCGCGAGCTGGGGTTTACTCCAGTGATATTTGGGTTGGGTGCCGGATTCTTTTTCGTCGGATACGTGGCGTGCGAAATCCCGAGCAATTTGATGCTCGAGCGCGTCGGCGCCAGGCGATGGATCGCGCGGATCATGATATCCTGGGGAATCGTCTCGTCGGCAATGATGTATACTCAAGGGGCCAAGAGCTTCTACATTTTGCGGCTGATTCTGGGCGCCGCGGAAGCGGGTTTTTTCCCGGGTGTTATTCTTTACCTCACATATTGGTTCCCGCGGAAGGAGCGAGCGCGGGCGACCGCGCTTTTTCTCACGGCTAACGCGCTGGCCAACGTAATTGCCGGACCTGCATGCGGCGCGATCTTAGGCATGCATGGAGTCTTAGGGTTCTCCGGCTGGCAATGGTTGTTTCTGCTCGAGGGCATACCTTCAGTGGTGCTTGGGGTCGTCGTGCTCTTTTATTTGCCGGATCACCCGGGTGAAGCGAAGTGGCTCTCCGACAGCGAGCGCGAGTCGCTCGAAGTGTTGCTCAACTGCGACCGCGAACGAGATGCTTCGAGCAAGCATTTTCGCCTGGGCGAGGCGCTGCGCGGCGGGCGCGTCTGGGTACTTTCAGCGAGCTATGTGCTGATGGTGTTCGCGCTTTACGGCGTGAGCTTTTGGCTTCCGCGCATCCTCAAAGAATTTGGCACCTTCACCACCCTGGAGTTGGGTTTCCTAGCCGCATTTCCCTATGTGTGGGGAACCGTAGCCGTGGTGCTCGTAGCGATATCTTCGGACCGGACCGGCGAGCGGCGATGGCATCTCGCGCTGGCATCCTTCGCAGGCGCGCTGGGCCTGATGTTTGCTGCGCAGGCACGGACCCCGGTCGTCGCTCTTCTCGCATTTTCCCTAGGCACTGCCGGGGTATGGGGAATGATCGGCCCGTTCTGGTCGATGCCGCCCGACTTTTTGCGCGGCACGGCGGCGGCTGGCGGTATCGCGCTGATCAATTCGGTAGGGCACGTCGGCGCCTTTGCGGGTCCTGTCCTGATGGGATACATCAGGCAGTTTACCGACAGTTTCGAGGGCGGGCTGAACGTGCTGGCGGGTGCGCTCGCCGTCTCCGGGATTATGGTACTTCTTTTTTATCGCGCTACGGGCTCCGGGGCTGCGCGCGACTGAAGCTTGACCGCCAGAAGCCTATCAGCAAGAGCGCCCTTATGCGGCGCCTCGCGTACAACCGCGTTGATCGCTTCCAAGAGAGCGCGCCAGCATCGAACGGCCCGTTACGAATCGATACCACGCGCGTCGTGAAGAGATTGCGAGTCTGGCGAACAGGAAGGCGCCGGTAACAAGGTGTTTCAACCTTTTTTCTCGAGATGGCCGCCGAACTCGTAGCGCATCGCCGAGAGCAGCTGATCCGCGAAATCAGCGGCGCCGCGCGAGCTGAAGCGCTCATACAACGCCGCGCTCAGCACGTGAGCGGGCACGCCTTCGTCGATCGCCGCGTTGATGGTCCAGCGCCCTTCGCCTGAGTCTGATACGCGTCCGGAGAACTTCTTGAGTTCCGGGTCCTCGATCAGTGCGGCGGCAGTTAAATCCAAGAGCCACGAAGCGATTACGCTGCCGCGACGCCATACCTCGGCAATATCGGGCAGGTTGAAGTCGTATTGGTAAAGTTCCGGTTCGCGCAACGGCGTAGTCTCCGCGTCAACGGCGGTGCGTTGCTTGCCGGCGTTGGCGTGGCGCAGGATGTTCAAGCCTTCGGCGTACGCGGCCATGATTCCGTACTCGATGCCGTTATGAACCATTTTCACGAAGTGTCCCGCGCCGTTAGCTCCGCAGTGGAGATAGCCATGCTCGGCCGTGCTCGCCCTCGCCGTTTCACGCCCGGGTGTACGCGGGGCTGAATCAACTGACGGCGCGAGCGCGGCAAACAGCGGATCCAGATGCTTCACGACCCCCACTTCGCCGCCGATCATCTGGCAGAAGCCGCGTTCGAGTCCCCAGACGCCGCCGCTCGTGCCGGCATCGACGTAATGGATTCCCTTGGCGCTCAACTCTTTGGCGCGCCGGATGTCATCGACGAAGTAGGAATTTCCGCCGTCGACGATGATGTCGCCCTTCTCGAAGCGACGCGCCAGCTCCTTTAGCGTATCCTCCACGGCGGCGGCGGGAACCATGATCCAGGTTACGCGCGGCTTCTTGAGCTTAGCGACGAAATCGTCAAGCGAACTGGCGCCCATGGCTCCTTCTTTTTCCATCTGCTTGACCGCTTGCGCGCCGACGTCATAAACCACGCATTCGTGGCCCGCTCTCATCACGCGCCTCACCATGTTTGCGCCCATTCTACCCAGGCCAATCATCCCCATTTGCATAAGTTTGCTTCTCCGTATATTGCGGGTTAAGGCGGAAAAAACCCGGCGATTTCGGCAGCATCCCTACGGTTTGTTTTGACGCTGGCTGCAACCTTTGATTCAAGCAGTATGGCGCGTCGCGCAGCGTCTCCCGGGATGCAGCCAAGGCCGCTGCCGCGCATACTTCAAGTTATCGGTCATTTATTCTACCTGATTCATGTTGGTGATGGCCGCCACCGCGGTATAATTTTTTTAGACCTGAAGTCCAACCGTCTCTCGTACGCGCGCCGCTCGGCTAACCGTTAGGGCCTGATTCGCTGACTTCTTTGAGGCCGATTGTGTGGCGGTGGCGGGCTCTGAGCGGCCGCACTGCCGAGTCTGAAGGCTGCCGCCTGAGCCCGGTGGCGTAACATCGTCGTCGAAAGGCGTCGCCAGGATTGTTGCGGCGGCGCGCGGATGCGCCCTTTGTTCGCGCCATGGCGGTACTGGCGTTTTGGAAAAAGGATCGCTCTACTGTTACTGCACGACATGGCTAGCGTTTTGTCTAGGGGTTACCGATGGCGCGCCTGCTGAAACTGGTTCTGCGCATCGTCGCGTTCACCGTGGTCGCGATGCTGCTCATTTGCGCGACCGGGGTGACGCTGCTGGTGATGAAGCGAGATGCCCTGCTGCGCCGTGGATTAGAGCTCGCGGCTTCTCGTACCGGGGCCGTGGTAGAGGCGCGTCGTTTGGATTTTGGCGTCGCAACGAGCGGGCTCGAGGTCGACGCGAAGGACGTGAGCGTCGCCTATCGCGGCCAGTCAGCACGCGCAAAGCGTATCGAGGTCGTCATCGGTTACACGCAACTGCTGCGCCTGGAGTTTCTTCCGCTCAAGTCTGTGAATCTCGTCGAGCCGGAGGTGAGCGTGGTCCGGACGTCAGGGTCATCGGAGCAGCGCTTTAATCTGGGCGAGTATGTGGCGTTGTTGCCAGAGGTTGCCGATCAGGCTGCGCATTATGTGCAGCATGCGGGCGTGATGGGCGGAAAGATCAGGTTGGTCAGCCTGGCCAGTGCGGGCCAGCCAGTGCCTAGCGTGGACCTCGACGTTAGCGTGGACGCAGAGTCGACGGCCTTGACCGTTGGAATAAGACGAATCGCATGGAACGGACCGCCCGCTGACGGTTTTGCCGCATCAGCCGAGTTTACCATCCCCACCTTGGAGGACGAGCCCTCGAAACGCGCGCGCGGCGCCGTCGAGTTCATTCGCCGAAGCAATGTGCAGCTCAACGGCAAGCTTCAATTCGCGGTCGCCGAGGTCGCGACTATACGTGGACGGATCCAAGTGCGCGCGGGACAGGTGTCGGCGCTGGGAGAGTTGGGGTTTGAAGGCTCTTACTCGTTGTCGGCTGATAGAGTGAAGCTCTCGGGCGACATGTTGGTACTCGCTGGCATTGTTGTGAACCAACGGGTTCCCGCGGAGCTGAACATCGCGAGTCCATTTTCCGGCGATCCGAAACTCGATTTTGCATGCGGGCCATTTCAGGTGCAGGTAGGCGATGCCAGCAAGGCCTTGGACGTTGCGCAGGCTTTAAGTCCGGGCGGCCAAGTGCGGGTCGAGCGCGTTCAGTTTGCCACCGGGATTAAGCGATGGCGCGAAGCGCTGGCGCACTGCTCTGACGCGACTTGTAGGAAGCGTCAGATGCTTGCGATGCTGCTCGGTGCGTCCAGCGGCGCGCTGTTGATCGGCGACGCTGAATTGGCGGCTGACAGCGTGCCGCTTCCCCCTCATCTGTCTCAGCTCGGGCCACCGGTCCTGCGGCTCGAGAACCCGGTTCGCTTCACGCTGGGCAACGGCGCGATCACCGCCGAAAACATGGCGGCTCGGGTCGGCGCGTTTCGGATCACGCGCGGGGAGTTTAGGGTCGATAGCCCTCGCGGTGCGGGAGGCGATTCTATCGCTCTGGCGTACAACGCCGGCTTTTTCGCCGAGCTTGATCTTTCGCCGTCCGCGTGGGGAGAAACGCTTCCCGTCCGGGCTCGAGGCTTGCTCCGTCCTCCCACCGCCGCGTACGCGCAGGTCAATTTGGGTGGAACAATCGCGAGCGACAACGGGCGATTCGCGGCACACAATCCTTGGATGGAAGTCAGCCGCGGCTTTGTCGAAATCGCAGATCGCAACGAACAAAACGCGGTCACTTTCTCGGGCCGTGCGGAGCTTGAGCCCGACGTTCTGGTATCATCCGCGCGCGTGACGGTTCTCGGCGGGGGGACAGCGAGCGCCGACGGCCGCTTCAACCGCGACAACCGCATGATTCGCGCGCGGCTCGGCCTGCGTCGAGTCAACGTATGGCGATGGTATCGGACGCTCGTTAAGGGTTCGGGTGCATCGAGGCTCAAGCTTGCGGGTGAAGCCAACGGGCAGGCGACGGTTCAGTGGCAGGTCGATCGGGAGCCGCCGCAGGTAAACGGCTCGCTCTCAGTGACGAATTTGACGGTCGATTCGGCCTATACGAAAGAACCTGTGCTTGTGCGCCGCACCCAGGTCGTTTTCAATCAGCATGGCGCTCGCGTATTGGCGAACCGCATCATACTGGGCGGCGGCCACTTCAACGTGGACGCGACCGTGCAAGATTTCCTGAATCTCAAAGTGAACGTGGCTATTTACGGAGATCGGTTAGACGTAGATGCCCTCGACTTCAACGCGTTGCACTCGGCAAGCAACCAGCGAAACGAACCCTCCGGGAACGCTGCCGCGGTGCTACACGCCCGTTCCGGAACTCATGCCTCCTCGAGCGGACTTCCGGGCGCCAAGGCAGCTTCAGCGGCGGGCGAGGCGACACCTCCCCCCGGCGACGCACACGGCGACGGCGCGGCCCCTTCGAAGCCGGCGGCGCATACGCTCGCGCTTTCCGGCTCAGCCGACATTGGGACGGTCTTCTTTCGCGGAGAGACCATTGGTCACCTCACGGCGCGCTTCGACGGCGAGGGAAATCAATGGGAGCTGACAAAGTTTTCCGCGCAAGCGCTGCGCGGTTCGATAAAAATGGCGATGCTCTGGGACGGCAAACACCGGAGGATCTATCTGACTGCCAATACCGATCGTATCGACGCTCGCGCCCTTTTTGTGGCCCTGGGTTCAAAGCGAAACCAGCCGCTGTCCGGAGAACTCAGTATGAGGAGCAACCTTGGAGCGGTCCTGCCTGGCGGTGGAGCGCAACCCATTCCGCTATGCGGCGGCGCCACGATCATGGTCGACAACGGCGCGTTAGGCAAAGCCGACGTCATCGTGCGCATCATGCAGGTGTTGAGCCTTCAGAGTTGGTTGACGTTCCATCCGCCGGACCTCGACAAGACCGGCCTGCCATTCGATAGGATCATCGCGCGTCTGACGTTTGCTCCCAAGGCCATCACGGTGCGGCAACTGCAATTAAGCGGGCCGGTGATTCGATTGGTCGGACAAGGAAAGGTGGCGCTCCCTGATGAACGGCTGGACCTGCATCTGGCCGTGATGCCTTTCACCTCGCCGCGTTGGGCTCTTGATAAAGTTCCTCTCATGGGTCAGAAGCTGGGGCATACTTTCGACAAGGTATTCTCGGTGCGTATCAAAGTGAGCGGACCACCCAACGCCTCTAACGTTTCACCTGAATTCTTGGGCAGCGTAATGGACTCGCTAACCGGTATCCTCGAGCTTCCACTCGCCTTTGTTCCTACGGGAATTGTGCCTGACGAGCGTCTCCTGCTTCCTTCCGCGCAAAGCCCAGGCGCATTCAACAAATGCGCGCCTCCGCCGTAGTCTGCGCGCGCGCAAGGGGTCCCAGGTCCGTTCATCCTAAGCCCGCCCGTCCTCGCATCGGCCCGGCTCCACCGTTCGGCAAGGATGAAATTCGCCGCGGGTTCTCGGCGTCCGCCTTCAAGGCTGCGGAGGGAGGGCGTTTGGATGTGGACTGGGACGAGCGATTGGCAAATTCCATCCGCGCCATAAACTCACCATACGAAACGTGAAGGTCGCCAGTGCCGCTACGATCTGCGCTCCAGGTCCGAGCATCCCGGCACGAGCCGAGCCAATCACGATCGTCGCTCCGAGAAGCGAAGCCAGCGCGTAGATTTCACCGCGCAGAACCAAGGGCACCTCCCCCGCCAGGATGTCGCGCAGCGCACCGCCCCCCACTCCGCTGAGCATTCCCAGCAGGGCCGCAGGTACCATGCTCAGCCCGGCATTCAACGCGGTTGAGGTGCCCGTGACCGTGAACAGACCTAGCCCGGCCCCGTCGAACACCTGAACCAGCCCAGTCCATCGCGATATACGGCGGTATTCGACGAAGACGAGCAACCCCGCAACGGCGGCTGCTGCCAGATAGCGCCAATCATTCAGCGTGGTCGGCGGAGTGCTCCCGAGCAGAAGGTCCCGGGCGATCCCCCCGCCAAGCGCGGTCGCGCCGGCGAGGACAAGCACGCCGAACAGGTCGAGCTGTTTGCGTACCGCCAGCATCGCCCCGCTCAGCCCGAAAACGAAGCTTCCGACTAGATTGAGGAACAGTAACAACGCCCTTCTCACCCCGGCCTGAACGGCCAACACAGGGGTTCATGTCATTTTCAAAATGCCGTGGCAAGCAACCCGAGCCCCATTCTGATGACATAACGTCTCCCGAGGAGTCCGGCGCGCCTTTCACCTGTGAAAACGGTCCGCGACAGCCGCTTGTAGACGCCTCCAAGGTCAATGTGCTAGATTGATGATTTAAGCACTTCGGGTGGGTCTAAGAATGTGGGTGCCAAGCTGGACGGCTTGAAGCACAAGACAGGTGCGCGAAGGCCACAAAGGTTGGCAACTGTGGCGTTTGCGCTCTTGATTCTCGCAACCAGTGTGGGGGTTGCCATGAAGGTTAATGCGGGAGACGGCTTCGCACGTCGCTACCAGCGAGACTACAACATCTACGATCCGGTTAACCGATACCGGGCCACCAATCCTCTCAATCCGGTCAACCGATTCTCTCCCGATAACCCGTTCAATCCGGTAAACCGCTACGACCCTGAAAATCCGGTTAACCCGTTAAACCGTTATCGGCCCAATAATCCTTTCAATCCCGCTAACCGTTACGCGCCGAACGACCCTACGAACCCGGTCAGCCGATACAATCCCGACACTCCCTTCGGCCCCATTAGATAGTGCTCAGAAAGGGTTGAATCCGGGCCATTAGGATCCAGTATCTCGTGGCCTGACACTTTGGAGCGTGGTCAATACAGGAAAAGGCGAGTTGATCGTTGGGGACTCGCCGAGCGAGTTCCGAAGTTGGATAGGCTGCCACGGGACGGGCGACGTCAGTAACGCGTCAAGCCGCTCGTTACCTTGCCTATTTCGTAGACCGCTTTTAAAGGCGATTGGTCGCCAAACCACCTCCCAGGCTATTGCCCAGGAGCGCGGTAGCTTGGGATTTTCTTGACAGCTTCGTCCATCTCCTGGGGCGTCATCAAGACCACAGTCTTGCTCCTTATCGCACCGGAAGCGTTGACTACAAGCGAGACCGCCGCGACGCTCACGCCGTCAGGCGCTTCCACGATGCCAAAAAAGTCGTCGTCGCCGTACGCGAAATAGAATGCCTCCAGCTTCGCGCCGACGCTCTTTGTGGCCGCCTGCGCCGCTTGGTACCGTTTGCTGCCGCCCTCTTTCAGGAGTCCCTTTGCACCCTCAGGCGTGTAGGAGCCATGGATAAGAAACTTAGCCATAACAGCCTCCTATTGATGCTCTCCGACTTGTCCCCCGATGCTAGCTTTCTCATAGACCCGATGACACGAGAGCGCAAGGATCGCCGCGTTGAGGCGAAGGTCAACGTCTTTCGGCGAGGGGCGTGGCACGACCGGGCTGGCCTGAACCGCTGCGCCGTTCGGTAGCCTCATCTGACAGAAGCAAGAGCTAGCAGTTCCGGTCCGTCATTCTTTGGGCTATTCACCAGCGGTGAGGCCTCGCTCATCACAAGCAGGCTGTCGGCGGCCGGAACCAACAGGCGCTTCAACGTCACAGGCTTCGCCTCACGCGGATTCATCCAGTCTTCGGCCGCTTCGTCATCAGGCAGGATAACAGGCATCCGGTCGTGAATCGGCATGATAAACTTGTTGGCCGCGCATGTGATGATCGTGAAGGTCGTTTCAGGCTCGTCCTTCGCCGGATACCAACTCTCGTAAAGACCAGCGAATAGCACGAGACGCCCGTCGGCGCGATGAAACCATAACGGGCGGCGCGCGCTTCGCGGTCCGGTCCATTCGTAAAAGCCGTCGGCCGGTACCACGCAGCGCCGCTTCTGAAAAGCGTCGCGAAACGCCGGCCGGACGTCGACCGTCTCCGCCTTGGCGTTGATGCATCGCGCCGCCTGCGAGTTGTCCTTTGCCCAGCGATTCACCAAGCCCCATCGCGCGGGGATTATCTTGCGCCGTTCGTATTCCGAAACCACGACGAAGTGGCGTTGCAGGGGAGCGATGTTATAGCGCGGTCGAAATGTTTCAAGCGTGGCTTCCTCGACCCCCAAAAGCGTCGCGACTTCGCCTGGATAGTTTCGGGTCAATGTAAAGCGGCCGCACATGACTCGCAGACTCTGTAAATAGCACAAGCGCTGGTGTCCTTCTCATCCCTGTTCTCACACCCGCGGCTCGTGCGCCAGACGCTTGGCGTAATCGCCCTTTGGCGGCAGATACCCGCAACGGTTCAGCCGTCCTATCAAAGGAGCGAGGCGGAAAAGTACGTGGAGCAGAACCGCTGTGGATTTAGGCGGGTTGTGATTTAGGGCCGCCCAGGACAACAACGGCGACCGCCATTTGCCCCGGCTCTCAGTCGGTCGGCTCCGCTCCCCCGCCTCCAAGTAATCAACTGTAACCTGCGCTGAGCAGGTTTTGCGCACCCTCTCTTCAGACCTGGGTTTTTAAGGGGTACGTCCTCAAAGACCCAGGTCAAATGGTCCTATAGCCGAATCACCGACCGTCCTATTGCGCTTCCGAAAGCGTGCAACTGCACTTTTGAGTCTTGTTAGCGCCATCCACGGTGCAGCCTGATGTGCGGTGGTTGTTGAACGCCGTATCTACCCCCGGCACGTTAAGGCTGGTGACTACTCCGTAGTCCACGATGCTCTGGATCTCTTTGATCATCGGGATCCGCCAGTCACAGGACTGGGCGAAGCAGGGCCGGGTGTTGAGGGTCTTGAGAAAGTCCGTGAACATCGTGCCGTGCGCTACCGTGTCGCTTATGCTACTGCGCCGGGTGTAAGTGTTGTTCACGTCGGGGACGTCCCCGGACAGGTGCTTCTTCTCCCACATGAGCTTGGTGTTCGTGTCGGTGATGGCCTTGTCGCCGTTGTCCCGGTGGCGCAGCGGCGCTTCGGCCTGGATATCGCCGTCAAAGCCTTCTCCGTAGGAAGTGGTCCGCCCAGTGACCGGTGAACTCTGCTGATAAAGGTCTGGACAACCCTTGCCGGAACGTTGGGCGTCCGGATTGTCGGACGTGCCGTCGGCGTATCCGGCGCTTACCCACAGCAACGTTACGCACAACGCGATAAGCGTCACGTTGGTTTTCTTCGCGACAACGCCTCCTTGTAAAGTGCAAAGTTTGTCGCGCTGTACGGATTGTAACTGCCTTATCTAAAAGGCGCACGTAAAAGAAGTTAAGTAAGCAGCCGCGAGCACAGCACTAGGTCGATTAACGTAGACGGAAAGGCGGCATAGCCGCGCGAAAAGAACGGCGCACGGACGTCTGGGTGCGTGGACACGCCGGCATTTCACCGACATTCTCCACGTCATCGTCGAGAAACCAGGACGGTTCCGTTCGCATCTGCCGTCGCGCTCGGTTCGGGCTGCGCGGCAGCTTACGAGCTTCCAAATCAACTTTCGGCTGTTCGAGTCACAGCTCGACCGGCGGTGGGTGATTTGCGCACTATGTCGTTGCCTTCGTTGTAAGGCGGGCCGCGATGGGCGCGAGGCTGGCTAGACCTTTCTTCAAAGCTCGTTAACGGTCGCTCTGTTTTTTTACTGTGGTAGGCTTCAAATGAGGCTCGCCTGACATTCACTTGAATACTCATCTAATTGCTTTTCAAGTGAGCAGTCTGCCTACTATCTCGAAAGGCCGCAATTTTACATTCTTCACTTGAATGGTATTCAGGGCGCGGTTGTTTTTCGGGATTATTAGCAAGATCGCGGCGTTGCAGCCACCGGCGGGAGAAGGGCTTGTTGGCGCTCAACCCTCAAATCGCGCGAGCAGAGAGAGCGGGTCGTCAAATCCATCAGCACGTCGGCCTTCGATATGCCAGAGGGAAACCGAGGCGCTTGAAACAAAGCAAGGCATCATCTTCCGCCGCTCGACTTCGGTCAAGGGCGGGAGCGCTGGAGGTCGCTCTCTTGCGCTACGGTCTGGAGATGGATTTTGAAACTATGGTGGGAGGCGTCAAAACTGAGCTCCGATTTACTGGCCCTAAACGGTGATTTGCGCGCGTGTGGCGCACGCAGCTACGGCGCAGCTCCGATAGCGGCGAACACGCGGTGCGGCACGAGCATGGGCTCCCTTGGGAACCGCTGGCGCAGCATCGTCGCGTGTTCGGTGTCGAACGCAGCGATTTGCTCGGGGCCGAGGCTCGCACCGATTCCCGCGCTGGCGCGAATGCGCCCGCGCCACGCTTCGTGCGAATAGGAGACGGTCACGTCAAACGAAAAGCTTTCAATTTCGCTAAAACCAGCTTCGGCCAAATCGCGAAGCCATCGCGGATAGACTCCAAACGTGCCGCCCAGCTTCCAAGCCGGATTGTGCTTCATGATGAGATGCTCGGTAGCCTCGACCATGTTTCCAGCAGATGATAGCCAGTCGAAATGGCAAATCGCCAGATGCCCGCCCGGTACGAGCAGCCGTCGCGCTTCTGCCGCAGTGCGAGCGCGGTCGAACCAGTGCCAGCATTGTCCAGCCGTCACCAGTTCGGAGCTCGCCTGGTCAAGGTTGGTATCCTCAGCCTCGGCCTGCACGTACCGAATCGTCACGTTTGCTTCCCGGTCGAGCCGCGCGGCTTCGGCCATCAACAGCGCCGAGCGATCCAATCCCGTGACGTCGCATCCCCGCAGTGCCAATCCGCGCGCCAACGCTCCGGTCCCCGTACCGAGATCGAGCGCGCGCATTCCGGGCCGCGCCACGCCCATCGCGACGAGGCGATCGAACAGCGCGGGAGGAAAGTCCGCACGATGGCGCCCGTAGTCGGCGGCAGTGCGGCCGAAATCGATCGTCTTGCCGTATTCGCGGACGGTTTCGGGGCGCGCGCGCGAGACTTTTTGATTGGCCATCGACGAGTAATCCGTTTCGAACCGTATATATGTTGTCGTCGCTTTAGGCAACTTGAACGCAACCGTAGCGCTTGGCGCCCAATCTCTACGATTAAACAAGGGCGCTGTTCCTGAGCAGCCTTACGTCCAGGCCACTCTTCCGCCTTTCGTTCTGCCTTTGAAAGCTAATCCCGCGCTAACCCCGCTGCTTTCTTGCGGTTTTACGATTTGCGGAAGTGGGCTTGGGCTTGCGCGGTGGCAGATATGGGCGGTTCGCCAAGCCTCGCGGCGGGCGAGGCGGGAAGGCG